>JANQSL010000007.1 GCA_028284075.1 Candidatus Sumerlaeia bacterium | reverse complement strand
ATGCCATTGTCCCTGCCACAGACGGATTTGTCATGACTTCGCCGGACGGTAACGTTTCGAAAACGGTGACACTTGATCCCGGGTCGAACCTGCTGGAGGTGGATTACTCAGTCAGTGCAGCTGTTACAGAGCTCTATGTGCGATGCGGGCTGTCGCCGGATCTTGAGAACCTGCTCGTCACAGGGCAAAGCGCTCTTCAGCCGGAAGACGATGGTGAACGTTTCGTCCTGGAAAACACGCAAGCGGATGTGTCGGTGGAGGTGGTTTATGCGGCGGGTGATTTCAACGCCAGCTACAACGCCGCGGCAAGCGATGGAACAGACAACTCGCCTCGCAACATGGCGCAGACACACATGATCGAGATCTCGGGTTCCGGGACATTCTCATTCGGATTGCGGTTCAACACAGGATCGCCACAGCCGGTGTCTCCGGGCGACCTGTGGACGTTGTCGGGAAACTGAATATCCCGGTACTATGGCAGGGTTCCAATACGATGATCACGCTTGATGCTCAATACGGCGAGGATACACGCGTCGATCGCGGCAATTCCCTTTTCACCGGCGAAGGCATGAATCTCATCGCTCTCCGCGCCGGGTTGTAGCCAGACATATCGTATTCCCTGATCGGCGACTTCCTGCATCACGTTGATTCCGATTCGTGGATTCACAACCATATCAACAACATCCACAGGTTTCGGGATTTCCCTGATCGATGGATAAACCTTCAGTCCCATCAGCTCCTTGAGCTTTGGCGAGACAGGGTACACAGTGTAGCCGCGTTCCTTCAAAAGTCTGATGATCCGATAACTGTACCGCTCAGGATTGTCGGACGCTCCCACCACCGCCCAGCGGGGCATGTGGATGGTCTTCTCAACGATGGAGTTCGGTGTGTGGCTCACGGGAAACCTCTTGGCCTCTTGAGGGGATTGTGCGCCGGTGACGCGCATGACTTTACTTGAACAGGAACCATACCATGTTGCGCCGTTTTTTGTGTGGTCTTGCCACGGTGTTCGTGACCGCAGGCTCACTTGCCGCGCAAAGCGAGGCCGTTATGGCTACGGAAATTGTCGAACCCGGCTGGGTTGAAGCCGCGGATGGAGGTACTTTTCCGGAAGGACCTGCGTGGAACGGCCGGGGTGAGTTGTTTTTCTCCGATTGCACGGGCCAGGCGATTTATCGGCTTCGTCACGGGGTCCCCGGAGCGCAGCTCTTTCTGGCAGCGAAGGAAGATCCGTTTACTCTCAAAAACACAAACGGCACGACTTTTGGAGCCGACGGTTATCTCTATGCCTGCGAGTATGGAGAGCCCGGAATCTTGAGGATTGGTATGGACGGTTCGAGCGAATACGTTGCGACTGAGTACGGCGGCGAACGAGTTGTCCGTCCAAACGATCTCGCCTTTGATCCAAAGGGAAATCTGTACTTCACGGATTCCTGGGCATACAAGCGAGAGAATCCTAAAGGCGCCGTCTACCGGATCGATGCCAAAACCGGTGAAGTGACTCAGGCTGCGGGGGAACTCGGCTTTGCCAACGGGATCGCGTTTTCTCCCAACGCGAAGCAGGTCTACGTTGCCGAGTCTGCATGGAACCGTGTCCTGCGGTACGATGTCTCAGAGGACGGGAGCTTCATAAATCGCGAGGTCTTTGCAGACATGCCGGGGGGCGATCCCGACGGAATGGCTTTTGACACCGGCGGCAATCTCTACGTTGCCCATTTCGGTGGCGGAGTCGTGGCGGTTTTTTCTCCCGATGGTACCCGTATTCGCAATCTGAAGACTCCCGGGAAGAAACCAAGCAACGTTGAGTTTGCCGGAGCCGACCTTCGAACGCTGTATGTGACGGAGGACGAAACACGGAAACTCTATCGTACGAAAGTCGAAACACCCGGTGTGCGTTTGTTCTGGGCGCCGGAAGCGGAACTTTCTACCGAAAGCGGGACAGCACCATGAAATCATTTCTTCAGGCTCCGGTTCTTGCAGCAATCGCGATTTGCATAACCGCCTGCGCGTCATCCGACAAAGCGATAGCCCAGGAGGCACGCCCGATAAATGCGGATGCTCCCAGGCCGACGGAGGTGAGCTACTCGTATGTTGTCAAACCGGCAATGGTAACGCCCGAAGAGTGGGGGAGTGAGCCGGATAACATGGATGATCGACGACACACGCCGAAGTATCTAACGATACATCATAGCGGTGTTGTGTTCAAGGCGGGCACGGACCCGGCCGCAAAGGTGAAGAACCTTCAGACGTGGGGCAAGGCGGAGAAGGGCTGGCCTGATGTTCCCTACCACTACCTGATTGCACCCGACGGGACCATTTTCGAAGCGCGCTCGACGGAGTTTGCCCCTGAAACCAATACGAAGTACGATGTGTCCGGCCACATCGGGATCGATCTGATGGGCAACTTCGAGGAACAACGTGTTAGTAAAGAGCAGTTGCAGAGTCTTGTGCATCTGCTGGCGTGGCTTGGTAACAGACACAGTATCGATCTGGCCACGATTAGCGGCCACCGCGACGTGGCTCCCGGCCAGACTGTGTGTCCGGGTGCGGATCTTCACCGCTATATCACAGGCGGACAGATCTATGAATGGGCCGTGAAGTTTCCGACCGGTCAGGCGGGGATTGAACTCCTGCCTCCCATGGAAGACGGACCGACGGAGTTTGTTCCGACAGAGGGTTGATTTATCCCGAAGAATATGCTCACTCGTCTTGCCCCCTGAGACCAACCGGTTACCTTTAAATTTATGAAAACCATCAACCGCCTTCTGTTCTCGGCGCTTGTGTGCGTGGCAGTCGCCACCGCTGTTTCCTGCGCCGCTACTTCCAGGTCCGCATCGACCGAATCCATCGAACCTCTCATGATCCTGCCTCAGCCCAAGTCCTTCATCCCTGCAGACGGCACGTTTCCTCTGACTGATGAAACACCACTGATTTTACCAGAGAACATGTCGGAGCCCGAGCGGCTTGCCGCAAGCGCCTTCGTTTATTGGTGCGAAGACACCTTTGGCGTTTCTCCGAAGGTGCAAAACACCGGCACCCCGCCCGTGATCCTCGAGATTCGGAACGATCCGGTAACGGAGGGTCCGGCGAAAGACGGATATGTACTGTCCATCAGTCCGGAAGAAGTTCGCGTGACAGGCAACTCCGACTCGGGATTGTATTACGGTATCGTGACCCTGACACAGATCGCGCAGCAGCAGTCAAAACCGCTGTTGCCGTGCCTGACGATGACGGATGAGCCCGACTTCGAGTTTCGAGGATTCTATCACGACGTCACTCGTGGCAAAGTTCCCACACTGGATACATTGAAGCGCATTGCGGACTATCTCGCGGATCACAAGGCCAACCAACTCCAGCTCTATGTCGAGCACACGTTCGCCTTTAGCTTCGATCCGGAAATTGCACAAAACCCCGATGGATTGACGGCCGAAGAGATCCGGGAACTGGATCGCTACTGTGCTGATCGCCACATCGATCTGGTCCCCTCACTTCAGGCCTTTGGCCATATGGCGGGAGTACTGAGCCTGCCACAGTATCGGCATCTTGCGGATGTCGAGCTGGAGGGCGAATGGAGCGACTTGACATGGTATCAGCGCATGAAGGGGGCGACCATTGATGTCAGCAACCCCGAGGCACTGGCGCTTTTGGAACGGATGCTTGGCGAGTTTCTTCCTCTCTTCGATTCACAGTATGTCAATGTCTGCGCAGACGAGACATACGATCTTGGCAAGGGCAAAACAGCAGGGCTGGCGGAAGAGATGGGGAAGGGACGACTCTACCTGCAGCACATAGCATGGCTCAACGAAGTCTGTAAATCTCACGGCAAGCGCATGATGTTCTGGGGCGACATCGTCAAACAGCACGAGGACCTGATCCCTGAGATCCCGACAGACACCATTCTTTTGAACTGGGGTTACCGGTACAATTCGGATTTCGACAGTTGTGCGTTGTTCCGTGAGGCGGGCGTGGATTTCTACGTCTGCCCCGGTACCAGCGGATGGAACGAAATCCTCAACCGGATCGACAATGCGGAACTGAACATTCGCCGTTACATCGACGCCGGCCGCAAATACGGCGCCATGGGCGTGCTGAACACGGACTGGGGAGATCACGGACACTACAATCTGCTGGCGGGCTCATGGCACGGTGCAGCACTCGGAGCGGCACTGTCATGGAATGGAGCCACGGATCAGCAAACCTTTGACCGGTTCTGGTCACGACGCATGTTCAACGTGGACAGCACGAAACCCGCGGACCTGCTGCGTGCAACGGCGTTTGACAGAGAGACCTATGGCTCCTGGCGCACATTCTATCAGCCCTTTTCCGAGTATAAGCATGTCGAGAAAAAGACGGACGAATATGCCGGGCAGCTTAAAGAGCAGAGCGAAAAAAGCGTGGAGTACTTCGAGAGTCTCGGAGCCAATAATCAAGGCGACGCCACCGACTTGGCGGAATATGTCCACATGTGCCGCATGATGGGTCTTTGCGGAGAGAAGATTCAGCTCGTGCGGGCGGTTCACGAAACCGGCGATGCGACGAATCCGGGACTGGCTCAACGATTTGAGGTGTTTGCCATCGAGTTGGAGTCGCTCTACGATGAATACGAGGAACTTTGGCGGGCACGAAACAAGGAATCAGAACTGGGTGATATTCGCACGGCCATCGAAAACCTGATCATCGAGGCACAAACTCTGAGTTCGAAATATGGTTAAGCATTGTTTGCCGGCCGCTCAACTTTCTCCCACATAACCCTTGTCCAAACCATACTGCACCGCGTAGCTGATTCCGTACTCGAATCCCCGCTCGCGAGCATCGCCATGCCCCGTTTTCTTCGATTCTCTCTGTTGGTTTTGTTTTTTTCCGCCCTTTTGTTTGGGTCGGGCTGTGCCCACGGCCGGATGCACACAGCAGGGAAAGTTGCTCTGACTCCCTTGACAGGGGTTCGTGATGTTGTGGATGCCCCTCTTGTCTCACTCACGAACGTGTTTCAATTTTGGGCTGACAAGTCGAACCCGACTCCAACGCCGGGAGCAAACGTTGGCTGGACGCTTCAGGGAGGTTTTAACGCCGGTATTGGAATCAGTGTCGCCTACTATCTGTTCCAGGGTGTCTCGTGGGTGATTGGCGGCGTCGACTACATTGTCTGCCGATCCGTCTGGCCCAATTTCCCCAACGGCGTCAGTCCATGGCGTAAAGAGGGAGAGCCTTGGGGAAGCCTCTATTTTCCAGGCACCAGGGCTTTGTGGGACGACGATGACGAGGAGATGCAGGACGTTTATAACGACGAATGGAACCCTCCTCCTCCGGATCAAAACCCCGACTATCCTTATGACAACACGAACTAGCAGCCTGCCAACTCTCAAACGTCGCCATTGGTTTTTCCGCTGTTATCAGTCTTGGATCTGTTTCCTTTGGTCCTCTTCTGAACCTCACTTCTGACTCTGCTCAGCAGCCGTTTCGCCCAGACAAATTCCGTCGCCAGAATCGCCAGCCCCAGCGGGATGACAACAATTGCGGGTCCCGGCAGGACAAGCATCGCGATGCCGGCAATCACGACTGTCCCACCGATCACCCCAATGACCAGCTTGCGTGCCGCCTTCAGGGCGGGATTTGTTTCCATCGGTCTGCCAGTTCCCTCTCCGCCTCCTGTCCGGTCAACTAGGCCTCGTCTCTCTTTCCGAAGTTTGGATCGATAGGCAGGAACGGGATCAAAAGGCATCCTGGAATGATCAGGATCATGACCAGAACGAAGAACTTCTGATAACCCAGAACCTCCTGAATAAAGCCGCTTGGCATTTGAGGGATCATGACCCCAAGCGCCATGAAGCCTGTACAGAGCGCATAGTGTGCGGTCTTGTAGGGGCCCTTTGCGGCCATGATCATCACCATCAGGAAAGCGGACAGACCGACGCCGTAGCCAAATGCCTCGAAGCCGATCAGTCCGTTGATGATGACAAGACTCTCCGGGAGAGCATAGGACATATAAACATATCCCAGGTTGGGCAGGTGCATGAATGCCACCAGAATCCAGATAATCTTCTTCAGTCCGAATGTTGAAATCAGCCAGCCGCTGAACAGACCGCCAACGATTAATGCTATCACGTAGATCACGGAGTTGGCAAAAGCAAACTCCGACAGTGACATGTTAATTCCACCGGTATCGGTGGATCCCAGAAGGAAAGGCGCCTTGAGCGACGATAAGGGTATTTCGCCAAGACGGTAGAGAAGAATGAAAGAAAGAACGACGGCGATCTTTTCTTTGGCGAAGAAGGTTGTGAACACATCGACAAAACCGATTCGGCTGACGTCCGACATCTTGCGAAAGAAGGACCGTGTGACAGTTTTCAGGCCCGGGACAAAGAACAGGACAAACCCGAGTGACGTGGGGATGAGTATTGCCGTCAACTTGTAGAGAAAGCTGTACAGCTTTACGTCTGCAGCTTCAGTCGACGATGCTAGCGCTCCGAAGATATTGGGGCCAAGTGTGTCCTGTTGGACCATGATGACTCGATAGGTGGTATAGCCCAGCAGGAAAGGCACAAGAATCGTGGCCGCCACCGCCAGGGCTGGTATGTGGAACGGTGGTCTATCTTCGGTTTCCACTGCATCCGCTTTCGCGGTTGGCAGCAGGAAGCGGTGGAATGTGGCGAGAAGGAAGTAAATCAGCCCTGCCGTAACAAGAACGACCGCCCATCCAAGAGCCACGTTACCTGCCGTAATCTGAAATATGGCAGTGGCGCTCTCCTTGAGCTTGCCATCGACTTTCACCGTTACAGGTTTTGCAGTTTGCCAGTCTTCCGACGTGAACGTCAGAACTTTCGGATCGATCGTCACCTCCTGAACCTTCTCGCGTTCCTTCAGAACAACCGTGATTGTCTTGTCGGCACCAGGGTCCTGAGCCAGACGAATACCGTATTCGGCCGACTCGCCTCGTTCGACGGCAATAGTGCTGCTGTCGACGACAATACCCTGCTCGCCATCAGATCTTGGCTGGCTTGAGGGAAGACCCTCCGGCTCAACGGGAGAGCTGTCCGGCGCGATGGCCTGAATGGCAAAATACTCGGGAGTCGGCCCCGTAATCTTCTGTACAATATCAGCCTGATAGACAAGTGGCCCGAGGGTGAAGATCCATCCCACTCGAAAGGCTGTGCTGCGGATACCGACAAAGAATGCCTGCTGTCGCTCGCTCAGTGCGAGCATGTAATAACCGTCACAGGCAATATCATGGGTCGCGCTGGCAAAGGCCACCAGGAAGAGGACAAGAATCGTGATGATGAAGAAAGCGGGAAGACCAAACACTTCCGCGTCAGGCAGCAGGACTGTAAAGGCGGAGCCAAGCAGCGCGGCACCAACAAGCAACTGCATCGTTGTTGTCCAGTTGCGCTTGGTCCAGTATTTGTCGATCAGCGGACCCCAAAGTGGCTTGATCGTCCAGGGAAGACTCAGGAGTCCCAGCCAGAAAAGCGCCGTGCTGTTGGGAATGCCCATCGTATAAAACACGATGATAAACATCTGAGTGACCAGGATGTATTGCATTCCCTGAAGAAAGTTAACCGACGGCACCCACGCCCACGGCGTGATTCTTCGTCCGCGAGTGTCGGGTTCACCGATGTGGACGCTGTGGTGCTCTTCGCCAGCGGCTTGCTGCTGATTCTCGGCCATGACGGGCTCCGGATTTGAAGTGGCGGGCCGGGAGGCTTTCCCGCTCATTGATTTCTCACAGGCGGATCACGCTGTCGGGCTGGCTGTTGAGGGTCAAGAGCGGCGCTCACGGTTCCTCAAAACAAGGCCATTAATAGTCATTTAATATGCGCATTTATGAAACTCTCCCGTCTCGTCTTTCTCGTTCGACATTGGAGAAAGTCACGGTCGGCATCCTGTAACCTTTTCGTCCCTTTTGCGTAGAACTTTGTGAAACAGGCCTGCTTCCAACCAAACAGCCAACTTAAAGGACGCCACAATGAATACAGTTCGCGTGTTTGCCGCGATTTTCCTCCTTTTGGCGGGATTTGTCCCCCCGACAGCCGCGCAATCCCCTCTGGCTCTCGCCCCGAACGAATCCGAGATCGTTGCCCGTCTGGACGTGAAAGCCTTTCTTGAGACTTCGCTCTGGGACCGTATTCTTGAGGAATACGGTCGTGAGAAAGCACAGCGCGAAGCCAAGTTTCTCCAGAACATGACGGATCTTGATTTGTTCAACGATATCGACGAAATTCATCTGTTCGGGCGGATCGACGAAGACGAATCCATGATCATTGTCGCGAAAGGACGCTTCAATGAGGAAAAACTCGTCGATTTGGTTCGTTTGAACGAAAGCTATGAAGAGCTTCAAATATCCGGAGCATCCGTGCACAGCTGGATCGACGACGGAAACAAACATGGTGTCTTCCTCCCGGACGGTTTGCTCGTCATTACCGGGAGCCGCGATGCAATGGAAGCAGTACTCAGGACGCGCGCCAACCCCGGCACATCGTTTCTTCAGAGTGATGCGGGGCGAATGATGCCTCAGGATGCTGCACAGGCCGTGTTCCACGGCGCTCTTGTGCGCACGCCATGGATTGACTGCGAATTCGGCGAGTTCGCACGAGCTGTCGATCTGCAGCTTGCCACCCTCTCGCTGAACTTCGCCAACGATCAGGTCGCGGCTGCATTAACGGCTGTTCCCGATCGTCCCGAACGGACAGCGGAGTACCTTGAGATTGCCAACGGATTGCTCGCTGCTTCAAAGCTCTTGAGTGAGGAGCAGCCTCATGCTCATATGGCGGCGAAGTATCTGACCGCGGAGCAGTCGGGAGGCACCGTGCGCGTTTTCGGGAGTATCGACAGCAGGACCGCCATCGAGATGATCAAGAATCTGGACCAGTGATGTCGCGAGGTCGCATGGAAAGCATCGAAACCGTGTCGATCGCGCGTCCGGGAGCAACATCCGCCGAAGCCGGGTCTTCGGCGGACTCCGTCGTGGTTCGGCGGGTCCGTGCCGGAGGTCGGGACGACTTCAGCCTGCTGGTTATCCGTCACCAGAAAGCCGTGTTTGCCACAGTTTGGCGTATCGTTCGGTCGCGGGAGGCAGCCGAAGACATTACGCAGGAAGCGTTTATACGGGCCTGGCGCCGGTTGTCCGAGTTTGACGACTCTCGTCCGTTTCGCCCATGGCTGATTCGCATCGCATTGAATCTTGCAGTCTCTTATATGCGCAGGGAGGCACGCATCGTCCCTCTCGACGATGAGGTTGTCGGGCGAATGCCGGCGCAGGAAGAGAGCTCTCGTGAAACTGTCGTTCGAGCCGAAATAGCCGGTCAGTTGCGGCAGGCGGTCGACGGCCTTGCGCCGGAATCGAATGCAATTGTGTCCATGTTCTATCACGACGAGATGTCTATCACCGAAATCGCCCGCGTCATCGGGAAAAAACCGGGCGCCGTCAAGGTTGCATTACATCGCGCGCGCCTTAGACTTCGACAGGCTGTTTTCGGTGGTGGCTCGGAAGGAGCGAGCAAATGAATCGGGACGAACTGCTAAAGGAAGTCCAGAACGCTCTCGATGAAGGGCGTGATCCGGATGCACGCGTTCTTGATGCCGTTTCGAACGATTCGGATTTGCGCATGTTGCTCGAGGAACTGCTTGCGGTTGACGATATTCTTCCGGAGGTGTTGGAGATCGAAACGCCTCCGTGTCCGGATGATCTGCGGGATCGGGTGATGGAGCGGATGCATGCGGAGCCCGACCCTCGCAGGGTTTTGTCTGAATGGCGTGTACTCGCGACAGCGGCGGCAGTCTTCCTTGTGATTGCCGGTGGCATTCTGTTTTTGAATGAAAGCAAAGACAACGTCGTTCGCTCCGCTCCACCGGTCCCGGCGTCAAAAAACGCCATTGTGAAGGTTCAGATGCCGAGGCCCAGCATGCAGATATCCGGCAAGCTGCTCGCGCCCAAGCACGCCGTTGAGCGCAACGGGCGCGCGACCGTTCAATCTGCCGGCAACTTCCTGGCGGGAGTGGGCAGGCTCATTCCGAACCTGCCGGATGAAGCGGACCGGGAAGTCGGGAGAGCCAAGAGTTGAGCGTGCTTCAAAACAGACTCTAATCCCCGACTTGCAAAACGTATCCAACGCCTCGAATGGTACGGATGATCTTTTTGTTGAAAGGGTCGTTCACTTTCTTTCGAAGGCGGCCGAGATGAACGTCGATCACGTTGTCGAGCGACGTCGCGCGTGGGATGTCGCGCCATACAACCTTCGCCAGCATGCTGCGGGAGACAGGTTTTGTTGCATTCCGGACGAGAAGCTCCAGGACCTCGAACTCCTTTGTTGTGAGATCCAGTTCGTGACCATTGCGCGTTGCACGCCGCTGCAGCACATCCAGTTCGATTCCGCCATATTCGAAATGATATGCGGCATCATCGCCCGTTCGGCGAAACAGGGCTCTGATGCGAGCCAGCAACTCAGCCATGGCGAACGGCTTCGACAGATAATCGTCCGCTCCCAGGTCGAGGCCCTGGACACGGTCCTCCACATGATCTCTCGCCGTGATGATCAACACCGGCGTGGGCAGATGCATCGTGCGAACGGCATGAAGCACTTCAAAGCCTGAAACTCCCGGAAGATTCAGGTCCAGGAGGATAAGATCGTAGTCGTGAACGCGAATGCATTCAATCGCCGCTTCTCCATCCGTTGCCCTCTCAATGGCATAACCTTCCTTCCGAAGAGCGTCTGTAACTCCCTGCGCGATCACATCGTCGTCTTCCACAAGAAGTATCTGCACGGCTACACGTCCAGAGCCTGTCGAAGGAACTTCCTGAATTCTTCCGTATCACGAATCAGGCCGCCATACGTGGCCACCTTCTCGCCCTCCGGAGTCATCGTTGCATAGAATGGCAGAGAAAACGTTCCGAACTCCTCACTTTGATAACGCTGGTACTTCTCACCGATCAGGTTTCCGTTACTGTCTCTGTTCAAATCATCGGTGTAGAGTTGCACGACGACGTATTCATCCATCAGCTCTTTCACACCCGGCTGTGGGAATACCTTGATTTCATTCAAGCGACAATTCGTACAGGTCCAACCCGTGAAGTCAATGAAGAGCGGCTTGCCTGTTTCCCGTGATTTCGCTTTTGCCAGTTCCAGATCGTTCTTGATGTAAGCCTCATGCGCATTTCCGCCCCCGGGTGTCGCGACAATCGAAGCCGGACTCATGGTCGTGGGGGGCAGGAACGATTCAACGCCTGCATGCAGGCGTCCGGCAAACAGGCCGAATGCCAGATAGAGAGTCAGGGTTCCAAAGACCATACCGAATACCATTCGCACTGAGCCGATAGCCGATGTTCCGCTTCCACCGTCTTTTTCCATCTTCACAACACCGAGAAGATACAGGCAAATAATCAGTGCGATGGCAGCCCACGCCGCCAGCACAACTTCACGCGTGAAGATGTTCCACTGCCAGACAAGATCGGCGTTGGAAAGAAACTTGAACGCCGCCGCCATCTCGATCAGCCCCATCGTGACCTTTGTCGCATTCAGCCAGGAACCGGACTTTGGCAGACCCGCGATTGCCCCCGGAACAAGACCGAGGAAGAAGAACGGCAGTGCAAAGCCCAGTGCATAACTGGTGAGGCCGACGAGCGGCGTGATCCAGCTTCCCTGAAACGTGAGGACGATCAGTGGGCCGACAATCGGTGCCGTGCATGTAAACGAGACGATCACAAAGATAATTGCCATGAAGAATGCGCCAACCACATCTGTACGGCCGCCCTGTTTTTGCTGCAGCTTGTTTGCCCAGCTTGCCGGGAGCCCGATTTCGAAGGCTCCGAAAAGGCTGAGGGCAAATGCCACGAATACCGCGGTGATGGCGAGGTTCAGCCACGGATTCGCGGCGAATTGATTGATGGCTCCCGCCCCCTCCGCTCCGACACCGAAGACTTTCATGACAATGGCCAGCCCGAATCCGACGAGCGCGAATCCCAGAATGATCGAACCCGCGTAGACGGAACAGAGCCCCACTCTTTCCGGAGCGGTTTTCGCCGCCCGCTTCGTGAAAAACGAGATGGTAATTGGAATCATCGGGAAGACACAGGGAGTCAGAAGCGACAGAAGTCCTGCCAGAAAACCGATCCATGCAAGCTTCCCGAGGCTTTGTTCCGCGAGTTTGTCTGTCTCACTCTCATTACTATAAACCGGCCGGTCGGTTTTTTCAATCAGAGGGTCCGTTGTGGCGTCGGCAATGCTTTCATCCGAATCAGAGGGTTCATTCTTCGGAGTCGGCTCCGGTGTGGGCGTGGCTGTTGGTCCCGTAATCGCTGGTGTGGCTGGTGAGATACCCCGTGTTCGAACCAGAAGCTTTGCTGTGAACGGTGAACCCTTTGGCGGAAGACAGGACGTGTCATCGCAGATTTGTTTGCGAATCTGGCCACTTGTTTCATGTTCTCCGGCTTCAATGCCCGCGGCAACGCGGAACACACGCGAGAACACCACCTTGCCGGTATGCAAACGAACATCTGTTTCAAAGCCTGAGTCGTACTTGATTTTTGGCTGAGGCTCGGTCCACTCCTCACTCTCAATCGATTCAAGGAACTCGGGCACCTCAAACTCAACCCGCGTTCCAAAAGGGCCAAATGCCTCCGGATCGACCGTTGGGTCCATACCATAGAGGTAGTGCCCTTCATGAACGTCCACAGTGACATCAAGTCTCACCGTCTCGCCGGTGAAGCCGACTGGGGGTTCGAACGCGGCTGAAACATCCGCGGGGTAGACAAAGTTTCGCGCCCCGGCAGCTGTGCCAAACTGAGCCGAACCGTTACGCCCTATGGCAAGAATCGCCAGTACGAACAGGCAAACAGTGGCGCGCAGTCCTAGAAAACGTATCATTCCTGGTTCCTTCCGGGGGTGGCTTCAGGCCTCGCGTCCGGGCATAAGATCAAACTTCGTTCCACGCCGGGTTACCGGTCACCAGCCAGCCTGCAAGCTGCACAGCCACAACGGTTCCGTTAAGCGCAAGGTGAGCCAGCACACAAGCCCGGAGTCCTCCCTGAACACGCAGCCACCCCAGAACAAGTCCCGTTGCAAAGATCTGAGCCTCTTTCACTCCATGGGGAACAACCATCCCGGCATGGCCGAAAGCCCAGACAGCACTCGTGGCAAGAATCGCGATTCGGCGAGACACCGGATCAGGGACACGAACGATGGGGAGATATCGTTCGAGCAGTCCCTGCAATCCTCCACGGAAAATGACCTCCTCCACAACAGCTGCAACAAGAGCAAAAGGCAGGAACAGCCCCAGAGCGACCGGGTTGTGCAGGAAATCACTCACCATTGGTCCTTCTTCCAGGATGCCACCGGCAAGATGGTCAAAGACGATAACACCTCCCGCGATGGCCAGAATGAAGACAACTCCGGCCACAAGTTCGCGATTTCCCGTTTTGCCGGTGCTCAGGTCCGCGTTCACAACAAGTGCCCCGGGAAGAGTAGCGGCCGCGATCCCCACCAGCAGCCAGTTGCCCAGAAAAATCCCCAAAGTCTCTGGCTCGATTCGTCCCAGCAGGAAAGCCGCAACGGCGATTGAACTTGTAATAATCTGAAGCCCCGCCACTGCTGCCAGGAGACTTAAGACCGGTCGTGTGAAAAGGCCGCGAAGTCGGCCAAAATTCCGGGCGGCAACGGCAACCGCTCCAAGGGAAGCCAGGGTGGCGCATGTCAGAAAAAGGGCCTGAGCCAGTATGCTGTAAAGATCCATGACCCGTGGATGTGCTCATTCCCGTATCGTGAGCACAATCCAGATCGTTCCACGGTAACTTGCTTGGGCACCCTGCCGTCATCAGGATGAGACAGGAATTGCTGGTTGCCATCACGATGTAAGGGATGTTTTCAACTCACTCACGACAAACTGCCGGTATTTTGACGGACCGGTTTGCAAAGCGGAATAGATATGCGATTTTCGAGCTTTCCGCTCCTTTTTGCGATCCTGCTTCTCCTCATGTCCTGTTCATCCAATGCCACAATCCGCGAATCCTTCCATGATCATGCGTCGCGCCTTTACAAGGCGAAGGCAGTTGAGATTTTCGACGTGATTCAGTACAAAGACCCCGCGGGCTTTGTTCGCTGGCACACCGTTGGCGCGATTCAGAACGAACGCGGCGATTGGCACCTGATTTGGGCCGACTATGGCAAGCGGGATCGCAAGAACTGGGAGGCCATGGAGTGGCCCACAGAGCCCTGGCCCCGGACCGAAACGCTTGAAGAAGCCCGTCGCCTTGGTGTTCGCTACCTGGAACGTTATCAAAAAGGTGAGGTTGGTGCCGGCGTGTTCTTCGAAGAGCAGAACATGGCGCACAGTGACCATTAGCTGCACAACGGAAAGCAGTGAAAATGAATCATGACATGGGATTTGTTCGCCAGCGCCTTGGCGAACTACAGGATCTTTGCTACACTCTCAACCTCCTCGAATGGGATATGGAGGTTCTGATGCCATCAAAGGGGGCGGCAGGGCGTGGAAGGTGCATTTCGACCGTATCCGCTCTTCATCATCGCCTTCAGACCGAACCGCGGTACGAGGAAGCACTGCAGCGTCTTGCAGACGACGGCTCCCTTTTTGGCGACGATGCACTGATTGTTCGAGAAGCACAGTATGACTGCAGGCGCGCCGCGTGTTTGCCCGAAGACTTTGTTATCGAACAAACCGAAGCCCACACGCATGGATTCAATGTGTGGCGTGACGCTCGCGACCGCAATGACTTCGCTGCATTTCGCCCGTGCCTTGAGAAGAACGTTGAACTTGCGAGACGGGCGGCGGAATACTACGGCTACGATGAATCACCCTATGATGCGCTCCTTGAGAACTTTGAACGTGGCATGACCGCAGGCCGTTTGCGCACAATGTTTGGCCCTCTCGCCGAGTCCCTCAAGGAGCTCGTTGTGCAGGTTGAGGGGACGGAGACCCCGGAGTTTCCCGACGGCCACTGGCCTGTGGAGTCTCAGCAGGTTTTCGAACGCCGGGTGATGCAGGACATGGGCTACGACTTTGAAGCCGGGCGGGTCGATATTGCACCACATCCTTTCTGTACAATGTTTGACCTGCAGGATGTTCGCATTACAACGCGCTACGATGAAAGTGCGCCGTTGTCTTCACTATATACAGTCATGCACGAGTCGGGTCACGCTCTCTACGACGCCGGTTTCGATTCCGCCCAGGCTCGAACCCCTCTCGCGACTGCCCCATCGCTTGGTATTCACGAATGCAACTCGCGGATGTGGGAGAATCTTGTCGGACGAAGCCGTGCGTTTTGGCATCACTATCTTCCCGTGCTTCAGGAAACCTTCCCGAGACGGCTCGACCACTTTTCCGTCGACGATGTTTTTCGCCTCGTCAATCGCGTCCAGCCATCACTCATCCGAGTCGACGCGGATGAATGCACCTACAATCTGCATGTCGTCATTCGTTTCGAGCTGGAACTGGCGATGATCGAAGGAACGCTTTCAGTCTCCGATCTACCGGACGCATGGAAGACGAAGTACAGGGAGTACCTTGGTATTGACGTGCCGGATGATCGCGATGGCTGCATGCAGGACGTTCACTGGGCTTCGGGGCTTCTTGGATACTTTCCGACGTACACGCTCGGAAACATCTACGCCGCGGAAGTGTATGCGAAGTTTCGCGACGAGACACCCGGTTGGGATGATGATTTGCGACACGGGCGCCTGACAACTCTGCTGGAATGGCTGAGGCCACGGATTCATCGAGTCGGGCGCCGCAAACAGGCCGCCGAAATTGTTCAGAATATCATCGGTCGTGAGCCTGCAGCAGATGCTCTGTTGATGCATTTGAGGGCGAGGCATCTCCCTGCGTAGCCGTCAAGGTGTTCGACCTGTGTCTCAGGTCCTTCGCCAGCCACTCGCCAACGGCATGGTGAGCCTCTGCATTGTAGTGAGCGTCCGTCGGGAGAATAATCGTTTTTCCCTCTCCGCCCATCTTTCGGAGTGGAGGAGTGGCATCGTGGTATGAAATTCCAGCCTTTTCCGCGGCGCTCTGCACGACCTGTGCATAGATCGAAAGGTCAACCTCACTTTGGCGAATGCCGTAGAGGTCCAGAACATAAGCCTGATGTGCGGTATCCGCCTCGATCCATGTCGGCAGTATGATGACTCCGGTTTCTGCCGTGCATGTTTCACCCAGTTCCCTCAGGCGGTCGAAGAACGGTTTGATGTGATTTTCCCATGAATCAACTTCATCTCCCAGAGCAGTGCGGACAAGTCGTTCGTCGTCAACGGACAGATCAAGCTTCCTCTTCTTGCCGAGACTTCGGAGTGTATCGAGAGTCATGCTCCACAAGAAGACATTCTTCCTCATCCAGATGCGGGCTTCCCACAAAGGGCTCATGCGCGCTTCATCCCACTCCATGAGCCGCATTCCACGATGAATCCAGTGTTGATTGTGCAGCGTTGCATCTATGAAATCGTTACCTGTGTAGAATGCCAACAGAATCATGTCCGGTTGGAACGCCAGCCCCCGGTGCTCGATCCATGCCATTTCCTCCGGTGGGCCCCATCCGCTGACACCGCTTTGAATGACCTCGACACGATCAAATCCGGCGGGAGGCTGCAGAGTCTCCTCCAGTACATGACTGAAGACTTCATGTGCTTCAACACCGTGGCCCTGGACAAACGAGTCTCCAACGACGAGGATGCGATATACGCCTTCAGGCTTTTCGAGAGTTGTTTCATCGTCTCTCAGTCCAAAGCTGTTCGTTTGAAACCGCATCAGAATGGGTCCAAAGCGGTGCCATCCGTCATAGTTGGGCACCCAGGACATATGAACCAACGGATCGCTCTGAATCGCATTGATCGGTACGGGCGAGGATGGCGCTTTCCAATAGAGTCTGAGAAGGACTTCAGCCGTTAGAAGTCCCAGCAGGAGCCCCGTCGCGACGGCGCTCATCCGGATGAGTCGTTTTCTCAGTCCCTTCACTTTCGTTTCCTCCTCCCGAACAATCGAGGTGGACCGTAACTATCCGGTGAGCTTTCTACGGCTCCACTTTCTGATGCCTTTGTTGAAGTTCTTTCGCCAGCCATTCTCCCACAACACGATGTCCTGTTGCGTTGTAGTGGGGGTCGACGCCGATATGAATCCTTTGACCTTCTTCACAGGCTGCACGCAGAGCGGGCCGCGCATCGAACACCTCAAGGCCTGCCTTCTCAGCCGCTTCGATTGCGACTCGCCCGAATATGTCCAGATCCACAGTAGACACTTCGATTTCCTGGATTCGACCAACGTATTCCGCGTACTCATCATCAACTTCAAGATACCAGGGTAAAACCAGAATGGCTGCATCCGTCCCGGATTCTGATGCAAGTTCCGCAAGACGCTCAAACAGAGGTTCAATATTCTCCATGGCGCTTTCCGGTTCCCTGCGAATGGCCTGTCCCAACATTCCCACGTCCTCCGCTCCGCGGTATGGGCCCGCTTTTCGGAAGCTCCGAATTGCATCGAGAGTAAACCCCCACAGAAAGACATTCTTTCGAAGCCAGATGCGAATTTCCCACAGCGGATTCATACGAGCCTCATCCCACACCATCAATCGCATACCGCGATGAATCCAGTAGGGATTCGGCATACTCGCATCAAGGTAGTCGTTCCCCGTGTAAAAGGCGAGTATAACGAGGTCCGGTTCAAAAGCCAGCCCGCGATCTTCGATCCAGGCGATTTCCTCATCCGGACCCCATGCGCTCACGCCGCATTGAATGATCTCGGTTCGTTTGAAGCCTTCCGGCGAAACCATTTCCTCTTCAACCACATGGCTGAAGATCTCATGTTGCTCGACACCCTGGCCCTGCGTGTACGAATCGCCGACAACGAGGATGCGATAAACACCGTCTGGTTTCTTGAGCGTGGTTTCATCATCCCTCAGACCGAAGCTGTTGGTGCGGAACCGGGTCAGAAGCGGTCCGACTCGATGCCAGCCATCATAGTTTGCCACCCATGACATATGAGCGACCGGGTCACTCCGGATGGCATTTATCGGGACTGGCGATGATGGAGTTTTCAGGTAAACCCTGAGTCCGAACTCAGCCGCGGCAAGACCGAGCATCAAACCGAGGCAAACAGCTCCTCCGCGCAGAATAACCCCTCGACGCTTGCTTTCCATAAAACTCTCGCAGTCTTTTTTGTTCACACAGAATCACAAAGCCGCCTCGTTGTGTGTTGTGCGAGGGCGTGAAGACGCAAAGTCAAAGTCGGCAACGGGTTGCCGATCCGATGGTCTTTTGAGTCGCGGTGCTTCCGTGCCGGCAGCCTAGGGCAACACTTCCGCGTGGTTGCCGAGGCGATTGAGATGCAGGTATGCATCTGTGCCGTAGCCTTCCATGGAGATGAGCTGCAGGTCCCCGCCAAAGTAACGCGCGTATAACCGCGTGATAGGCAGGCCGTAACCGTGCCCCGCCATGGGATCGATGTCCAGGCCGCTGTAGGAACTGCGTTCCTCCGGTGGAGGAGCCGTGGTATAAAGATATGTCCAGACTCGTTCCATGCCCGAGCGGGGAATGCCGCCACCTTCGTCCTCAACTTTGATGGCAATGTCCTCTTGACCATCAGCGATAATGATACGCAGCGGAGGCAGATCGCGCGTGTGTTCATGGGTTTCCACGGTCGCGCGGAAGGAGTTCTTGATGAGTTCGAACAGCATATGATGCATGTGGGAAGGAATGTATGTGAACGCGAGATCCGTTCGGCCTCGGATTTCCACGCGGGGCGCCTCTCCGTAGTTCATCCGGCACAGTGCTTCCGCGTCCGCTGCCGCGCGCCGGATGACGTCGACCGGAGACGTTTTGCTGTTAATGATGCCGACCCATCCGGGATTGGGGTTTCTCAATGCAATATGCTGTCCGATGAGCATGCGGATGCCAATCCGGGACATGTAGAAGCGGTCAAGAAACTCGCTGATCTCCGGACCGATTCGGTCAGCACCGCTGCGAGCCTTCAGTTCCAGTACGCCCAGCGCCATGGACTGGACGACATGGCTGTGACGGTTTTTGACGGATTCCAGCAGCTCCGTGAAGGCTTCCTCTTCAGAGTCACATTCCGGATTTGGCGAATGGAGGATTTCCAGAAAACTCTGGATATAGAGTGCGTGAATGTCCCGGCAGGCGCTTGTTCCAGTGAGACCGAAGGGCAGCGATTCGATCTCCCGTGCCATGCGGGCCAGCCTGACCGGTAGCTCGCGGTGGAGAAATCGTGCCGCCTGCAACCGTGTTTCCGGCGTTTTGGCACAGCCGAACTCATAGAGCTGGCGGATGGTCAGAGGTGTCTGTTTTTGGCTGGCATATTCGCCAATTTCATCGCTGATGTTGGCAGTCACGGGTCTCATAAGCATCCGTTCGGACCGGGCAACCGGGGGGCAGGCAAAAGGTGAAAGGCTACAGGCCCCTATGGAGAGCGTCAGGACAAGGTTGGAACGCTGTCAACCCTGCGGCGAGAGTCTGTGAAATTTTTCACAAGCGGGGCAAGCAGGATTGCCAGGGTCAGGGAGGAAGAGGAGTCGACCACAGCGCTCCTGCGTTACGATGGCCAGGTTTGCAGTGGGCCTTGCTCTTGAGCAACTTCGCGACAAGCATGGCTCTGGCTTTCGAAAAGGTGTCAGTGCTAGGCCGAAAGACTTTTGGCCATGGTTCGATGATTCCGCATAACGTAAAGAATACGGCTCGCCGCGATTCGTCCAGCGGGAGTATGGGATTATGGATACTTTCGAACTCTGAAGCGGCGGGCGGAGTTGGTCTTGACCGCCTTCGGTTCCGGGCTCACGGTTTCGCCCAAGTTTCGTCTTTGGTGGTTTGTGTTTCCATGTCCTCCAGTTCCGGCAGTTATCAGGTTTTAGCCCGACGGTACAGGCCTCAGGTTTTCAGTAACGTGGTGGGGCAGCGGGCAGTCGTGCAGCAGTTACACAATGAAATCCGCGAGGGACGGGTGGGCCACGGGTACCTGTTTTGTGGGCCCCGCGGGACGGGCAAGACATCGCTGGCGCGAATTTTCGCCAAAGCGCTGAATTGCGAACAAGGGCCCACAACGGAACCCTGTGGCAAGTGTCACCATTGCCAGGAAATCGCTGCCGGGACGCACCTGGACGTAAGCGAGGTGGACGCGGCCACCTATACGAAGGCGGACGATACAAAGGGCCTTCTGGAAGGACTGCGACGCGCGCCTTTCAGTGCCCGCTACAAGATTTACATCATCGATGAGGTTCACATGCTCTCGACGCATTCCTTCAATGCGTTGTTGAAGAGTCTGGAGGAACCGCCGGAGCGGGTGGTGTTCGTGCTGGCCACGACGAATCCCGAGAAGATTCCGGAAACGGTGATTTCCCGCTGTCGGCGCTGCAACTTCGAACGCCTGAGTCTCGAAGATATCACCGGCAATCTTGCGGACATCCTGGAAAAAGAGGGCGTCGCCATTGCAGCGGAAGAGCGTGAAGCGGTGTTGGCAGCGGTAGCGCTGGCAAGCGAGGGTGGCCTGCGGGACGCTCAGGTGTTTCTCGATCAATTGATTACGCTAACGTCGGACGAGTTGAACCTGGAGACGGTGCGGTCGTTGCTGGGTGTCGTTGAAAGCGATTTGTTCCTGCGGCTTCTGAAGGCGATCGTCGAGCACAACACGGCTGATTGTCTGTTGCTGGTGGGTGATCTGGTGGATCGCGGACGCGACCTGCAGAGATTCGTTAGGATGTTTCTGAGTTTTCTGCGGGATGCGATGCTGTTGATGGCTGGTGGATCTGTGGATCTGTTAAGATTTGCAAATCCACATTCGGAAGATTTGAAGGCGACACTGGAGAAGTCAACGTTGCCGTTTATGTTAAACGTGGTGCAGCAGTTTCTTGACCTGGAGGAACGCATCAAGGGCTCGGCGCCGCCGCGTTTTCTGCTTGAATTTGCGCTCATCAAGCTGACCGCCATCGATCCGAAGCTGGTAATCGATCCGGAGCTTGGCGGATCAAAGGGTCAGGGCAATGGCGATGGATCGGTGACTGTGAAGAGTACAGGCTCACGTGGCGGGGGTGGCCCGAAGGCGGACCTTGAGGCCGGGCGCCGCCGGATTGCAGCCGCTCCGATTGCTCGCGAAAGCGCTGTGAATGTTGCTGATGTTCAGGCGGCGAAGGTGATTGAGGCGATTCCCACGACAGACGGAGACCGGTGGGCGGTCTTTCTGGATAGCGTCGGTCTTCGCAGCGGTACGTTCCGTTCGGTGCTTTCGAAGGGGCGGCTCGTAACGGTGAATGATTCGCGTCTGGATGTTGAGCTGGCTGCGGCGGACCGGTCGATGAAACCGCACCTGGAGCGCCCGGAGTCGGTTGTAATTCTTCGTGAGGCTGCTCGTCAGGCGTGGCAGCGGCCACTTATGATTCGCCTGACAGTGGACGAGGCGGATGCACACGACCGGCCCGTTGAAGCGGGTACGATGGATGAGGATCGATACGTTTCGGCTGTAGACGTTCCAGAGAAGTCGACGATAGCTGCTCCGGTAAAGCAGCAACCGAAGGTGGAGGAAGAGCAGGAAGCTTTGAGCTTTGCCCAGGCGATGGAAAAGTATCCGGAGTTCGCTGAGGCATGTCGCCTGGTGGAGGAGCACTTCAAGATTCAACCGGCGGCGTTCAACGGAATAAGACTGGCGGAAGGCTAGCACCTCTTTCGAGCGGAAAGGGCAGGCTTGACCACATCGCTCGGACGCCTTCGCCTGTCGGCGGAGCGGAGTGGAAAAACTCAACAGGATGAGTGTGACAAACCAATGATCAATCCCGCGATGATCAAAAAGCTGCAGGGCGATCTGCAGAATCGCATCGAGAAGATGAACGATGAACTGGCGTTGGTTGAGGTGGAAGGTACCGCGGGCGGAGGCGTGGTTAAGGTGATCGCAACCGGGGATCGCGTGGTGAAGAAGGTTGTGATCGGGCCGGAAGCGATCGATCCGGATGACCCGGAGATGCTGCAGGACCTGATTATGGCAGCGACGAATCAGGCGATAGAGAAGGCGAAGAAGTTGCACGAGGAAAGTGTTTCACAGGCGACAGGCGGTCTGCATTTCCCCGGACTCTTTTAGTCACACAGAATGGCAAAGCTCCCGGAAGCGCTGGAGAACCTGATCGGAAGGCTCGGTCGTTTGCCGGGCGTGGGTCGGCGTGGCGCGGAGCGTATGGCGTTCGCACTGTTGGCGGCGAAGGACGATCCGACGGAACTTTCGCGCGCCCTGGGTCGCTTGTCAGAGGAGGTCGGAAACTGCGAGACATGTGGCTACTTCACTGATCGCGGCCAGTGCCCTGTCTGTTCAGACTCTGCCAGGGATCGTTCAACGATCTGTGTTGTGGAGGATGCGCTGGATATTGTGGCATTCGAAAAAGCGGGTGGCTACCGCGGCGTGTATCATGCATTGGGCGGTTTGCTGAGCCCCCTCAAGGGTGTGGCGCCGGAAGATCTTCGCATCGCTGAACTGGCACAGCGGCTGAACGAAGGTGAGTTCGAAGAGGTTATCCTGGGAACGAGTCCAAGTGTCGAAGGCGATGCGACCGCATTATATTTGTCTCGAACCTTGGCTCGTGAGGGATTGACGTTCACTCGTATTGGCCGCGGCGTACCGATGGGTGGTTCTCTGGAAATGGCGGACGGTGGAACTTTGAGGATGGCGTTGGAATCGCGACAAGGTTTGGATAATCCGTGAACGGATACGACCTCGCGTATTTGTGTGCAATACCCACGGTTGCGCCGCCCATGGCATGGAAGTGCCTCAAGCACGGCAAATACCGGGAGAGCCTTCCCGGAATGCTGGGAAAGCGGGTGCCTTCCCGGCCGCTGCGTCGCGCGGAAATTGAACGATGCTGGATGCACAGCGTGTCCGTCGGTGAAACCGTGGCGGCCGGCTCCGTCCATCGAGAGCTGGTGCGTCGATGTGGGGACTGGGAATTCATGGTTACAACGACGACGGAGACCGGTCAGGCGCAGGCACGGAGAACAATGGAAGGGGCCAGGCACTTTGCCTATGCACCTTTCGATTTTTCCTGGATGGTGGATCATCACCTCGACGCATACCGGCCAACACTCTATTTGTTTTTCGAAACAGAGATCTGGCCGAACACTCTGCTACGGACAGCACGGCGAGGTATTCCAATTTTTCTCGTGAATGGAAAGTTAAGTGAACGCAGTGCTCGCCGTTACACGAGGACATCGTTTTTGTTTCGACCCGTTCTTTCCGGCGTACAGCGGTTTTTCATGCAAACACAGCAGGATGCGGAACGCCTTGAGGGAGTGATCGGTGATGCTTCGCGCATTGAAGTGACAGGGAATGTGAAGTTCGATGCGTTGCCGGAGCCTTTGACGGCATACGATAAGGGAACATGGCGCACAAAATGGGGAATGTCGGAGAGGGAAGTTGTTGCGCTGGCGGGAAGCACACACCCGGGCGAGGAAGAGCTGATTTGGGAAGCGTTCGCTGAGGCACGCAGGGATGCGGGTGCATTGCGTCTGGTGATTGCGCCACGGCACCCCGAGCGTTTCGATGAAGCAGCACGCCTGCTGGAAGGCTTCGGCGCGAAAGTACATCGTACGAGTGCAGGCGATGTGCCATCCGGTTCAGAGCCGGATGTCGTGCTATTGGACGAGATGGGAGTGCTGGCGCGTGCATTCGGCGCATGCGACATCGCGATGGTGGCGGGAAGCTGGAGGCCTGTTGGCGGACATAATCTGCTGGAGGCGGGTGTGCATGGCGTGCCGGTTTTGCGAGGGCCCTTTATGCAGAATCAGCCGGACATTGTTCGCGTGCTCGGGCCGGAAAACGGCGCACCGGAGGTTAAGGAGAAGGAGTTGGGCCGGTGGATGAGGAGACTGGCAGAGGGCAGTCAGGAGCGGATGATGCTTGGTGAGAAAGCACAGCAGGCCGCTCAGTCGATGAAGGGTTCCGCGGGACGTGTGGTTGACGGGATCCTCAATTCGATTCACTAAGCGCAAAGACGCGAAGAACACGAAGTCTCGCAAAGAGTTGTTTCGGAATTGATCCCCTCGCGCTATTCTGCGCGACTCTCGTTCCTATTCCTTCATTCCACGCTGGAATGTGACGCGCCTTTGACTCTCTGGACAGAGACACCCCGCCGCGATTGATCGCTGTTTGTGGTTTTCGCCAGCCCAGGGAAAGGTCTCAACGTTTTCCCATCCCGTCCATATTTGACCACGGCACCAGGCAAGAGCGCACTCGAGGTACGAAGCGGTATCCAGATTGTACCACCTCCCGCCTGATGGCCGCCTGCACAGGCAGCACGAATACACTGAGTGAAATCCTCTTCGGTCAGGCATTTCTCCCCGCGGAACGCGGCAAGTTCGGACGCGAGATTTTTCAGAAAGTCGATGAGCGGAGGATCGTTCGTATTAATATCGGTTAACTCCTCCATACTCTCAAGACACATTGGATCCGGCCCTTCTGCGATGCACAATAACTCCAGATAAAACCAGCCACGATAGAAAGAACGCCATCCTGCCGACCCAGTTGCCAAAGCGCGAAGCCGGCGTGAGTTGCGGCTCGCGGGGAACATGGACGGTGGTCTGGAGGATGGCCTGTTCCCGGCGGGGGAGTTGTTCGACAATGCGTCCGGCGGCATCGACGACGGCGGTCACTCCGGTATTGGTGCCGAAAACCATGGGAATCCGTGCTTCCGTTGCACGAGGAATCGAATACTCAAAATGAAAGAGTGAACCGTCGGAGGGGTCGAACCAGGCGTTGTTGGTGATGTTGACGAAGAGGGTGGCCCCCTGGCGAGCCATGCGGGCGTGGAGGTAATGGAACATGTCTTCAAAGCAAATGGAGGGGCCGAGATGAATCTGCAGGTTTTCGGTGGCGCGTTCCTTCGCATCTCCGGCGATGCTGACCCACACAGGCGCCTGTTCGGGATCGCCCCGCAGAAATGATCCAATCTGAACGATGTGCTCGACAAGGCCCGGAATCTTGTCGAAATAAGGGACGGTCTCGCCGAAAGGCATGAGGTGAATCTTGTGGTAATCGGCGCGAACTTTCAACTCCTCGTCATCGGGCCGAAACACATAGAAGCCGCCATACATTTCCGTTTTGTACCAGGTCTCCGTTTTATCCGCCTCCCAGTACTTTTCGCTGAAGGTGCCGTCGGGGCGAACGAACACAAGATCGTTGGCTCCGGCGATAATAGTGGCTCCGAGGTCGTTGGCGCGGTCGCGAAGCTCCTGTTGGAGGACTTCATCGTGATCGAATTGATATTGAGTAAAGGTACTCTCCGGGAACACGACAAGATCGAGAGTCCCCGGCTCAAGAGCGTCGATCATGCGGAGCGCATCGACGGTCATGTCGTTTTGGAGGGCGCGCATTTCATCCCAGGTCCGGGCCGCATAGCTTCGGAATTTGGTTTCTTGGTCAACGTTTGTTTGGATCAGCGCGATACGTACTGGAATACCTTGGCGAGCCGTTTTCTGAATTTCCGGGATTACACGAATGCCGTAAACAAATCCCGCGAGTACGAGGACAATTGAGATCGTGGCACGAACCGCGGCGCCTATATCGAAGACACGCTTTGACGCACAGGCGGCGACTTCCATCAGGGACAGGTTCACGAAGAAAACGAGGAGGCTGAGCAGGCCCATGCCACCGATGGAAACGACCTGGAGCAGAGGAACGGCATCTCGTACCATTTGGCCGGTCAGCGCAAAGGCGGCGCCAAGCGCTCCGCGCGACCGAAACCACTCCCATCCAATCCACCACAAGCCTGATAGAACGAAGGCGGCCGTTGGTGGAAGGCGGCGTGCGAGCCAAACCATTCCGGCTCCTCCAAGAGCCGGATAGATTCCCTGGAACAGGCAAAGCAGAGGAATACCGAGCCAGATGGCCGGGTTAAACCGGCTCAGGGAGCCAAGCCAGAGATAGACTCCGATAAAGTAAGAGAACCCGAAAATCCAGGACAGCCAGAAGGCATTCCGTACGGTGGTGCCCCTCAAGGCGTAAAGCCACGGAACGAGGGCAACAAACGCCAGAGGCCATAAACCGAGCGGAGGATGGCAAAGACGTGTCAAAATCACGCTGACAAGGCAAAGCCCGATGGCTGATCGCTGCTGCAGCAATTCGCGCCATGGTGGCAGAAGCATGCCGAGTTTGCGAAGGGGGTTCTTTTTCAGAGGGGCATTGTCCGACATGGGAAGGAAGGGCCACAGGTTCAAGCACACAAAGAGTGGAAGAGGGTCATCTCCGGGGCCAGAGAGAATGAATGAACCGGGCGGGAGTCACAGGGGATGAGGCGATATTCCTTGACCCGGTCGTACCTGAATCGAAGTTTTCGCATATTGATCGGGGAGCCCGAAATTATCGCCTTTTGGCGAATCAGTTCGATCCCTAAACCCGGACGTCACTTTCTTGAAATCGGGTTACAGGGAGTGCGTTCACCTTTCTCACCATCCGATTCAGTACCCCGTATCACTGGTCAGCAGGTAGGGCTCGAGAGCGGTCTCTTTTGCCTTTTCCTCAATGGTGGAACGCAGGAAATCATGCACTCCCGCTTCGTTTGAGAGATCTCCTTTGTTCTCTACAAACCGGTGCTTCAAGAGTTCCTGTACAAGGAGCGTTTCAGATTTTGCCTTTCGGAAAAAGGCCACCGCCGGTGGTTCGTCTTGCGAAGACCGGGCAATCAGCGTGTCGAGGAGGGCATCCTGGACGGGGCCGAGCCCGGCCGCGATTTTCAGGAACGTCGATTCTGTCAGAGGTGTTTCACGATTAAGCTGCCAGCCCGCCGCGTCAGCAAGTTCGCCGCGGGTGAATTCACGGTCACCGACTGACATCAAGACATCGGTGTCCAGGGCAAGTGCACCCGTATTAAGAAGATACTGAGTGCGGACCTCAACAACCGACACGTCTTCGGCAAGTGGCTCGAAAACGGTGGCGACGGCTTTGCTCCGCTCAACAAGCAACCATTCATCAAGTAGCAACGGGAAGACAGCTTCAAATGGCATGTTGCCGCCTGGTATGTGGAGCTGGCGCTGGACAATGTGCCAGCCAAGGTCCGACTGTACAGGCTCGGAGACCATACGGTCGTTGAGTTTCCTCAGGACTTGCAGAACGGGCACGGGAATGTCGTCCTCACCGGGAACAACGATTCGTGCGGCAGCTGCCTCATCACCTGAAATCTCACGCTGAAGATCGGACAGTGACTCGCCATCTTCCATACGTTTGTGAATCGTACGGATTTGATCTTCAGCGTCCGCTGCGGCCGGTACAAACACTTCGCGGATGATATAACGCTCCGGCATGGCGAAGTCCAAATCCTTGCGCATGTCGTATTCGTCCTTCAGACGATCGACTGTCGGGCGCTCAACTTTCTCAAGGACAAGATCACGGTAGAGTATTCGCTCGATGTATTCGCGAGTGTCGCGATCGATTTCGGAGTTTTGTTTCGCTGTCAGTTGAATGCCGGCACTGCGGGCCTCGGCGGCAAAGGCTGTCCAGGCCGGCGCTTCGCGGGCTGTTTCAAGAATTTCACGTACTCCGAAGAACTGGAACTCCTGGGAGGCGGGGACGGGTGGCCGAAGGGCGAGAAGGGTTTTTAGTTCACCAACGGTGTACTGTTTTCCATCCACGAGAGCTGCGGGTTCATCCTCCGCCAGGTTGGCGATGTATTGCTCGAAACCATGGCTCGCAAGGCGCGAACACATGCAGGCGAGGAGAAACGTCAGAATTCCCGCAAGGAGTTGTTTCACTCAAAGATCTCCAGCAGGTTGTTGGCGTTTTCGTTCATGATGGCGATATAGTCCATCTCTTCGGGGGTGTTCATCGCCGTCCGGAAGACGATCCAGTCAACGCCCTCTTCCCGCAGTCGGGCCTGGGTTTTATCGGCGGGAACATCCTCCCAGATCATCCAGTCCGTGGGATTGTCCGCATGGATTTCGGCAAACTCAATCCACTGCTCTATCGAGGGGAATTCATCCGGCTCCCAGTGAAGTGAAACGATATCCAGGCTATAGCGCTCCGCGAAGTAATCGTATACGGGATGGGAAGCCAGAATGGTTGTGTTTTCGTGGTCGGCTATTGCTTGTCCGAATCGCTTGTCAAGGGCCTCGAGTTCTTCACGAAGAACCTCATGGTTCTGAAGCAGTTCGCTTCCGTGGTCCGGAAGTTGTGCAGCGAGGGTTTCGTAAATCACGTTTGCCTGGGCGGCGGCATGCTGCGGATTCAGCCACGTGTTAAAGGCCGTTCCCGCATGAGAATGCTCCTCGCCTGGGCCATGAGAATGGACGACTGCATCTTGAAGCTTAATATAGCGATGAGAGAATCCGGCAGACGTGTTGACAATACGGTCCTCACGGAGAGTCACGGTTTCAGCCCACTTTTCATAAGTGGCGCCATTAAGAAAAAGGATATCCGCGGATTGTATGGCTCGAACGTCTTCGGGAGAGGGTGTCCAGTATGCCGGATCCTCGTCGGCGGGAACCGGATAGACGATTTCAATGAGGTCACCACCGATTCGCTCGGTGAAGAATCGCAGAGGATAGTTGGAGGCAAAGACGCGGGGTGCTTGTCCCTGAGTGTCCTGAATCCGGAAAGTGGATTCGGCGTCGTGATCGTGATCGTGGTCGTGGCCGTGGCCATGCGCATCTCCGCCATGGTCATGGTCGGAATCCTTGTGTGAAGCCGGATTGCCACAGGCGATCAGAAGCGCAAGAGCCGGTATCGGGAGTATTCTTGAGAAAAAACTGAGGTTGTTCATGGTTACCCTCCATTTTTATGTTTGCGTCAACGCTTTGAGCAAAAGGGGTGCAAGCTGAACCGTCGCGGCTCCCAGCGCGAGTGCGAGAAGGAGCCCCGTGATGAGCACGGCGGCCAGCTCGAGCGTCACGAGACGGGCGGCTGTCAGGCGCGCACAGCCCAGATGAAACATAATCTCAAGTTCGCTTCCGCGAAGCTTGAGGGACAAGGCAATTACCAGAATCAGAAAGAGAATGGTCGAACCGGCGACGAGAATTACATTGGCATCGAGGACGGCTCGGGCGCGGAGAAGCAATCTCAGCATTTCGTCCACGACATCACCGGGAACAAGGAGCTGAAGAGGAGAATCGCGGGACTGATAGCGTCCGCGGAGCAGGACCGCGGACTTGTCGTCAGGGGGAACAACGATGGCGGCTGTGACGGGCATTTCCTCCCGTTCGCCGTGAAAGTGAAAGGATGTCACGTTCTCCGGCGTGATTTCGATGTGATTCTCGAGCGCGGCGTTTGCAACGATGCGATTGTTTTCACGGTTCAGGACGACATCGTCGGAGGCTTCCGTTTTCATGTCGGCATGGCCGTGGCCGATTCCGGCGATCACCCAGGCCGTCTTGATGTCGACGAAAACCGCATTGTCATCAGCGGTTCCGCTCTCATCGAGAATGCCGGCCACACGAAGACGAAGTGGTTGTGTCCCGGCCACATCGAAGACATTCTCCGGATCCGTGAGTATCCCATCGCCGGGTGTGAGGCCAAGTTCTCTTGAGGCGATATAGCCCACAACGCAATCTCCAAGCAGTGCAAGGCTTTCGCCTTCCCTGACACTGAGATTGCGAAAGTCAAAATAGGCCAGCGTTGTTCCCACGACGGGGATGTTCTGTGTGCTGTAGCGTGCGTTAAGCGGAATGACTGTCCCGAGGCGCTGTGACCTGAGGTTCTCCACATCCCCCATGAGGATTGTCTCGGGTGGTTGCGTCTGGAAGTACAGTGCATGAAGCGTGAGATCGAAGCGACTGCCTTTCGCGCCTGCAACCAGGGGTGTGGCAGAGGCCCGTTGTGTCCAGTCTTGTTCGAACTCCTGGAGCAACAAATGAACTGTTAGCGGCAGGTAGGCTGTTAGTGCGATGCAAGCGACAAGGATCGCGGTCTTGCCGCGATGAGCCGCCATGTAGCGCCATGCAAGGAAAAGACTTCTCATTCGGTAGTCCTGAGGGACGGGAAATCCATGATTTGTTCAAATCGTGGCAGGAGTTCGTGGTCATGAGTCACACAAACAACAGTGGCACCGGTTTCAGCCGCGTTTTCAAAAAGCATGTCGATGATAAGAGACTTGTTTTCGGGATCGAGGTTGCCGGTGGGTTCATCGCAAAGCAGTATGCAGGGCTTTGCGATCAAAGCCCTGCAGATGGCAACGCGCTGGCGCTCACCCTGAGACAGCCGGGTGACGCTGCGGCGCAGTTTGTCCGCGATTCCCATGCGGTTGGCCAATTCGCTGGCGCGCCGGCGAACGTTTGCATCGAGAACAAGGGCTGAATTGATGTAATAAGGAAAAAGGATGTTCTCGTGGGCGTTGAGGTAATCAATGAGTTCGAAATCCTGAAAGACGAAGCCCACTGTCGAAATACGAAAGCGGCGTCGGGCGGCTTCGTTCATTCTTGAAAGTTCCTGATGACCAACACGCACGGTGCCTTTGGCGGGAACATGGATGCCTGCGACAAGGCGAAGGAAAGTCGTTTTACCGCACCCACTGGGCCCGGTCACTGCAAGGCGGGAGCCTGACCCCAGTTCCAGCTCGTCGATGGCAAGTTCGAAGCCGCTTTGATCGTAAACGAAGCGAAGGTTCTCTATTCGGATGGATGCTCCGTTCTCAGGGGATGGCATTCGCATCCTCGCGTGGACGGATCCAGGTTTCGACACGCTGTTGATCCAGCACATCGAATGTGGTAATTCGCCAACGGTTTTCCGCGGCTCTGACATCGAATCGCGCTGTGTACCGATTCGTGCGGACATGGACATGGCCCCAGTGTTCGACGCGGCCTCGCACAGTCCATGTCGCGTTGGCGCGGAAGGCATCGCTCAGTTCCGTATCCAGTTTCTTCACGGATTCGATGTTTACTTCCTCAACCCTGGATACGGGACCACCCTCGCTCTCAAGCTGGAGGCTTGCTCGGATTTCGAGATAAAGAGTCGCAAGAAGATCACCCTCCACACTTTGTGCGAGAGCATCATAAACGGCACTCTCCTCCCGGTAATCGAAGGCGCGATAGATGTTTCGTAACAGCGGTGAAAGAACGTGCCGGGCGGTTTCATCGGAGACATCGATGGTCTTGCGGAAGAGCCCTTTGCGTTGCGGTTCGGGGATAACATGGAGAGGGGCGATGTCGAGTGCGGTGGTTCCGGACCAGAGAATGTCCGGCTCGGACAGGGTAAGCGTTGCGCGCTGGATTTCGTCACCGCTGTAGACCGTGCATCGAACAGTGCGGATGACGTCAGTGAACGTGTTCCATGTCATGCCAACAGTCCTGAAGGACCCTTTGGTGCTGAGTGTGTTGATAATACCCACAAGGGTTGCTTCAGCAGGGAGATCGACCGGGTCGGCCCCAAGTCCGAAGGTGACGTTGTTGCTGTCCAGGAAAGTGACGGATGTGCTGACAGGATGAACCGTGACACCATCGATTCGGACGGGGTTCTGGAGGCCGAAGAAGACTTCGATGGCTTCGGCAGCCACATCTTGCTCCGCCACAGTGATGGTTGCAGGGTCAGCGTGAGAGAGGGGCAGGAGTGTCTCCAGCGTTCTCAGTGGAATAAGGATCTCCTGACGCACGCTGGCGGGTTCGATATAGAGGTAGGCATCGGGCGTTTGCTGGGCAGCGACGAGGGAAGTACAAAACAGCATGCAGCCGTTCAGCAGTAAAAAGGTCACTCGCACTATTGGACAGGACATGGTTTTCATGTTTCACCACGATTGAGGCCGCTCCCCGCTCACAGCGCAAGGTTGAGTTGGATTGCCCTCTTCAGTCTTTTCGGGCATGACTACCTTCAGACCGGCTCGTGATGAGGCAAAATTCAATGGCGTCAGCGTCAAAGTTTGCAGTGGGGGATGTGATTCGCCACCAGCGTTACGGCTATCGGGGCGTAATTGTGGGATTCGACGAATCCTGTCAGGCGGACGACGGCTGGTATCATTCCAACCAGACTCAGCCGGCCCGGGATCAGCCCTGGTATCACGTTCTCGTGGATGGCGCGGATCACATGACCTACGTGGCGGAATCGAATTTGCTGCCGGACGGCTCGGACGAACCCGTGGTGCACCCGCTGCTGGGCCGGTTCTTTGGCGGACGTTTTCAGGGTCGTTACGTGACGGAAAACCCCAACTGAGGAAGGCGAAAGAGACTTGAGTCGCCGGGGTCGGAGCGTTCAGCGTCGCATTATCATGAAAAAAGTGGGGACTCGCCGGGTCCCAGCGGGTGGTAACGATGTCGATCGTCGAAGGACTTCAGCAGGCGGGACCCTACCAGATTCAGGAGCGCCTGAGTTCGAACGGTGTTGTGGCGACGTTCCGGGCCACGGACGTGAACCGGGGTCATGCCGTGTTCGTGACCGGGGTCGCGGAGAGCGATCTTGAAAAAGCGGCTTCCTGGTCCGCATTCCAGCAGCTGTTTAATGAGCTCGTAACCAATCCGCGGCCAAAAGCTGTTCGACCGGTTCAGTGTGGTGAGATGCCAGGGGTAAAATGGGCGGCATACGAGTTTGTCGAGGGTCTGCATGTGGGTGAGGCGGTGCGAGATTCAGGCCTGCCATCACCAAGCCAGGCATTACAGATTCTGGCGCAGACAATGGAGGCACTGGAAGGTTTCCACAAATCGGGCGTTATTCACGGTGCGATTTCTCCATCTTCGATTTTCATTAATACGGAACAGGAAATTCTGCTGCATCATGCCGGCTGGTCCGCGATGGTGTTGGCAGTACGGGATGGGGCAAAGAATCCCGCGTTTGTCAGTAACCTGCCGTTCCTGGCGCCGGAAGTTGTTTCATCCGGTGAAGCCGGCGAAGCATCGGATATCTACTCTTTGGGGGCGAACCTCTACTTTTTGCTCACTGGAACACCCCTGTTTTGGGCCGATACACTGGAGGAAATCGCCGAAGGGATCGCGAAAGGTCAGCCGGATCTTGGCCCGCTGAAAACTGTCGTGGGGGACGATGTGACGGAGCTCGTGGAGGAGTTGCTGGAAAACGATCCGGATGACCGACCTCTTAACCTTTCAGCTCTCATGACCCGTGTTGCAGGACTGGCGGAAGCGTACGCGGCCCGTGAATCCTCGGTGGAAGAAGAGTCAATTGGGGAAGTGGGCATTAACTCCCTCGATACGGTCAGAGGGGTGGTACCGGTTTCCTCAGGGACGATTGCCCGGCCGGATTCTCCGCCGCCGGCGGAAGGGCCGCCACCACCTCCGGGGCTTCCACCGTCAGAAGGCTCGCCCGGACCTCCGTCCGTTCCTCCTCCTCCCGCGCCCCCGGCCGCATCAACTCCTCCCGCGCCGCGGACGGCTCCCCGAAATGCCCCTGAAGCACCCGCACAATCCGCCCCCGGGCCCCGTCCGGTTAAGAAAAGCGGACCAGGAAAGGTCATCGTCGTGGCTGGCCTCGGTGTGGTGTTCCTGATCGTGGTTGTGGCTGCATTGATGCTGTTCATGGGCGGAGGAGATGAAGGTGGTTCCGGCTCTCGTGATGCAGAGGCTGCCGAATCCGGGAGCAACAGTGACTCTGGAGGAGTCGCCGACCCGGGAATGCCGACAGATATCGGCAAACGTGATACCACATTGAGGCGACTCGCGGAACTGGGACGCATTCACAAGCGGTTCGCTCAGGAGAATGGTATCTGGGCCTCCACGATGGCGGAGTTAAAGGACGCGGGTGCATCGGACGATTTGACTATGGACGCATGGAACAACGAATTCGATATCCGCAAGACGTACCTGGTCAGTGCTGGTGCCGACAGAAAATGGCAAACTGACGACGAGCTCTGGATCGATGCGGAAAGTGGCGTCACGGGACCATAAAAAGGACGCGCCAATTGGTGGTGCGCCTCGTTTGTCAGGATGGTTTTCGTTGGTCAATTGCTTTGATCGAAGCAGGCCTCAAGGGCTTCGAGGCAGAGTGATACCTCCGCGTCATTGACCGGCGGGAATTCGGGATTTGCCACCATCGCAGACTCTTCAATTAAACACGGTCGAGAGTTCGGTTTATGGTCGTGTCATGGTTCAGCCGCAACCGTTCGTGGCAGGCAATGCGTCCATCGCAGCGATAACTGTGGATTCCAGAGTTTGAGAGAGGCTCGTGCCTGGACGAGTGGAGGCTTGCGTTCCGCATCGAGGGTTTGGAAGGGTCTGCACGCAAAAGCGGTTGATTTTCTCTGGCAAAGGACAGGTTGGTCGCATGGCTGATGAGTATATTTTCACGATGACGGATTTGAACAAGCATTATGGGCAGAGGCATGTGCTGAAAGGTATCAATCTTTGCTTCTTTTACGGAGCAAAAATCGGCATCGTGGGCGAGAACGGGTCGGGTAAATCGACTTTGCTGAAAATCATGGCAGGGCTTGATGACGACTTTACCGGAGTTGCTGAACCGGGCAAAAAAGTGAAGGTTCGGCTCATTGCTCAGGAGCCACAGCTGGACCCGGAAAAATCAGTGCGAGGCAACCTGGAGGAAGCTTTTGCCGAAACAATGTCATACCTGAAGGAATATGACGACATCACGGCAAAGATGGGCGAGTTGGACGGGGATGACATGGACAAGGCCATGGAGCGAATGGGCTGGTTGCAGGATCGCATCGATGCCGTGGAAGGGTGGGAAATCGACACAAAATTAAGTATGGCTGCAAACGCCCTGGTGTTGCCACCGGACGATATGGACGTCACGAAACTGTCGGGCGGCGAGCGGCGGCGCGTTGCTCTGTGCAAGGCGTTGTTGGAAAAGCCGGATTTGCTGTTATTGGACGAACCCACAAACCATTTGGACGCGGAAACGGTGGACTGGCTTGAAGAGCAGCTTCGCGATTATCCGGGTACTGTGATCGTTTCCACGCATGACCGCTACTTTCTGGATAACATCACGAAATGGATTCTTGAGCTGGACGGCGGTCACGGTATTCCCTTCGAGGGGAACTACTCGTCCTGGCTGGCGCAGAAGCTGGAAATTCTTGCAAGGAAGGAAAAGAAGAGCACGACGCGGCGCAAGGCGCTGGAGCATGAGTTGAAGTGGATCAAGATGAGTACGAAGGACAGGCACGAGTTGAGCCACACCCGTATCAAAGAGTTCGAACAGCTTGTCGCGAAGGAAAAAGCTGAAAGCGACGACGACGGAACGGCGATCCGCATCGCGCCCGCTGCTTCTCTGGGCGACAAAGTGATTAACGTAAAGGGCGCGACGAAGGGGTATAACGGCACTTCTCTGGTCGAGGATGTCTCGTTCTCCGTTCCAAAAGGTGCAATTGTCGGTATTATCGGTCCGAACGGAACCGGCAAGACGACGTTGTTTAGAATGATTACCGGTGAGGAACAGCCGGACGGCGGCGACATCGAAGTTGGAGAAACAGTCCGGCTGTCGTATGTCGATCAGCACCGCGATTCACTGGATTCGGAAAGAACGATCTATGACGAGATTCGTGACGGGAAGGAGGACATTCCCTTTGGCGATTCGGAAATTCCCGCTCGCAGCTACGTCGGCCGGTTTGGTTTCAAGGGATCGGATCAGCAGAAACTCGTGGGGAATTTGTCGGGCGGCGAACGCAATCGAGTGCATCTGGCAAAACTACTGAAGTCCGGTGGAAACGTGCTGCTGCTGGACGAGCCAACGAACGATTTGGACGTTGGAACGCTGCGTCTTCTGGAGGAGGCGATCAGCGGTTTCGCGGGCTGCGCGATAATTATCAGCCATGATCGTTTCTTCCTCAACCGAATTTGCACACATATTCTATCCTTCGAAGGTGACGCAAGGGTGCGCTGGTTTGAGGGAAACTACGAGGAGTACGAGGCTATGCGAAGGAAGGAGCTTGGCGATTCACTTGTGGAAAATCGTCGCGCAAGGTACCGGAAGTTACCACGAATCTAAAGGAGACCGGAAACAATGGCCATGGAACCTTCAGCGGGAGAGGACTGGGCTTTGGAGGGCATGGCTCAGGATGAGCAGAGCATCACCAGCGAGTGGACGCTGCTTAATCAGACCCCCATCGACGGTGTGGTTGTGCGCGAGGTCCGAAACGTTCCGACAGGATACGGATATCTGACGGAGATTTTTCGGAGGGACTGGGGGCTCGACGAATTTGGTGTGGATCAGGTTTTCCAGGCTGTGATCGAGCCTGATTTCATCTCCGCATGGCATGCCCATTCCATCACGACTGATCGGTTGTTTGTGAGCCACGGGCGCATGATAATTGTTTTGTACGATTCCCGGGACGATTCGCCGACAAAGGGCGTCGTGAACACATTTCGCTTTGGTACTGTCAGACCGGCAATGCTGGTCGTGCCTCCAAAAGTCTGGCATGGTGTGAAGAATGTGGGAACAGCAGCAGGGATATTGGTCAATGTTGTCGATCATGCTTACCGGTACGAGGGTCCGGATCACTTTCGTCTGCCGGCGGATACAGATCGGATTCCCTACCGGTTTGATCAACGAGGATGAAGACTCTCGGGCGGGAATCCCATTGACTCCATGGCTCGCAATTGGAGACCAGACTTGGTTTGAATACTGAAAAATCACGGCTTGTAATCACACTAGCCAGGTGGCAGGACATGGGGACGGGCTGACCCAACGAGGAGCGATCGATGATCAAGTGTCAGGTTTGCGCATACGACAATAAAGATGATGCGGAATTCTGCCTGAACTGCGGTTCACCGTTGGTGAAGCAGAAGGTCAGTCAGGCAATGGACGACGTTTCAGAGGAACAGACGGTTCTGATCGATCCGGCGGCCATGCAGAAGCGGATCCAAAGCGAGATCTCAAAGGGCAAACCGGAAGAGGAACAACCCGTCGCTGCGGCACCGGCCCCCGCGGCGCAGCCTGCAGCCCAGCCCGCTCCCGCGGCAGCCTCGCCTCCACCGGCCGCTCCCGCAGCGGCGGCCCCTGCACCGGCAGCTGTCGCCGGAGACGTGAGTGAAAAAGACTGGCTGGTGACGTTGATTCTGGCTTTTGTGGTCGGTTTCCTGGGCGTACATCGCTTTTACGTCGGCAAAATCGGTACCGGTATTCTGCAGCTTGTCACGCTCGGCGGATGCAGCATCTGGGCGATAATCGATGTCGTTTTGATTGCGATGGGCAAGTTCACGGATGCAGACGGCAAGACAATCGTGCAGAAGTAACGTCTTATGACGCTCGTTTCCACTCAAGCCCGGACCGCTGTTTACCCGGGTTCATTCGACCTTTTGACAAACGGCCATCTCGACATTATCGAGCGCAGTCAGAAGTTATTTGATCGGCTCATCGTGGCCGTTGGCAGCAACGCGACAAAGGCGTCGCCATTGTTCTCAGTGGAAGAGAGGCTGGACGTTCTTCGCGAAGCCACAGATCAGTGGGCGAATGTGGAAGCGGCGGAGTTGCAGGGTTTGACGGTGGAGTTTGCCGCGGCGAAGAAAGCGCAGTTTATCATCAGAGGCCTGAGAGCCATCAGCGACTACGAGTTTGAGCTTCAGCTCGCTCTGATGAATCACCGCCTGAACAAAAATATCGAGACAATCTTTCTGGCAGCGGACCCGACGAATATTTTCGTGTCGTCTCGCGTGATTCGTGATGTCTGGCGCCACGGTGGCGACATCAGTGAGTTTGTTCCAACAGCAACGCTAAAGGCACTCGAGCGAAAGTCGAAAACAGCATAGTTCCGGTTCGTGACTTCCCGGTTGCGGTACCGAACCCAATGCGGAGGGTGGCGGCATCTGCTCCGGGAGCACACGAATGACCTTTCTTCATCCCCCATGTCTGCGGCCTGGCGATGAGGTCGCATTGATTTCTCCATCGGGCCCGCTCGCATCACCGGAAGTTGCCCGCCAGTCAGCAAAGGCACTCGAGAATCTGGGTTTCAAGGTCCGCCTCGGGAAGCATGCGGCGGGAAGATTCGATTACCTCGCGGGTACGGCGGAGCAGCGGCTTGAAGATTTGAATGCAGCGCTCAACGATGATGGCATCAAAGCGGTCTTTTGCACGCGAGGCGGTTACGGTGCACCGCATTTGCTGAAGGGCGTGGACTATGGTGCCGCAAAACGAAGTCCGAAGATCTTTGCGGGTTACAGCGACATCAGTGCGCTCCACGCGGCGTTTTTGACCCAGGCGGGATTGTGCACCTTGCATGCGCCGATGATTGCCGGGTCGTATGTTGCGGAGAAAACAAAGATCACGGAAGTTTCCCATGCCGTTCACATGCACAGCCTGACAGAGCCGGAGCCAATTGGGTCGATCAGAAAGGCGATGGACTGGAGAGACCCCTGGATCATGCGAAAGGGAAAGGCGACAGGTCTGCTGATCGGAGGCAACCTGGCGGTGATGGGTGGCCTGGTGGGAACTCCATACTTCCCGAATCCCGATGGAGCGATTTTATTCATCGAGGACATTGGTGAGGAACCCTATCGCCTTGATCGGTTCGTGACCCAGATGGACCTCGCGGGGATTTTGGAGCGCCTGAGCGGGATCATTCTGGGGCAGTTTACCGACTGCAAAAGCGACGACCCGAAGCGCGGCACGGTGGAGGAAATGCTGGAGCGGACACTGGCGGGAGTGGATGTGCCGATCATCGGCAATTTCCCGACGGGGCATGTTCCGGTAAATGCCAGTCTGCCGCTGGGGTGTCAGGTGGAGCTGGATGCAGACGGCGGCGACGTGGTGTTCGTTGAGGCGTTTGCGAAGTAGCACGTTGTTTTTCTCAACAGGGTCGTTTGGCCGGCAGTTGTTTCCATTCAGTGCCTTGAAGGCGAACGTCTCGATCCATGCCGTTTGTGGATTTCCTTTGCCTCAAAGCGTGCCGCTTGCATTCGGCGCACATCACCCACTCTTGCTCGTGCCAGTGCATAGGCTTCAGTGTGTTCCACAACGGGTCCCGGATAGTCGCGGCCGATAACGCACCCGGACCGGATTTGATTTGAGAGAGACATTTCCTGAGGGTTTGACAGCCAGGAGTTCGATACTCCCGACAGCTCCGGCACCCATCTGCGAATGAAGACTCCGGATGGGTCCTGGTCGACTACCTGCTTGGCGGGAGAATAGATGCGGACAGCATTAATACCGGTTGTTCCGGACTGCATCTGACTCTGAGGGAAGTGAATTCCCGGCTCGAAGTCAACAAAATGCCTTGCCAGCTCAATGGCGGTGGGGCGCCAGTGCAGCCAAAGGTGGTACGATGCAAAGGACATCAGCATGGCTCGCATTCGGAAATTGATCCACCCTGTTTCGTGAAGGCAGCGCATGCATGCGTCCACCATGGGATATCCGGTCTGTCCCGACCGCCATGCATCGAATCGAGCACGTTCCGTGGCACTCCATTCGTCAGTACTCTCCGTGCGCATGCCGTCGCAGGCACGGCTCATGTTTCGAAACTCGACTTCCGGCTCATCCTCGAGTTTCTGCATGAAGTGGCAGTGCCATCGGAGTCTTTTGGCAAAGGAGCTGAGAGAAACCAGCCATGTTGGCGGCAATTCCCCGCCGTTGGCCCTCAGCTCCTTTAGCTCTGCAACGCGCTGTTTTGTTGCCTGATGAATCCGTCGAATCGAGATGTTGCCGTAAGCAATATACGTTGAAAGACGGGAGCAGCTTTCAATGGCTGTTACCGGAGAAGACATGCCCTTCTGATAATTGACCGACCGACCGCTCAGGAAGGAATCGAGCATGGTTTCCGCAAGCGATTCACCGCCGAGCTGTGCCCCCGTTTTCCGGGATTCACCGAGGGCGAAATCCTTCAGAACGGGAATATCTCGAAAGAAGAAACCTTTACCTGACTCCGGTATTGTTGGTGAATAAATCCGGTCCGGATGAGTCTTCACCGGCTCATTCATGCGACTCGCCCACAGTCTCGACCAGCCGTCCCGGTTCTTCAGTGGACGGATCACGCCAGTCTGGGGGAATTCATGCCATGGAACACCGTGATCACGGCACCACGCCGCTACCCGCCGGTCGCGGGCATACGTGGTGCCACTTCCCGTTTCCTCATGAGACCAGAGGGCTTCGAAGGGAAGTATGATGCGGAAGCGGTCCAGAGCTTCAGGCATTTCTCCTTTCGCGAAGAGCAGCACTCCGCCCCGTTTCTCAATGGCTTTGCGCAGATCCTTCAACGATTCCAGGACGAACCGGAGATGAGAGGGGTCGTGTTCAGGCTGATGGATCACATCAGGTTCGAACACATACAATCCCACAATTGGTCCGGCTGAGGAAGCCAGTTTGAGGGGCGCATGATCGTTGATGCGCAGGTCTCGTTTGAACCAAACAACCTGAGTCTTCATGCCCACATTCATCCCGACCACATGCAGGCAAGAGACGGACCTGCTTGAAGTAAAAAGCGAACGGCCCGGAGAGTTCTCCGGGCCGTTCGCCATTGGTGATTCACGGTGTGGTGTCTACTTCACGCCCGCCTTGATAATTGCGGCGAAGTCTTCCGCCTTCAACGACGCACCACCGATCAGCCCGCCATCGATGTCGGGCTGAGCAAGAAGCTCAGCGGCGTTTCCCGGTTTCATGGAGCCGCCATACTGAATGCGAATCGCGTCTGCTGTGGCTTTGTCGTACATCGACGCAAGAACGCTGCGGATATGAGCGTGAACGTCCTGTGCCTGCTGGGGTGTGGCGGTACGGCCTGTGCCAATGGCCCAGACGGGTTCGTAGGCGATGACGCATTCCTTCGCCTGGTCAGCGGGAATACCGGCAAAACAGCCGCGTATCTGGACCTCGACAACGGCGTTGGTTTGTTCAAGGTCCCGCTCGGCGAGCGTCTCACCGACGCACACAATGGGCTTCAGGCTTTGTGCAAAGCAGGATTTCACCTTGGCGTTCACTCCGGCGTCGGTCTCGCCAAAGTACTGGCGACGTTCGCTGTGACCAAGGATCACCCAGGACACACAAGCGTCCTTAAGCATCTCCGCGCTAAGCTCTCCGGTGTAAGCCCCGTTTTGTGCAAAGGCCCCATCCTTCTCCACAGTATGGATGTTTTGAGCACCGAGCATGATCTTCGACCCGGCGAGCGCATCGGCGACTTTTCCGAGAGCGGTAAAGGTTGGGCACACCGCGGCATCCACGGAATCAATGCCCTCCAGTAGAGGCTTCAGTTCGTTAACGAGTTTCTCCGCATCGGAGCGGAGCATGTTCATCTTCCAGTTTCCGGCGACAAACGGTTTGCGTGACATGGCCAATCTCCTGGCTGATCTTGATATGGAAATAAAAAGCCCGACAGAGCCGTAAACTCCGCCGGGCGGTTGTTGTTTTCAGGTCGCTGACCGTTGCTGCATCAGCCGAGCTTCTTAATGAGATCGATACAACGGCTGGAGTAGCCCCACTCGTTGTCGTACCAGCTCAGAACCTTGACCATGTTATCAACGACGTAGGTGCCGCTGGCGTCGACACTGGAACTTGCGGGGTTGTGATTGAAGTCGCCGCTGACGAGAGGCTCTTCCGTGAAGTCGAGGTAGGGTGCCAGGGGGCCGCTGTCGGCAGCCGCCTTCAGTGCGGCGTTGACCTCTTCCTTGTTGGTGGCGGTTTTCACCTCTCCCACGAAGTCGACCAGCGAGACGTTCGGTGTGGGAACGCGAACGGCAAGACCGTCAAGTTTGCCCTTCAGCTCGGGGATGACAAGGCCGATGGCCTTGGCGGCCCCCGTGCTGGTGGGAATCATGTTGATGGCGGCAGCACGGGCGCGACGCGGGTCCTTGTGATAAATGTCCAGAACGTTTTGGTCGTTGGTGTAGCTGTGAATGGTCGTGACGAGACCCTTCACCAGACCGAATTTGTCGTTCAGAACCTTCACCACGGGTGCAAGACAGTTGGTCGTGCAGGAGGCGTTGGAGATGACCTTGGCGTCAGCGGGGATGGCGTCGCAGTTCACGCCGAGAACGACGGTGTAGTCGACCCCTTTGCCGGGGGCGGAGATGATAACACGCTTCACGCCGCCCTTGATGTGTTTTGAGGCACTTTCCTGGTCAACGAAACGACCCGTGGATTCGACGACATAGTCCGCACCGACCTGATCGTGGGGGAGAGCGGCGGGGTCCTTCTCGCTGGTGACACGGATTTTTTTGCCGTTCACAACGAGGCTGTCGCCCTCGACCTTGACTTCGCCAGGGAACTTGCCATGGACGGAGTCGTACTTGAAAAGCTGGGCATTGGTTTCGATGGGTGCCAGGTCGTTGATGGAAACGATCTCGACCGCGCCGCTCTCGATCGCCGCCCGAGTCACGAGACGTCCGATGCGTCCGAAGCCGTTGATTGCTACTTTGGGTGCCATAAGCTGGTTCCCCCGTTCAGGTGTGGTGTGATGCATCTATGCAGATGCCCGCCGGGCGGGCTTTTCTGTCATTGTTGTGGGCACCGGGGAAAGAAGGCGGATACGAATGGTCCGTTTTGTCCCTCGGTCGCGCGGGACTCTGCTCATCCTTCCTCCGGCGGTCAACAGTAAGCGCTCCCTTCAAACCAAAACCTGATAAAGCGCCCCATCCGAAACATTGTTCGGATGGGGCTTTCGCAAAAAACCGTCGAATTATGGGTCAGTTACTAGCTTGGTCAGAGAGACTTTAATCGAACTTGCCAGACTATTGGGTTGTGAAGCCGGTTCCCGCTCCCAGGTAAACAATGTCGCCGTCCGAAACAGTTCCGTTGGTCGGATCGTATGTGAGGTCCGCGAGTGCTGACTGAAGCGATCCGTAAGGAGCAAGAGCTCCAACAAGGGCGGGTTTGGTTCCCTCGAGAAAGTGAATGACCTCGCGCTCGTTAACGTCCCCGAGGCGGGCTGGAGAGCCGGTATCGCTTTGCGTGCTGAAAGGATTCGTGTTCTGTGTACCGGCACCCGCCTTCCCGTTGGATTCAAGCATGTCGGAATCGGGACCGAAGCTGGTCAGGACCCACCCGTTGTTGAGGTCCTTGGCGTTTCTATAACAGTAGGTCAAAAAACCTGCAGCCTTGTCGGCAAAGGGGTCAGTCGGGACGGTTGTGATGTATGCGATGGGGGTCGTGATATTGGCAAAGTCGCGTCCAACGACAGCACCGCCGGCGCTACGTGTCCGGAAGGTATAGTAGCCGCTGGCAAGGCCGTAGGGATTCAGAAAATCGCCAATGCGCTCAGGGTAATTGTTTGGGTTATCCGTACCTTCCGGGTAGCGGTTATTGTCGACACGATAGCTCTCGGCGGCAGTGGCAATTGTTCGCATATCGGCCTTGGCTCGCGCGACCTTCGATCGGGTTTGGGCTTCGAGAAAGTTCGGGACCGCGATGGCCGCAAGAATGGCAATAATCGCAACGACGATAAGGAGTTCGATCAGTGTAAATGCTCGAGAATTGCGGTGAAACATGGAAGATCCTGGTGGGTGGGCTGGCACGCTGCGTCAGCGGGCGGCGGGGGTTTGCCTGGCCGAAGTGTGCAGCTCAAGAGAAATATTGGATGGTCAAACAAATTATTGGATACAGGCCCTTTCGCTTGGACATATCGAAGGGGCACCAAAACGGTTCTCAATAGTCCAGACCTTCCGAATGGGTTGACTAAAGAGACCTCCAAGGGTCTCTTGAGGGCCGTTAACGACTGGAGTTACCGTGGTTAAGTCTCCGAGTGAACCCCCTCCTGTTTCCAGAGTGCCTGTCGCTTTATTACCGCCACTGCTGAATCCACACCCTATTATGTGGCCTCTGTCCTGGAGGCTCAAGCATCGGGGGTACGAAACGTATGTCTTCCGATATCCGTCCTATCGCCGGGATATCCCCGAGAATGCCCAACGGCTGGCGGCTTGGTTGCGACAGCTTGAGCTGGAGGAGCTGGACGTAGTGGCGTATTCTCTCGGGTCGGTTCTGCTTCGATGGGCAGCCAACCATCATGAGATACCGCGGCTCAGGCGAGTGGTATTCCTGGGGCCGCCAAGTCAGGGGGCTTTTATGGCGGACTGGTTGTCGGACAAACTGGGGCCGGGGTTTCCGCTTTTGTGGGGTCGCTGCGCGAAGCAGCTGCGCAGGGGGGATGCCGGGTTGGCAGCTCGTGCAGGAGCTCTGTCGGCTGGTACCGAACTGGGAGTCATTGCCGGTGGAACAGGGAAGGGAAAGGGGTTCAGTCCATTGATTCCCGGAGATAATGACCACACGGTGGGAGTTCAGGAGACAGTGATGCCGGGAATGCGGGACTTTGCACTCGCCCGATCAACCCATACAGGGTTGCCTCTGCTCTCCCGGCCCGCAAATCTGACGATTCGCTTTCTCGAAACCGGGCGATTCCGTGAACGAAAGAGCCACTAGAATGAAACATACCACGCTGGTTCTGGGGTTGTGGTTGTTGTTCACAGGGTGTGGTAGTTCGCCGGAGCCTGAAAAAACCAGTGCTGCGGTCGAGGACCCGGCACCAGTTGCAGAGCAAACTCCCGAGCCCGTGAAGCCTACACCTCACCCCACTCCGACAGGACCGATGATGACTGAAACAGATTCCGGATTGAAGATCGAGTTTTCAGAGCGAAGCGGTGGAGACTTGCCCGAGAACGGCCAGACTGTCCACGTTCATTATACTGGAAAGCTGGAGGACGGCACAAAATTTGACAGCTCCCATGACCATCCCGGCGGCAATCCCATTTCGTTCGTGTTGGGGCGCAAACAAGTGATTGCCGGATGGGAAGAGGGGTTGCTGCATCTGCCGGTTGGTTCAAAGGCGCGGTTTACGATTCCGCCCGATCTTGCATACGGCTCGCGTGGTTTCAGCGACGTGATTCCACCCAACGCGACGCTGCTGTTCGACGTCGAACTTGTAAAGGCCGAGTGATTCGATGAGATCCGGGTCTTCAACCGGGTCGGCCCGGCCGTCAGAGACAGTCTACGATCTGATTCAATCGGACAACGAACTCGCGGCATGGTGCCAGGATACCGATTCGTCAAAACTGCTGGCGATCGACACGGAATTTGTTGGCGAAAAGACGTACTGGCCGGACCTTGAGCTTGTTCAGATCTGTGACGAGCGGTCACGCATTGCGTTGATTGATGTGCGGACCATCGGGAACACGAAGCCCCTGGCGGAGTTGCTGCTGGACCCCGAACGAGAAAAAATTCTCCACAGCGGCAGCCAGGACATTGTTATTCTTCGACGGTGGCTGGGTGCGGCGGTGGAGCCACTCTTCGACACGCAGGTTGCGGCGTCGATGGTAGGCGTCGGTGCCCAGGTGTCATACGCAAACCTGGTTGCGAAGTACTGTAACGTGACCTTGTCGAAAGATCATACCGTCAGTGACTGGTCACAGCGCCCATTGTCAAAAGCGCAGCTTTCCTATGCAGCCGCCGATGTTTTACATCTCCATGAACTGCATGCAAGGCTGGTGGAGGAATTGCGGAGACGTGAGCGTGAAGAATGGTACCGCGAGGAGCAGCATGAGCGTGTCCAGCTACACGTTCGTGAAATAGAGGCACCGACTCCGGAGGGGGAGCTGTTCAAGTCGGTAAAAGAGTGGGGCAAACTCCGGCCACGGCAGCTCGCAATTCTTCAGAAGCTTGCAATCTGGCGCGAACGCGAGGCGCAAAAACGGAACGAGCCACGGCGCAAGCTGATGCCGGATCAGGCGTTAATCGGACTGTCCCGGCTGGCGCCGTCAACAAAGCAGGAAATTCGCACGGCTCGTCAAATTCCACAGGGTCCGGTGAACCGGTTCATCGATGATTTGTTGAGGATTGTTGCTGAAGGGCGGAAGGTTCCGAAAGATCAATGGCCTCGGAAGGATTACTCGGCACCGCCGGATATTCCGCCGGGAATCACTGAGATACTTCAGGGGCTGGTACGTACCGTGGCGGAAGAGAAAGACATCGCCGCGACGCTCTTGACGACGTCATCGGAGCTTTCCGCTCTGGTGAATAACCGTCATAACATGGACGGCCTTCAACTTCCCGTGCTGCACGGCTGGCGCCGCAAGCTGGTGGGGGAGAAGCTGCTTGCGTTGCTGGACGGACGCCTGGTGCTAAAAATCAAGGACAGGGACAGGCTGGTGTTTGAGGAGCAGGAGTGACAAGCCGTGCTCGTGACGCAGGTGTAAAGGCCGAGAGTTGATTTGAGCGGCTTTCTTTTACAGCTGACTTCTGTAATACCTATCGGGGCCACCAGTAACGTTGCCCGATTCTGTCGATGCGAATGTCGAAGGCCGTATTGTCAGCAAGAGTAATGGCTTCGCCATCCATCTGAACGTGGGTAGGTTTCGGTGCTCTCCATTCGACGTGTCTGATGCCTTCGGCACGGCCTGTTCCACAGATCCGGAAATGCTTTCCGGTGAGGCGGTTGACGCCGAAACTCGTCCAGAACCCCAGAACAGAGAGTGGGTCGTCGTTCTTCGCCACCAGAACATCGAACTTTGCCTCATTCAGTTTCTGGCGAAAGGATCGCAGCCCGGCATAATTATCAATCTTTGAGACAATGACAGAAGTGGTTTGTTGCGGAAGTCGCCGATCCAGTTTCAGCGCGCCTTTTGTCTGGCCCGCTCTCCATCGGACAAGTTCCGTGACACCGGTCATGCCGTAGGATGCGGCACGGAAGACTCGCTTGAGCTCCGTCGGATTCCGATGCACGACGCGGGCGTCGTAACCCCAGCTGGCGAAACAGGCAAAGCGGCGTTCATTCATTTGGCCGCAGTAACCCTCGATGACTCGTCCGTGAAGAATCTCGCGGAGGGCTCGGACGGGATCGGTGTACCTGACGTGCGCGGATCGCAGGAAAGCGTTGATAGTACCGAGCGGGATCATCCCGACGGCGACGCGTTTCGCCGCCGGGTGATTGATGGCGTGGTGAAGCGTGCCATCGCCTCCCCCGAGAAGGACGGTTTCGACGTTGGCATCGGCGGCTCTTGCGAAAACATCGAGCAGGTGGTCCATGGATTTCGAGACACAAACACGGGTGGTGTGACCGGAGTCTGCAACCATCGACTGCAATTGACCGGGGAGCTCCCGTGGATAGCGGCGCAGATTATAGCCGTTCAGGAGAATGAGTGTTTTCATCGACAAAAAGCGCCCCGTGTTCGTTGACCCCGTGGGACGGGGTGCCGAATCTGCGCGTCAATTCCACGCAGGGACGCGAACAGTCGCGGCATGGCGGATACACCTTCAACGAAATTCCAGCGCAATGACGCGGGTCTTTTGATCGCCGTCGAGGGCATCGATGGCACGGGTAAAAGCACCCAGTGCGCGATGCTGGCGGAATGGTTTGAGGCAGGCGGGCGCGAAGCAAGGGTTCTTCCGGAGCCGACGCGCGGTCCGTACGGTATGGAGTTGCGACGCCGGGCGCGGGAGGGGCGCCTGGATCCACGCGCGGAGTTTGAGCTGTTTCTGGAAGACCGGGCCTGGAATGTCGAAACGAACATTATGCCGGTTCTGGATCGTGGCGGTGTTGTGATTCTCGATCGCTATTACATTTCTTCCATGGCTTATCAAGGGGCCCGGGGACTGGATCCCATGGAAATCCAGGTGGCCAACGAGCGTATCGCTCCGCGGCCGGACATTGTCTTTTTGCTGATGCTTTCCGTGGACGAGGCTTTGGACCGGATTCACGGGCGAGATGAACATGGCCCGAATCTGTACGAGGATCGGGCTTATCAGGAAAATGTCGCGGCGATTTTTGATTCACTGAACTGGATCGAGATCGAACGCATCGATGCGGCACAGCCCGTTGATGAAATGCAGAAGGAAATGAGAGTTGCGGTATGGAAGCGAAAGACCTCTGTTACGTAGTGATCAGAACCTTTACGTTCAGATGACTACTCTTTTCGCTGTCCGACAAACCGATCGTCTTCATCGGCGAAGAAAACATTGAACGTCGTGAGTGACCCGTAGATTTTCGTGACATACTGCTGAAGCTGTACGCGGTCCTCATCGTCGAGTTTCGGATGGTTGTTAATCCTTTGTTCGAGGACACGAAGAGACTCGCGGACCATCACGATCTTATGGAAGAACTGCTCAATTTCGATCTCCTTTGGTTTGAGAGATTCGCTTTCCGGTTGCAGGACCATTTTTCCGCCGTGCCACTTGCCCATCAGCCGGGAGTGGGCAGGGCCCGCCCATTCCTCGAGAGCTTCCTCAATAACCCGCTTCAATTCGTCGCGATCCACGATTGGGACCTCCGGTCTGGTGTTGCGGCGAGGGCAGCATGGCCTCAGGCAATCGGGCAACGACGATGACGAAAAAACCGGTCTGGATAAGTGTTGTTCCCGAGGGTTCAACGGTTGTCGCCGCGGTGTCCGGCGGAGCGGATTCTCTGTATTTGGCTCTCTACCTGAAGGAAGTGGCGTCGCGGGAGGAATGGGACGTTCACGTTGTTTGCTGTGAACATCATCTGCGTGGAGATGAGGCGGCCGCGGATGCACGCTTTGTCGAGGAATTCGCCCTGCGCGAAGGGCTGAGGTTTGCCCACCTGCACGTGTACAAATCGGAATTCGGACCCGGCGAGTCCGTGGAGGCGGAATTGCGGGAGGAACGCTATGCTGTCTTGCGTGAATACGCCACAAGCGTGAGGGCGGCGGCGATTGCCGTAGGCCACTCCATGACCGATGCGGCGGAGACTTTTTTGCTGATGGCGCTGAGAGGATCGGGTCCGCGGGGCCTTGGTTCAATGCGCGAATGTGCGGATATTCCCGGAACACGTCTGAAGCTGATTCGCCCGCTGATGCACCTGACGCGCGAGGAGATCCGCGCCAGTCTGAAAGAGCGCGGCGTTCACTGGCTGGAGGACTCAATGAACGCCGATTCGAAGTATCGCCGCGTGCGTGTGCGCGACGAGGTGCTGCCGTTGCTGCAATCGATGGAGCCGGGTGCGGTGAAGGTGCTGGCAAGGAGCGCACGATTGTGTGCCGAGGAGAACGAGGAGTTGCGATTATGGACCCTGACGATGAACATGCCGATGGTCTGTTCCATGGAGACATGGGCTCTGTTCGATCTGGAACGGATACCGGAGGCCGGGCCGACGACGCTCAGGGTTCATCTCACGTCTTTTTTGGAAGAGCGTGGAGAACCGTCCGGCATGCCCTGGTCAACGATTGAGGATCTGGCTGAACGTATTGCGAACCGTGATGCCGCCGAAACACTGATTTCATTGAATGAAGCCTGGTCGGTCTTCATTTCCGGCAGATGGATGCTGTTGCACAAGCCGGCAAGGGATTATGCAGAACTTCTCGCGGTCGCCATGGCCAGAATCGAACGGTGTTTTTGCGCGCCGGGCTCTGCCGGAAAGATTGCGGTTCTTCGCTCTGAACTCGGCGATGAAGAAGTTGTTGCCGCGCGAATTCCAGGCACGGGCGACCTGATTGGAGTCCGGGCGGACGCACGAACATGGCTGACCCATCCGGAGCTGAAAGAAGCACTTGCCAGTCGGCAGCAAGCATTGCTTGCCCCCTCGCGGCTAAAGGGGGACCACCTCGTCGTCCGAGTGATGGAGAAGGACGAGCTGATCATAACATCGGGTGGCCGGAAGGCTGTCCGGGACGTATTGCAGGAGGCGGGTGTTCCGGCCTGTCTGCGCCATCGCGTTGTCGGGGTTTGCGACGCTGAGCGAATCCTTTGGGTTCCCGGTGTTCGCCGGGCTGATGTTGCCCTGGTCGAACCTGGCGACTCGCTGGCTACTCTTCTTCGGTGGAATTCACCACAATGATCATTGGTCTTCCCAAGGAAACCCGGTCTGGCGAAGCGCGTGTTGCTGCAACGCCGGAAGTTGTTAAGAAGTACGTCGCGAAGAAAGCGGAGGTCGTCGTCGAGCGCGACGCGGGAGCGGCATCGAGCTTTCCCGATTCGGAGTACGAAGCTGCGGGAGCCAGGATCGTTTCTCGAGATGATGCGTTTGCAGCGGACCTTGTTCTGAAGGTGGCCTGTCCGACACCGGATGAAGCCACGCTCTTGGAAAAAGATGCGTTGCTGGTATCAATGATCGACCCTTTTGGCGACGGTCAGGCATTGATGGACACCCTCGCCGCCGCGAGGGTGTCTTGCATTGGAATGGAGCTGATTCCGCGCATTACTCGGGCGCAGGCGATGGATGTACTCTCATCGCAGGCAAATATCGCGGGTTATCGTGCCGTGGTGGAGGCTGCGCACGCCTACGGCAAGCTGTTTCCCATGATGATGACAGCGGCGGGAAGTGTTCCGCCGTCGAAATGCATTGTCCTGGGCGTTGGCGTGGCGGGTTTGCAGGCCATCGCCACGGCAAAGCGTCTGGGTGCGCAGGTTGAGGCGTTCGATGTGCGGCCGGAAGTGCGTGAGCAGGTGCAGTCGGTGGGGGCGAAGTGGCTCGACCTGGGACTGGACGAGACCGGCGCAGGCGAGGGCGGCTACGCGAAGGAGTTGAGCGAGGGTGGGAAGCGAAAACAGAAGGAAGCGCTCACTCGCGCGATTCCGAAGGCCGATATTGTCATCACCACTGCGCAGATTCCAGGGCGTCAGGCACCTGAATTGGTGACGGAGGAAGCCGTGAGGAACATGCGGCCCGGTTCCGTGATTGTGGACATGGCGGCGGGCAGCGGAGGCAACTGTTCGCTGAGTGAACCGGACAGCATTATTGTAAAGCACAACGTGGTGTTGATTGGCCACACGAACCTGCCTTCGGCGGTGGCGAATCACAGCAGCCGTTTTTTTGCGCGAAACCTGAACAGTCTTCTGGACTTGATGGTCGTACGGGAAGGGGATGCCACACCGTCGATCAAGTACGATCTCGAAGACGAAATTATCGACGCGGCTCTGGTAACGCATGGAGGCGAGAGAAGATGGCCGAAGAAAAAGGAGTCATGACGTATGGCTGAGTGGATGATCGGGCTTTACGTGTTCGTGTTGGCGTGTTTCGTCGGTTATCATGTGATCTGGAATGTAACGCCGGCGCTGCACACGCCGTTGATGTCAGTGACAAATGCCATCTCGGCGATTATTCTTGTGGGATGTATTCTTGTATGCGGAGACGCGGACAGTCCGATGACGGTAAAGATTCTCGGTGTGATCGGGTTGTTTGTTGCATCCATCAATGTCTTCGGCGGGTTCGCGGTAACGCAACGCATGCTCTCCATGTACAAGAAGAAGTGACAGTATGAATATACCACATGAAATCTTCGCACTCGTCTATCTCGTCGCCTCGGTTCTCTTTATCCTTGGTCTGAAGGGTTTGAGTCATCCTTCGACGGCGCGGCGCGGCAACACATTCGCCATGATCGGAATGACGCTCGCCGTTGCCATGACGCTGCTGAGCCCGACGATCGACTACTCGAACCTTGGCTGGATTCTTGGGGGTCTTGGAGCGGGAGCAGTCATCGGGATTCCTCTGGCGCTCAAGGTGAAGATGACCTCCATGCCGGAACTTGTCGCGATTCTGCACAGCTTCGTGGGACTCGCCGCAGTACTGGTGGGTATTGGCACGTACCTTCTGCATGCGGCGGAAGGCGATCACATCAGCCTTCTGCTGACCATCGAGGTGTTCGTCGGTGTATTCATCGGAGCAATTACCTTTACCGGGTCAGTGGTTGCTTTTGGCAAGCTGAGTGGGAAGCTGAGTTCCGCGCCGGTCAGGTTTCCGCAGATTGGCAATCTTTTGCTGGCAGTCGCGATGATTGGACTGGGCGTCGCTTTTGCCGTAACGCACAATACAATATGGCTTTATGGAATGACGGCAGTGGCCCTGGTTCTCGGAGTGACACTGATCATCCCCATCGGTGGCGCTGACATGCCGGTAATCGTGTCGATGCTGAACAGCTACTCCGGCTGGGCCGCATCGGCGACAGGCTTCACTCTGGAGAACAACCTGTTGATTGTGACGGGAGCACTTGTCGGTTCGTCAGGCGCGATTCTCAGCTACATCATGTGCAAGGCAATGAATCGTTCTTTCCTGAGCGTGATTCTTGGCGGTTTCGGAACAGGTGATGACGATTCGGCGGGCGCGACGTCGGCGACAGGCAAGACACACAAAGCGGCGGCGGTGGATGATGCCGTGTTCATGCTGG
>JANQSL010000270.1 GCA_028284075.1 Candidatus Sumerlaeia bacterium | reverse complement strand
CGCTTTGACCCCTATCGTGGCCTGTCTGCTGCTCTTCGCCGTATCCGCGGTGATCGGCACCCTCGGCGCATTTGCAGCCTGCCGCCTGAGCCATGCCACGGGCATCCTCGACCGCCCGGACGCCCGCAAAGCCCACCGCAAGGAGATCGCCTATCTGGGTGGCCTTGGCGTCACAGCCACGGTGCTTCTCGGCACGGCCGTTTATGCATGGCTTGCGCCGCTGGATGCCCTTCGAAACCGAGTCCTGATCGACGCCTTTGTATACGGTCTGGTCGCGATTTTTCTGATCGGGCTCTGGGACGACGTAATTGGCCTGCGGCCACTGATCAAGCTCGGGCTTCAAATCGCCGTGGCAACCGGCCTCTGGTATGCCGGGGTGCGCATCGAACGAATCAGTATCGGCTTCGGCAATCCGGTGGAGCTGATGGCGGGGATTGACGGCCACGCATTGCTGGTTCTTGCCACAGCCATCCCAAGCCTGATCATTACCATCGGCTGGTATGCGGCCCTGATGAATTCGATTAACCTGATCGACGGCCTCGACGGTCTTGCAGGCGGAGTGGCTCTCATTGCGGCTTTGGCGCTTGGTTTCACGGGACTGACAAATCCGCAGGACGGCTGGCTGGTCCCGGGAGTCGCGATTCCGTTCGTTCTCGGCGGCGCTCTTGTCGGCTTCCTGACCCAGAACTGGCACCCCGCGAAGATGTTTCTGGGAGACAGTGGATCTCTTGCAATCGGGTATGTGCTGGCAACAGCGTCCCTTGCCGCCAGCACCAAAGCTCCCGCTCTCATGGCATTGCTGGTACCCATGGTGGCGCTGGCACTCCCCCTCTTCGAAACGTCCTTTTCTTTTCTGAGAAGAATCCTCAGGCGCCAAAACCCCTTCAAGGCTGACCGCCGGCACCTGCACCACCGGCTCATTGACGCGGGTCTCGATCAACGCCGGACGGTTCTGATTTTCCTCTATGCGACCCTTTACCTCGGAGTAAATTCCGTCATCCTCGCCCAGTTCCGCTCCTTTCTGATCCTGATCAACGTGGTGATGATCGGGATCGGACTGATTATGCTGATCGAGTACCTGAAGTACTTCGAAAAGAAACGGGAGAGCGCATCAGGAACCGCTCCAAAGCGGGAAAGCGCGGAGCAAAACAGGATTTCGTGAGATTGTCTGATTCGGCTTGGCTCGCCGGGAGGTCAGCAAATCTTCTGGAGCCGTCATGAAACCAGCTCGACTTGCCACACTTGTATTTGCCGTCTGCGCCGCCCTGCTTTCCGCCTGCAGCAGCGAACGGAGTGACCTCTCCTACTACCAGCGGGAGGACGGCCGCATCGAAGTGGAATTCTGGCACGCCATGGCGGGCCGCCAGGCCGGATCACTGAACGAAATCATCGATGCGTTCAACAACAGCCAGGAAACCTATATCGTCAAAGGCATCTACCAGGGCGCCTACAACAGTCTGAGCCAGAAACTCATCGCGTCCCTCTACGGTGGCAGGCAGCCGGCCTGTTCTCAGATGTACGAGTCATGGACAACGCGATTCCTTCGCTATGGATGTCTACAGCCGGTGGAACACTTTGCCCGGAATGACGATGAGTTCACCGACGACGATTTTGCCGACATTCCCGTTCCCTTCATCGAAGACAATTCCTATCGAATGGTCGTCGATGAGAATGGTGTGTATCGCCCCGATCCAGCGGGCGAGATGACACTCGCAACGCTGCCCTTCAACAAGTCCGTCTATCTGCTTTTTGTCAATGACACGCTCATGCGGGAAGAAGGCTTCACCGAGCCGCCACGAACCTGGGAAGAGATGAAGACTCTCAGCGCGGCCATGACCGATCTTGACAATGACCAGTATGGATTTGCCGCACGCCCGTTTATTGAGTCCTTCACGACAATGCTCTTCGCGGCGGGCACAAACTACATGGATGATGAAGGCAACTTCACCTTCGCTGAAGATGGAGGTCTGGCGTCCTTCGAAATTCTTGAGGAACTTGTCCTCGGCGAAAACCGATCGGGATATGTCGAGTCCGCCTATCTGAACAGCGCCTTCGGAACCGGCCGCATCGGAATGTACATCGGTTCGACAGCATCCTTTCCCTACAACGACAGCGCTGTCGGAAACAAGTTTATCTGGCGGGCGTATCCGATTCCCAGCCGGGACGAATCGACGGCGGGCAGGGCACTCTCCCAGGGAACGAACGTCGGTATTTTCCGCAAGGGATTCAGCGATGGCAGCCGCATTCCGGAAGAAGTCCAGCAGGGGGCGTGGGAATTCTTCAAGTTCATGACAAGCCGCGAAATGACGGCAAAATGGTCTGTCGACACGGGCTATCTTCCGGTCCGCAAATCCGCCCGTGAAACACCGGTGCTAAAGGAATATCTGGAGCGGAACATCAACTTTGCAGCAGCCCTTGGGGAAATGGATCGAGCCATGTTTGAACCAAAACCCATCTGGTGGGATTCAATCCGCACGGCTCTGAACCGTGAGGTGGGAAGTGTTCTCAACGGCCGCAAGGAGCCTGAGCAGGCGCTGCAGAGTGCTCTCGAACGGGCCCGGGTCATCCGCGAAACCGCGGGCGCGGTATAGAGACGGCCGCAGCTTCAATACTCCAGTCTTTTTGACATGTCCTTCAGAGCATGATCCGAATCCCGTCAGCCTGCACAGCAACAGGGTATCTTCTCCGGGCCATGCTTCTTTTTGCCGTTCTGTGGGGAGTTTTTTTTGCACGGTTGTTTGTCGAAGGCACTCTTCCCGGTGATCTAACGGGAGACACAAACGTCTGCTTTGTGGCGTACCGCGAAGGCCTGCTTCGAGCATTCCAGACCCGCAACTTCCCGGATCTCGTTTCCGGCTATTACCTGGGCCAGCCGGTGATGCGCTTCGGCCAGCACATGCTTCCCTACCCCACAGTCGTGGCCGGTTTGGTTCTTCAGCTTCCGCACACAATTTACTTCCAACTGGATCTCCTGATTCATGCGGTTGTGTCATCCCTCGGTATGGCGTGGCTGACGTTCCGTCGCGGCCATCATCCTCTGGTCTGCATTGTTCTGGGAGTTGCATGGACCGGAAGTGGAGTCTTCATGGCACGTGTCCTCGGCCACTGGACAATTCTGCATCAAGCGGCACTGTTGCCATGGCTGGTGGCCGCCTGGGACCGTCTTGATCGTGTCCGCGGACTCAGGGATGGAACGCGGCCTCTGCTTCTTGCCTCCGCCGCCGGAGCTCTGGTCACGATCAATCAAACACCACATTTTCTTTACGCTCTGGCTCTCTCCTTTCTTTTTCTCGAAGTAATACGCGCATTCCGACGTCACCGCCTGTTACCAATCAGCAAACGGATTCCTCTGCTTGCCGGATGCGTTGGAGTCTTTGCACTGCTCGCCGCCTCACCGCTCCTGCCAATGTTCGCGGGTATGGAGAATTCCTTCCGCCAGCTGATGCGGGGTCCTGAAATGGCTCAGGCCTTCTCCGCCACACCGATTAATCTGGTGTCCGTTGTTTCTCCGTTCATTCTGTTCGGAGAGTCCGTCCACCAGTTCTACGGAGATTCGTATCCCAGCGAATCGACCCTGTTGACCTCGCGGTTCATCGTTCTTCTGGCGATCGCGGGACTGTGCACCGGCATCGTTCGACCGCGTTTGTTTTACGGGCGGCTCGCGCTGCCAATCGTTCTCGTGGCTGTCGGTTTTCTACTCTCAGTGGGCGCCGCGACAGAGATCGTCGACGAACTCGTCGATACTCTCCCACTCTATGGAATGCTCCGCGCATGGGGCCGCACACTCGCCGTTGCACAACTCGGCCTTTTCCTTCTCGCCGCCGAGGGCGCCCGAGCCCTCTTGTCACCCTCCAAACACTACCGCATTCCTGTTTTTTTCGCAGCGGGATGCGCGCTGCTCATTGCATCCATTTCATTGCGCCTCATGACGCATCTTAACGCTGCACCGGAAGACCTCTTCGAAACAGCACGCAACCTCGGGTATGGAATTCCCCACGACGAGTCGGGGCTGACGCCGGCAACGGTCGTGTCTGATTTCCTGCGGGAGTTCATACTGACCGGCACTCTGTTCGGCATTGCCGCCGTTGCTTTCATTGTTCGAGCGGCTCCGGGTCCCGCCCACTGGCGCCGGTTTGTTCTTCCCGTATTCTTTGGTGTCGTTATTCTGGTCGACTCCATCAAAATAGCCAATATGCACATACCCTGGCGGCACAGCCTCTTGACAAAGGACTCCTATCCTGAACTTGCCGCCTGGATTGAGAAGCAACGCAATGATGTGACACCGGAACCCTTGACGATTCTCGCGGCTCCGCGTGAACTGGCAACCTTTCCATTGTTTTTCGACAACGTTCGCAGTGTCAGTGGTGTCGATTCCAACATGAGCCTCAAGTACGGTCGATGGCTGAACAGGGTTCAGGGCGAGGTGGATTCCGCCTCACAACTCGACAGTGGAATCCGGCGCGTGACACACGAACTCGTTGTCGGAACCGGAACATCCGCGATCATCTCCGGCCGGTCCGGTCCAAAACCGGATCCAAACGAAGAGGTTCTGGACGGTTATTCCATTCGCCGCTGGGAGCGGCCCGCCTATGCCGTTCTCGTTGATCCCCGAACGGACCGGCCTGCCGGCACGGCTCGAGTGTTATCGTGGCAGGATGGATCGGTCAGCGTCGAGGTCGATACTTCCGCGGAGGTGGTACTCATCGTTCGGGAGTTCACAAATCCGGGCTGGCGGGCTTCTTTGGACGACATGCCGGTTCCTGTCGGCGAATTTGATCACCTGGTGACGGTCGACGTTCCCACCGGGAAGCACACTGTCAAACTCGTTTACGTCGACAGAGCGGGACGCCTCGGGCTTCTTCTCGGAAGCCTGTCCTGGATTGGCTGGCTCCTTGCATTCGCGGGAACCGTTATGGTCAGGTATCGAAATCGCCGTCATTTGCATGTTGAACAGGAAGAGAAGCGGACGCCCCCATGAATGATGATCCTGTCAAACTTGTCGCCCTTTGCGGAAGCCTTCGCGAGGGCTCCCATTCTTTGCAGGCGCTTATGATTGCCGTGCGGGCGGCGGAGGCCGCTGGAGCCGTGGTTGAGGTTTTCGACCCCTCAGAGCGCCCTCTGCCATTCTGCTATGGTCCTGCCGACGAGAAGCTGGAAGCCAACCGCGATGAATGGAAGCGCATGACCGCCGATGCGGACGGCCTCATACTCTGCACACCCGAGTATCACGGTTCCTGCTCCGGCGTGCTCAAGAACGCGCTCGACCTTGTCGGCTTCGACGAGATGGAAGATAAAGTAACAGGCCTGTTGAGCGTTCTCGGGGGTGCCTCCAATGCGAACGCCCTGAACCACCTGCGGGTCATCTGCCGCTGGGTCCATGCATGGGTTATTCCTCATCAGGCTTCTGTGGGAGCCGCGTACAGCGCATTCAACCCCGACGGAACCCTCAAAGACGAGAAACTCCACCGTCGCGTTGAGCGCGTCGGAAGGGACGTGGTGAAGTATGTGCGATTGCTGAGGCGCGAGCCGGAGTTGCCGTCCGGTCGGGGCCGCTCCTGACATTCTCCCCTGCCTATCCTTGATCCCCCCGGGCGAGTCCCTGTAACTGACAACCGCCGCAAGGGAGTCCCATGGCCGCAACAACGGAAAAAAACGCAAACCAACCGAAAGACCTGCTGCGCAACAGGCGCGCGCGGCATTCCTATCATATTCTGGAGACGCTGGAGGCGGGAATTGAGTTGAAGGGCTCGGAAGTCAAGTCTCTGCGGGACGGAGGCGGCTCCATTGTGGAGGCCTGGGTCACTCCCATGAACAATCAAATGTTCATCAAAGGCATGACCATCCCTCCGTATTCGAAAGCGAGCGCATGGATCGAAGCCTCCACTCGCGATCGCAAACTCCTGATTCATCGACGGGAAATCGACCGTCTTTCCGGCGCAGTGTCACAGAAGGGCCTGACGCTGATTCCCTTGAGAGTCTATCTGACGGAAAAGGGGCTTATCAAAGTGGAGATAGCCCTCGGCAAAGGCAAGGATGCCCGGGACAAACGAGACGATATCAAGGAACGTGACCTGAAACGGGAGCTGGCCCGGGAGTACAAGGTCCGATGAGAGCCCGCACGGCAGTGCTCGCATTTGCGGTGCTCATCGCCACAGTCGCTGTTTGCGGCCAGGACACAATGGTCTCTGCCGCCACGACACAACGCGATCCTCAAATCGTCCGGGCGGCTCGGGTGGCGGGTCCCGAGCGGATGGAAACTCTGATGGCTCACGGAATAGGCCCTGAAACCGAAGGGCTCCTGCGTTTGCTGACAGAAGGCCTTCCGCAGGCGGCTGTTTCTCGCGGCCTTCCCCAGGATCCCAGGATCAAAACGGAAGTCGTTAACGCCGCCATTCAGGAACTCGGATTTCGCCAGGCGGCGGAAGCCGTTCCCGTCCTGATCGATATCCTGAACAATGAAATGCCCCGGGGAGTTCTGGCGGTTCTCGACCGAGACATGGAACGCATGCCCCTGGAAAACCGAGACCTCAGCGCCGCCGTCTTTCTGCGCTTTGTTCGTTACAACGCCATCGTTGCAGCAGGACTGATCGGCGATCCGGCCACCGGCAGCGCCATTCGCGATACCATTGATCGTGAAACGCAGCCATCCTTCATCGTTGAGGGGGCTGTCGCACTGGGTCTGGTGGGAAGCCCCGACGGCGTGCGTTACCTTGCTGAGTACATTACACGGGAAGACGCCGACCTGCTTCGCGAAGCCTTCGCGGCAATCTATTTTCTAACGGGTAGAAACTACGACATTTCAGAAAACACGTCGCTCCCCCGCCAGCGCGAAGCCATCCGTCAGTTTCAGGAATGGGCCGCTGTCAATGCCGGATCCTTTGAACCCGCCCGGCGGTCCATTCTCAGACGCCGCGAGGAAGGCGTTATTCGGACGGAGTTGCCGGTCACCAGCCTCCGCGGGGCCTTGCAAGCCGTTCGCCAGTTCCGCGACTATGATCGCCGCTGGTCCGCCCGCCAGTATCTGTCCCAAAGAGGTCCGTCCCTTGCCACGGAGCTGAAGACAATTGCGGAAGACCCTCTTGAGGACATCGATATTCGAGCCTCTGCCATGGAATGGTACGCGGCGGCAGCGCCCCGGGACGCGAGGAAGGTCATGAAACGAATTGAGCGAAACACGGAGAGCGAAACTCTCCGCGCTCAGGCAAAAAGATTGCGTCGTGACATCGACAGTATCGACTAGGAGTAATTCGTGACAGGTACCACGATATCCGCCCCCGAAGCAATGGCCCCGGCCTCCTCGGCACCGTCCAAACGTTCATGGCTGCCCCTGGCTGTTGTGGGCGTCACTTTACTGACAAGTGTCGCGTTCTTTTTCAAAATCCAGGCAACGGTCGAAGCACCAGGCGAACGAACGCCTCATCGCTACCTTCTGCCCCAGGATTTTACCGGCAAGATTCGCATTCTTTATAACGTCGCCGGAGCGAAAGCTCTCCCCCTCGAGGAGGATCATCTCGTTGTCGACCTGCCTCTGAGTGGAATGTTTGAAACATCCACTCCGTTTAAGTACGGAACAGCTCGTGACCAGTTCTTCCGTGAGCTGGAGGATGGCACTATGGAGCATCTCCACGGAAACCACCTGAAGGAGCGGAAAATCGGCGTGGTGGGGGATGACAATGAATACTACGACAGTCCTTCGGAAACCGAGTTGTGGCGCCAGGAAATGCGCCGCCGCGGATGGGTTGGGCAGGATGGCGGGATTCTTCTCGGCGGAACGGAATCCGAAGATCCCGCGGATATGATTCACTACGAGCTGATGATTGTCCGCGACGACTACTAGACGGCCGATTCTCCCGTTGCCGTTGACTTGCGACCGCGCCGGACGAGGCTGACGGCCATGATCGCGGGCAGAGTTTCGACATCGCTCCTCATTTGCCTTTCCACCTGTCTCACGGTGCAGGGGGATATCGTTCACCACGTCAATGGCCAGAAGATTCTCGGTGTCGTCGTTTCCGAGGATGAAGAGCGGGTGGTGGTTCGAATGTCCGGCGGACAGGTGACTCTCCCCCGCAGTGTTATCGCGAGCATCGACCGGGATGACGATGCCGGCAACGCACTGATCAATCTTCGCACCGCGCTGAAAGGCGCGAACGTTCCGGAGAACCTGAGGGCAATCCTCGAGGCGCATCAGGCCGGCGCGAAGGGTGAGGATTTGAACGCGGCCTTTCTTGAGCACGAAGCTCTCTTCATGGGAAGCTCGTCGTTACTCAAACCGCGCGACCGCACGGATGCGCTTGTACAGCTCGAACAACTGGAAGAGGCCGGATTCCTCGCGCCGGAAGGCTCTCTCCTCGCCGCCCGGATCTACCTGGAGCTCGAAGACGGCTTGAAAGCCAGTGATGCGCTTTCCCGCGCGGGACTACAGGCCCTGGATAACCCCGAGACTCGCCAGTGGGCGCGCATTTTTTTCAAACGTCTGGTTCGCCGGCTCGTTCAGGAGGGGCGTTACCACGAGGCTGTTGAACAAATCGAAAGGCTGGAACTGCTGGACAGCGACGAGGCCTCCGCACAATACCCAATGCTGCATCTGGCGGCGGCGGCCCGTGCCCGTGCGCAGCGCGACTATGAAGGTGCATTCGCACTCATCTCTCAGGAGTTGTGGCCGCGCTGTCCTGAAATCGCGCGTAACCGTGCACTTCTCACACTTCGGGAAATGACCGAGTGGGCCTCCTACAACAATCGCGAACGGGACGCCCGGCGTTGGATCAATCAGGGAATCGCGTCGAGACTTCCCATGGAATCCCTGACCGCGGGCTATGAACTCTATGCCTCGGAAGCGGAATCACTGCTCCGTGGTCAGCGTCCCGAACGGGTTCTCCTCCTGCTGCAACAAATCCCGGAAGACGAACGGCCGGAGAAACTGGTCACACTCTGGAACCGCGCGGAATTTGAAAAACGCCGGCGCGAAATTTCAGAGTCCGATCCCATAACCCTCTTCGAACTGGCGCAGTGGGCGGGCGAGCATGGCCTTGAACGTCAGGCACTCATGCTGCTGCGGGAACTGGAGGCGAACGAAGTGCTCAAGGAGTCCGCCCGCCGCCAGTCGGGCCTCATCAAGGAACGCCGGGATCTGATGGTCCTTGAAGAAGCCGTCGACTACTACGAGGCCGGGCTCATGAACGAAGTGATCGACATCTGCAATCGCATCGACCTTGACGAAGGACGCGAATCTCCACACCTGAAAGAGATTCGGGAACTGGCGGAACTGGCAAGAAAGGAACTTCATCTCGCGGAGGAACAGAAACCTTACCAGGCGGAAGTTTTCTATCAACAGGCCGAGAGAGCCTATTTCCTGAACGAGGCCGACGAAAGCTGGGCGCTGATTGATTTGATCATGCGGAAGTTTCCGGAAACTCCCGCGGCGGAACGGGCGGCAGCGCTGCTTCCGGACGTTGCCAGACTGTTTGAACTTCAGCTTTTGGAGGGGCGGCGCAACAAAGTGCCCTCCTTCGAACTCGCAGTGTCTCACGTCACGCTGAAACGGTCTGAAAAACTCGACCGGGAGATCCGCCGGCTTCTCGACTCTCTCTAATCTCAGAGTCGTTTCTCAAGCTCGCGATAAACCACTTTGCTGATGCGTGAGATGGACACAATTCCGGCGTTATCCGGGTGGTACCTGTTGTCCTTCAGATCACGCACGAAAACCGAGATGACGTAGCGGCCAAACGGCGCCGTCACGATACCCGCGTCAATACGCGCCCCCTCGATGGAGCCGGTCTTGTGAGCCACTGCAATATCGGAATCCGCTCCCCGCCAGGTTCCGCTGCCGGGAAGAAGCCTCGGAAGGGCCGTATCATACTTCTGGCCCGCAAGAATATCCTCAATCTTTGCATCAAAACGCTTCCCGAGGAATTCGCGGCACGCGATTCTCGCAAGAAGGTCAGAGGTCTCAGCGGGTGTGGACTGGCCAAGCCACTTCGGTTTTCTGACATCGACCCGGAAATCTATTTTCCGCCAAAGAACCGTGTCCACATATCCCCAGGACTCAATCGCCGTGTTAATGTCCTTCAGTCCCAGGCGGTCGATCAACATGTTCGTGGCGGTGTTGTCGGAAACAATCGTCATCAAAACCGCAATGTCCCGCAAAGAAAGCGAGAGACCAGGCGTCAGGTCCCGAAGCACTCCTGAACCTTTCACAAGATCGCGCCTGCGCAGGACAATGCTCTCCGCCAGATCGATCTCACGCGACTTCACGCGCTCCATCAGCGCACAAAGAATCTGAAGCTTGATCAGACTGGCGGTGGGACACTGGTCATTTTCCCGATATCCCCAGGAATCACCACTTGAGGAGTCAATCACGGACACGGCAATCCGTGCGCCGATCCGTTTTTCCTCAGCTTTACAAATACGGGCAAGCATGGAAGTCGTCGAATGACCTCTGACAGGAAATCGCCCTTAATGTCGGACTCATTCGGAAGTGCCCGCAAGCCACAAACATACAATACGCCAAATCTCGTCTTTGCAACCGTTCGCAGGCGCCGGAAGAATCACGGCGCTCCTCTGCCGGGAAGCAGTACAATATGGAAGAACATCAGGGGTTCTGGGCGTTCGTGCCCGCCCTCACAGCCCTCGTTCTGGCCCTTTGGTCAAAGCGCACCTTTGAGTCGCTTCTTGGTGCCTGCCTTGTCGGGTTCGTTTTGATCCAGATCCTTGGAATCAGCCCCGACGACGCAAACTTTCTCACCGGCTTCGTGAACGCCTGCTACAAGGTGATTGCTTCAGATGTCTTCGGGTTTGTTCTGCTGGTCTGCGGTCTGTTCGGCAGCCTCATCGCCATATTGATCCGATCCGGCGGCACCCTGGCCTTTGGCGACTTTGTAGCGGGCCGCGTAAAAACGGCAAAGGGTTCACTGTTCCTGGCCTGGATCCTTGGCCTCGCAATATTCATAGACGACTATCTCAATGCGTTGACCGTCAGTTTTTCAATGCGGCGCATTACGGACAAGTTCCGCGTATCCCGGGAAATGCTCGCATACGTTGTTGACTCCACGGGAGCGCCCATCTGTGTCCTGGTTCCGATCTCCACCTGGGGCCTGTATACGGCCGGCCTGTTGATCGACAACGGCCTGGCTTCGGAAGGCCAGGGTCTGCAGGCCTTTCTCAAGACAATCCCTTACAATCTCTATGCCATTGCGGCAATGCTCCTCGTCCCGCTTGTTGCTTTGGGAATCGTTCCTCTTTTCGGCCCCATGAAAAAGGCTGAGCAACGCGCGCGCAACGAAGGCGTGATGGTTCCGCCGGAGACGGGAAAGACAACCCCTCTTGGAGAGGAACTTGTTCATGACGAAAGTGTCCGCCCTGAAATCAGAAACTTTGCAATTCCCATCGTGGTACTGATCGCCGCCACGTTGTTTTTCAGAGCTGACGCCCTCAAAGGCGTTATCGTCGCCCTGGCCGTCACGTTTCTGCTCTTCACCTTTCGCGGCGTAATGAAACCGGCGGATTTTTTCAACACCGCCTTCCAGGGCTTTCGAACCCTCGTTTACCCGATCGCGATTGTCGCCATTTCCTATGTTCTTGTGGAAGCCAACAAAATCCTGGGGCTGACGCCGTTTATCATCGAAACCGTTCAACCTTTCATGAGTCCGCGGCTTCTTCCGGCTGTGGCTTTCGTTTCCATGGCCCTTGTCATGTTCGCAACAGGCTCGTTCTGGGGTGTTTACGCCATTGCGCTGCCGGTGATTCTGCCTCTTGCGGAGGCCCTTGGAACCAACCCCTGGCTGGCCGCGGGTGCCGTGATTTCCGCCGGTGCCTTCGGAAGCCACTGTTGCCCCTACGGCGACTGTACCGTCCTCTCTTCCGCCGGCGCGGGGTGCGATAACATCAGCCATGTTCGCACGCAGCTGCCTTACGGACTCCTGGCCGGAACCATTGCCGTTGCAGGATACATTGTTCTGGGATTTGTTACGATACCGAAATGAAGACAACTCTCCACAGACTGGCCGGAGGGATCGAAATCGTCCGTTCTCTTCCGGAACACGCCGAACAACTCGGCGAATTGCAAAGGATCGTCTTTCCCACGCTTGCGGAGGAGGAGCTTTTTCGGGCGGAGCACTATCTCCACCACATTGAGATGTACCCGGAAGGCCAGTTTGTTGCCCTCGATAACGATCGCGTGGTGGGAATGACAACAACCATCCGATTGAACTTTGATTTCGAACACGATGGACACACTTTTTCTGAAATCATCCAGGGAGGCTGGCTCACAAGCCACAACCCGAACGGCAAGTGGCTGTATGGAGCGGACGTGGGAACTCACCCGGAGTATCGGCGCCGCGGCATTGCACGCGCCCTCTATGCCGCGCGGCACCAAACGGTTTGCGCCCAGGGTCTGGAGGGACAGGTGACGGTGGGAATGATGAGCGGATACGGCGCCGTTTCAGACAGCATGTCACCCGACGAATACTATGAGCAGCTGCGATCCGGCCGTCTTGTGGACCCAACCGTCTCATCCCAGTTGCGCATTGGCTTCGAGATTCGAGGCCTGATGAAAAACTATCTCAACGACCCGGTCTGCGGAAATTGCGGCATTCTGATCGTGCTGCCCGCCGGCTCTGCTGTTCCCTTCGACCAGGAAACTCAAAAGGATTCATGAGCTCATGACGTACATTGTACGGAAAACGGATATTCCCGGGCCGAAGAGCAAAGCTCTCCTCGAAAGGCGTCATCAGGCCGTCAGCGGCGCCGTTGCCCACTCCACGATGGTGGCTGTGCAAAGCGCCAGTGGCGCCCTCGTTCACGACGTCGACGGCAACACGCTCATCGATCTTGCCGGTGGCATCGGAATGCTTGCGGCGGGGCACTGCCCGGAAACAGTTGTGGAGGCCATGACGGCCCAGGCAAAGCAGCTGATTCACACCTGTTTTCTTGTTGGCACCTACGAGCCCTACATCGAACTGGCCGAAATGTTGAATGAACTGGCGCCCGGAGATTTCACGAAGAAAACAATGCTTTCCAACAGCGGTTCGGAGGCTGTCGAAAACGCCGTCAAGATGGCCCGCAGTTATACCGGACGCTCCGGAGTCATCGTCTTCGAGGGCGCCTACCATGGCCGCACGCTTCTGACTCTGAGCATGACGAGCAAATATTCGCTCTTCAAGAAGGGCTTTGGTCCCTACGCATCGGAAATTTACCGCCTTCCCGTTCCCAACGTCTACCGTCGTCCCGCGAGTATGGACGAAGGTGAATACGTGGACTGGTGCATTCAGCAACTCAACAATGCACTGATTGCTCAAGTCGATCCATCGGCCGTGGCCGCGATTGTCATCGAACCGGTGCAGGGAGAAGCCGGCTTCCTGCCCGTTCCCCGCGAGTTCCTTCGCCGAATCCGGGACATCTGCGATGAGCACGGGATCGTCATGATTGCCGATGAGATTCAATGTGGCATGGGGCGAACGGGACGAGTGTTCGCCTGTGAGCACTATGATATCGCACCGGATCTCATCACGACCGGCAAGTCACTCGGATCGGGCATGCCAATCGCCGCATTAACGGGGCGTTCGGAAATCATGGACGCACCACATCCTGGCGGGGCGGGTGGCACCTATGGCGGTGCGCCGGTGGCCTGCGTCGCCGCAATCGAATCCATCCGAATCATTCGTTCTCTGGAATTCCTTGAACACGCGCGGCACGTCGGGCAAACTCTTCACAGTACCATGGAGAAGTGGAAACAGCGCTACGAATTGATTGGGGACGTTCGCGGCCTCGGCTCAATGATGCTGATGGAACTGGTCAGGGACAGAGACACCCGGGAACCCGCGCCCGATGAAACCATGGCAATCATCCGGCGCGGTGTGTCCAACGGTCTGTTGCTCATCCGTGCGGGTCTCTACAGCAACTGCGTCCGCCTTCTGCCGCCCCTGACCATCCCTGATGACCAGTTGAAGGAAGGACTTGAGGCGCTTGAAGAGGCCGTCAGTTTTGTCGATGCTCAACGAAAACACCCTGTGGCGGCGGGCTGATGACTGCAAGCACCCCCATTGAAACAACCGCACCCTGGCGGGTGTTCTCTGCCACCGCATCCGTCTATCCCGTGGCGGACCGACAGGCCGTGCCTTTGGGAGAGCTGGCTTCCGGAGCCGAGCTGTTCGGAGAATACACGACCAATCCGGAAACCGATGAAGACTGGCTCAAAACAGTCTTCGATGACAAATCGGCATGGGTTCCACGAGTTCACCTTTACCGCATTCATCCGCACAACGTCACCGAAGGCAACATCTCCGTTGGAACGGAGAAAGTTGATCGCTGGTGGGGACTGCCGCTCGACTACGAACCCGACGATCTCGTGCCGACTCCGGTGAAACATCGTGTCGAATTAAAGCGTGACTTTCCAGTCCGGCGAGCCACGGCGGAAGCGCTCGTGCAAATGCTTGAAGCCGCCCTCTCAGACGGTATCGATATTCGCGTCACGTCCGCCTATCGCAGTGGCGAATATCAAACCCGCCTCTATACAAACGCAATCAGCCGTGATGGTCATTCGCAGCGCTACAGCGCTCCCCCGGGTCATAGCGAGCACCAGTTGGGAACCTGTGTCGACCTGACAGACCCCGACGACAAGTTCAGCTTCACTGAGGCATTCCACGACACCCTGCAAGGCAGGTGGCTTGAGAAAAACGCCGGACGCTTCGCCTTTCGGCGCTCTTACTATCCGCACAATGTAAAACAAACCGGCTACATCAGTGAACCCTGGCACTGGCGCTACTGGGGAAAATGACACTTCGTCGAATTCTCTACAACGCGAACGTTTTGACACAGGACACCAGGCAGCCCCAGGCCCGGGCGGTTGCCGTCGAACACGGTAAAGTCGTTGCCGTTGGTGAAGACCATGATGTTTTGAACCTTCTCCGTCCGGACGATGAGAAGATCGATCTGAAAGGAAAAACACTCCTGCCGGGTTTCAACGACGCCCACGTCCATGTCTGGAAGGTGGGGCATTTGCTGACATCGATGCTCGATGTGCGGGACGAACAAAGCATCCAGCAACTGATACGGGACATCCGTGCATTCTCCACCACTTTGCCCGAGGGTGCATGGTTCCAGGGACGAGGCTACAACGAAGCCCGGTTCGTGGAAGATCGCCATCCCACGCGCCGTGACCTCGATGAGGCCTGTCCCGAGCGTCCCGCATGGCTGATCCGAACGTGCGCCCACATTGCCGTGGCCAATACGCGCGCGCTTCAGATTGCCGGCATCTCTCGAAACACAGCTCCTCCGCCCGGTGGCATCATTGAACGGGACGAATCAGGCGAGCCCACGGGTGTGCTGCGGGAGACGGCACTCGGACTTGTGGCCAACCACATTCCGAAACCTTCCCGGACGGATTACGAGCGAATGATCACGGCAGGATGCCGACACCTCCTCTCCCTCGGAGTCACCTCGGCAACGGATCCGGCGGTTCATCCCGAACTGCTTGAGGCTTACGTTTCCCTCAACACACGAGGTGAACTTCCGATTCGGATGAACCTGCTGGCAATTCGGCGGCCCGACGGTGGAACCGAAACGCTTCCACTGCCCGAGAAAATTCATCATCCTTTTCTCAGATGCGATTCCATTAAACTTTTTGCCGACGGCGGACTCAGTGGTGCAACGGCCGCTCTTTCAGAGTCCTATTCTCATGCAAACACTCACGGCGTTTTACGGCTGACTTCCGATGAGCTTGTGGAGCTTGCGCATGATGCGCATGTCAAAGACTACCGAGTCTGTACTCACGCCATCGGCGACATCGCCATCGAGGCCGCATTGACAGCCTATGAACTTCTCCATCGCGAAACGCCCGGTTGTCGTCATCGCATCGAACATTTCGGCCTCCCTTCATCGGATCACTTGAGACGAATGGCCGAGGGACGGTTCATAGCCGTTCCTCAGGCCATTTTTTTACGAGAACTGGGCGTGAATTTCCGCAAGTATCTTCCGGAAGGCTGGCTAACCCGAACCTACCCTTTGCGATCCATGCTCGCTACAGGCATCGACGTGGCTCTCTCGACGGACGGACCCGTCGTATGCGACCTCAATCCCCTGGCAGGCGTTTGTGCCGCGGTCACGCGGCTCGATTCGTCGAACAACCCGATCGCCCCTCAGGAGAGTATCAGCGTGAACGAGGCGATCCGCGCATACACGCTCGGTGGCGCCATTGCAAGCGGCTGCGAAAAGGAACGCGGCACCATTGCCCCAGGCATGGACGCGGACTTCGCGATTTTGAATGAATTGCCCGCCAGCCGTTCTTTGCAAGACTGCGTTGCGACAGGAATCGTGGGAGCGAAAACCGGAACAATGAATCTTCCAGACCTGTGATCCGATTTTACTCGGAGGCATTCCTCTTTTGACAATTCAAGCCCGGGTTGCCCCCATCTTAATGCATTCACTTTGTTCCACGGAAGTATCGGAAGAGAAAAAGCACACCAGGCCATCCATCATTCCCCCGCCTGTCAGTTCATCCATCACGCTGCTCTGCATCGCCATGGTCATTTTCGGATTCAAACTCGCCTAAAGGATTTCTCATCAGATGACATCGGAATATCCATTCAAGCAATTTATCGGCGGCCAGTGGGTTGACGCCTCGAACGGAAACACCTGGGACCTCATTAATCCGGGAACGGAGGATGTAATCTGCAAAGTGCCCTTTGGAAACGGTGACGACTGCCGTGCCGCGATCGAAGCCGCAGAGCATGCTTTGCCGGCATGGTCATCCGCAACACCTTACGATCGCGCCACCATACTGGCCAAAGCGGCAAACCTGATTCGAGACCGCATGGAGGAAATCTGGTCCTGGAACAGTGCCGAGAGCGGCAAAACCATCGGTGATGCAAAAGGCGACCTCATGGCGGGAGCCGCACTGCTGGACTGGTTTGCCGAAGAAGGCAAACGCGCCTATGGACGAACGATTCCCTCACGACGGCCCGGCAAGCGCCTGACCGTCCTCCGTCAGCCTCTTGGCGTGGTGGGCGTCATTACCGCCTGGAACTTTCCCGCCTACAATCCATGCCGCAGCATCGCCGCGGCCCTGGCGGCCGGCTGCACGGTGGTGGCACGTCCTTCGGAGTATACGCCACTGACATTGATGATCATCGCGAAATTGCTGGAGGAAGCCGGACTTCCACCCGGAGTTCTGAACATCATCAGCGGCGAACCGGACCCCATGGGCCAGGAAATGCTGAACAACCCCGCATGCCGCAAGATCGCGTTCACCGGCAGCGTTCGCGTCGGCAAACATCTGATGGACGGCGCATCGCGCACCGTCACCCGGCTCTCACTGGAACTTGGCGGCAACGCGCCGGTCGTGATCTTTCCCGATGCGGACTGGGACCTGATTGCACAAAACGCCGTTGCCGCCAAGTATCGCAATGTTGGCCAGGTGTGTGTTTCCCCTCAGCGATTCTTTGTTCATGAAAAAGCTCGGGACCGTTTCCTCGAAACCGTCGTTCCGCAGGTGGAAAAATTAAAAGTCGGTGTGGGCATGAATCCCGAAACGGAGGTCGGGCCCCTCATTAACTCAAAACAGCGCCTGCACGTTGAGAGCATTGTGGACAAATCCGAACCGGAAGGAGTCAAAGTCGAAACGGGAGGCTCACGTCCGGCAGGCCTCGACAAAGGCTACTTCTATAAACCGACCGTGCTGTCGAACGTGACAGAGTCATCTTCCGCTTTCAACAGCGAGATCTTCGGCCCGGTTCTCCCGGTGGTTTCCTTCAGTGAAACGGATGAGGTTATTGAACTGGCGAACAGGACGCCCTATGGACTCGCCGCTTATGTCTTCACGCAGAACCTGAAAGCCGCAATTCATGCATCCGAAAAGCTTGAGTTCGGACTGGTGGCGGTCAACGACTGGGGAGTCTCCCACGTCGAGGGACCTTTCCCAGGATGGAAACAAAGCGGCATTGGCGCCGAAAGCGGTATGGAAGGTCTCTATGAGTACCTGGAAACGAAGCTGGTGGGAATCGGCGGACTCTGATCAGTTCGCTGATCTCCCAAGCCTCTCTACAAGCCTGTCCAGCACACCGTCTCCACCGAAGACCTGCGAATAACGTTCCGCCTTCTTGATGGCGTCCTGGATACTGCCATGGTCGCGCTCAAGATACACGGCAAACCGTGCCGCTCCCCGGGCATCCTCTTCCTTGTATTCCGACCATGACGGAAAGTTCTCCGGGTGATCGCGATCATAATCCGCGGGACGCTCGCGAATTACAATATCAGCGGCCTCATCGAAAAAACGACGAGCATCCGCAATATGCTCCCCGGAATCGCCGCTGTCCGAACGATCTGAAAGTTTCAGGGCAATCTGACCTGCCATATAGGGAAGCTGAAAAGCCTGGGGGTTGTTCGCCATGCCTTCCCGCAGAAAATCCAGCGCTTCCTGTGGTTTCGGTCCTTTCAGCCACCACGCGCCAATCTGATATGCGCGCACGTTTGTCGGATCACTGATGGTCATCACGCGGTACCATGGGAGAAGCTCCGTGCCGGACGTGTGAATATGTGGCATGTCCGGATCCTGCCACGGCTTGACGCGACGCTCGAGTTCACCAATAATTCCGCGAAAGTCCGTTTCAGGAGCGGGAATCACCGTTGGTGGCTTCTCCTCTCCGTCATCGCCGTCGCCATGGTCGTCGTCCACAATCTCCCCGCGTTCGCTCATCGCTTCCATGTCGAGATGCGGCATGTAGGCCACGCCATTGTGGAGATAGATTTCCGTCTTCACAAACATCATGTCCGCCATGCTCGCGCGAATCTCGCCGAGGATCGCCCCGATCGCACTGTTGTTCCGCCTCTTGAGGGCCGTCTGATTGTCCCGGCGGCTCGCTTCGTAGTCATTGGGCTTTATTGTTCCCGCAAGCAGCGGAACCATGGCAAAAGCCGCAAGAGAGAGAATCTGCCAGTGCGCGAACTTCATCGCGACCCTCCTAGAGCATCCGCCTGCGAAACACGAGCGCGGAACTCGCAAAACAGGCCCCAAAGATGATTGTAACATAAACGATCATGGCCAGAAATTCTCCCGGCGGGAGAGGTCCGATACCATCCGTGTAGCGCGTCACAAGGTTGAGCTTGTTGAAATTCGGAAGATAGGCCGTCAACCAGCGCGTGGGTGCTTCGAGAGGCCCGCCCGCAACCCGCGTGACGACAAACCCTGTAAACGAATGCCCAAACCAGACGACAAGAGCGGTCAGGACAATGTTCATCGCTTGCGGGATCAGAACGGAACCGAGCAGCGCGACGGCCGCAACAGTCCCAAGAGAAAGCACACCCGCCACGACAGTCTGAATCAGCATGGCAAAGGAGTAAGCTTCAAGCTTTGGAACCGACATCCACGCAATGGCGCCAAGAACAAACAGGACAAGAGCACCAGCGGCTGTACAAGCCCACCACTTTCCGAAAATGTACTCGCTGCGGGTGATGGGTTTCGCGAGAACGGGATAGATGGTGCGGTTCTCCAGCTCGAAAGGAATCTGCCGCGCCGCCGTGAGAATCGTCAGGACATGTGCCGCCGTGAGAGCGAGCATGAGGCCCAGGTTCAGGATAAACGTACCCGTTTCCGGGTTGGGGATTCCAACGACGCGCACAACCAGAACACCCGAGAGAAACACCGCGGCGAAAATCAGCAGAACATAGATCTCACGGCGTCGAAGCGTCTCGAGAAGGACTCCTCTTCCGATGAGGCCGACGGAACGAAACGGAGAAAGGTTTTCCACTACAACGCCCTCCTTCGGAATGAGAAGAGAGAAAAACCGATAAAGAGCCCGGAATACACGAATGCGTAGGCGGTCAGCATTCCAATGGTGTCAAACTTCAGAGGGGGCCAGTCATTGCCGTGCACCGCCTTCGCCGAAAGATCGAAGATCTGCAGTTGCGGGACAATATATACAAAGCCCGTCAGGAGGTACTTGCCAATGGCATTGAGATCAGGAAAAATGTAGGTCACAAGAGATGACAGCACCGATGCCGCAAGATAGAAAATGGCACTGATGGTGATTGCCGCATCCAGATTCAGAATCATGGAGAGCCAGAAACTCATCGTGGCAACAATGGCCATCATCAGCAGCTGAAGATAAATGTACTGAGTAAACAGCTGCCATGGGATATCGTGTTTCAGATAAATGGTTCCCGCGGCGTAAACGGTCATGAAAATAGTGAGGCAGAACAACGTCGCGAGAAGAACTCCGAGAAGTTTGCCGAGCAAAAACTGGAGCCGCGAGACGGGACGGGCCATCATGGGATAAATCGTTCGTGTTTCAAATTCACGGGGGAGCTGACGCGCCGCCAGCACGATGGCGGTGGCGGCGGTGGCAAAACTCATGACCTTCAGAGCCACTTCGCGATAGAATTTCTCGATACCCTCCAGATCAAAGAAGTCGACGGTCAGAACGGCTCCGATCAAAAGAACGGAGACCATCACAACGGCGTAGATTTCCCGGCGCCGAACGGCCTCGATCAAGACCCCCTTTGCAATGAGCCAGATTGCATTCACGATGCCGTTTCACGCTCCCTGGATTGAACCAGATCGATGAAGTAATCCTCGAGGCTCTGCGCCTTTGACGATGTATTCTGAATACTGACTCCGGCCGCCGCGAGTTCGGAAACCGCCTGCGAGTACTCTTCGACGTCCGTGATCGTGAGCGTGTGCAGGTGACCGTCCGTTTTCACGCCGTGCCCTCTGACGGCGTCGGGAATCCGTGAACCGTCCGGCAGGTGAAACGTGATCTCATAGACGTTCAACGGTTTCATCAGCTCGTCGACAGTGGCCTCCGTCACGATTTCACCCCGGTGGATCATCACCACGCGATCGCAGAGTGCCTCCACCTCCGTCAGTTCGTGCGAACTGAAAAAGATGGTGCGTCCCGCATCCTTCAATTCCACCAGAACGTTTCGCAGGTCGTGACGGCCAACGGGATCGAGACCGGAGGAGAGTTCGTCGAAGATGAGCAGTTCCGGTTCGGCAATAATGGCCTGGGCAATGCCCACACGCTGCTGCATGCCCTTCGAGAAATTCCTCAGAAGCACCTCGCCCTTTCCGGCAAGACCCACTTTTTCCAGCAGGGGAGGTATACGGCGGCGCAGTTCCGACTTCGACAGACCGCTCAATCCGCCGTAAAGTTCCAGAAGCTCGCGGGCCTTCATGAACGGATAGTAGAGAGCAACCTCCGGCAAGTATCCGATACGGCGGCGGCTCTCCTTGTCGCGGGCGTCACGGCCGAACAACGTGGCCGATCCGCTGGAGGGAAAAAGAAATCCCATGAGAGTTTTCATGGTGGTCGATTTGCCGGCCCCGTTGGCACCAATGAAACCAATGCATTCACCCTCGCGGACTTCGAAAGTGATGCCCTTTACGGCTCTTTGGGTTTTCTTCCCCCGGCCGTAGTCGACCACAAGGTCTTTCACTTCGATGACGGGCTTCGATTCAATCATGCCACAAACCTTTCACATCGCCTTTCCGGTCCGCCAGAGAATAGTGGCAAAATCGCTGCCGATTACCAGACCAACCCCACTGTTCCCAACAGTCTGACAGCTTCTTCAGGATGAGGCAATAATCCACAGGATCCGCGTTTAAGGGTTGCCATACTGCGGGTGGTTGAAAAGAGTAGAGTCAGGTCATTTTGTCGGAGATAGAGCGCCTATTATCACTACTGCCGTTTCCGAACTCTCTTGCAATATCAGGTCCGAGCTGTTGGCCCGGACACCCGGGACTCGAATCCCTCACGTTCTTGGAGTTGAGGGAATGAGTGTCGTTTTGGCCCACCATTGGGGAGTGGATGTGGATAAATGCCTCCTCGCCGCTCTGCTTCATGATGTGGCAAAACCCTTCCCGAAAAGCCAGCAGGCTGAGTTGCTGGAGAATTGCCGTATCGTGCAGGTCACGGATGAAGACCGAAGCTATCCTTCCATCTGGCATGGAATGATCGCCGCTCAGGAAGGTATGGATCGATGGGGAGTAACAGACGATGACATTCTTGATGCGGTGATCCATCATTCCACAGGGCGCAAGGATCTGTCTCCTGTTGGAATGGTTCTCTATATTGCGGATTTCACGGAGCCGTCCCGCAACTGGGACGGAGTGGAACAGATCAGGGCCGATATTCTCACAAAGCCCATCAGGGAGGCCGCCCGGGAGGTGGCACAACGCAAGCTCGTTCGACTTCAGGAAAAGGGCCGAGAGGCACATCCCCACACAAGGGCGATGGCTGACTGGCTCCATCTCAACGCACAGAAAGGGAACTGAACCCCGTGCTGGAAACCGCTGAAAAGGCCATCATGGCCGCCCGTCTGGCAGATGACAAAAAAGCCGAGGAGGTGGTACTCCTCGATGTTGATGGAATCTGTATGTTCACCGACTCACTGGTGGTCTGCACCGGCTCATCTTCGCTCCAGCTTCGTGCAATTGTGAGCAACATTCGCGAAGGCATGGCGGATGCCGGTGCCGGAAAGCCGCTTGTCGATGGGATGGCGGGCACGACTTCCTGGGTGGTTATGGACTACGGTGACGTGATGATTCATGTCATGGACCGGGAAGCGCGAGAATACTACCGGCTGGAGAGTCTCTGGGGAGACGGCCGTGTCGTTGAGTGGTCTCCCGAGGAAGTCGCGGCAGGGGCGTAGCTCTCGGGTGACAGTATCTCCCGCTGACCGCCTCGATGCGGGACGGTCAGCGAATCATCCACAAATCGTCCGGATCGTTTTGCTGTTGCAGCAGGTAGTCGATTGCCGCGTCCAGGAGCTGGGCTCGCGCAGCGTCACTGGAGATCATGGTCACGGGGAAACCAAAGGCGACTGCACCTGGTCCGGCAGGGTCGTCTTTCCACGCAACGGCGGCCCCTTCTGACGTGCCCTGATAGTTCATAACGACTCGTGCACCGGCAAGACCGCCGAGAACATCGGGAAATCCGATGACCATTGGACCTGCATCATAGGCCAGGTTGGTTATCCCGGCAAAGATGTCACCGTTCACGGGTGTCAATCCCGCCGTTGCCGCCGTCGTGTCATCGGCAAGATAGTCGATACGAAGCGTATTATGAAGAAAGTCGGTGTCGGTCGATGAACCCAGGGCTTCAAGGTCCCATCCGAATTCCGCTCCGGAGATAATAATGCGTCCACCGGAAGCCATGTAATCGGAGACAAGTGCCTGCTCCGTGTCGGAGAAAGCCTCGTCCTGTGTCGATTCCTCGCCAAGCAACCAGATGACAAGATCATAGTCGTCAAGCGGCACATCGCCGCGAATGACGGCGTGATTTTCCGCCGCGTCGAAAGCAAGGTCTCCGGGCATTGCTGAAGCAACGTTTGTCACGAAGTCGTGTGACGTACCTCCGGTGTTTTCGCCCTGGGTGTCCCACCGGTCGTTTCCATCGATGAGAAGGACGCGGGAGGGTTGAGCGGAGACTCGGGCCGAGTATGTGTCACTGGCGGAACTTGTCTGTGCTCCGTTACGCGCGATGAGACGTGCATCAATGCGATCGCCCGGATTCAGGCCGGTGATGGTCGCGACAGCCGCCGTCGGCATGAAACGCACGCCGGACATGACCATTCGCGAATTGCCGGCGGTTGTTGTGCCCACGTTGTTTACCTGAGTGGAGTTGTCGAACTCAATGTAGTGGCCCTGGCCGGGAATGAAGTCACAGATTGCAAGGGGCGCCCAAACATCACCGGTCGTCTCGAAGGACAAGTCGGTCCTGCCGGTGCGAAGGCCATTGGCGTCGTTGATTCGCCAGGTGACCTGGTGCGCGTTGTCGCTGAGGAACAAACCGTAGGTGGTTACGTCGACTTCGTAACGCCCTCCGGAGAGTGCGGAGGGAACAAAGCGGGCCACGTCCGCGGCTCCACCGTCGTTGGGAACGGCCCAGCGCCCACCAAGGGAGCCCGTCAGTCCGGGCGCCTGGGACGTTGCCGAGGTGTTCGCCCAGGTTCCCGTGATCTCCTGGTAATCGCCAAAGTTCGGCTGATCGGTCCGCGTTCCAATGATGTATGGGACCGGCAGGGGCAGTGCCATGGAATTTGAGAAGGGACCATCATTGATGCTGTATTGAATGTCCCAGGAGGTTATACCAGTGGCCTGCTGCGCGGCGTGTATCTCCACGGAACTGCCAGTCCCGGCGTTTCGGACGGAGGAAAGACCGGGAATGACGGGAGGAAAACCGTTGGCGATGGTGGTGAGTGCGGCATCCATGTTTGCACGAGTTGCAGAGGAGCTGATGCCTCCGCTGTTGTTCGCCAGAAAGGAAAAGAAGATCCTCTCACCGGAGGTTGGATGATCCATGTATCCCGACAGGGCAATGGTGGTGAACAGCGTTCCGGTCTTGGCATGGACGCGGCCTGCCATACCTGCATTGCAAAGCCGGCCGCCAATGGTTCCATCCTCGCAGCTGATGGCGAGTGTGGTGTCGTAGCCCGGGTGGTTCGCCGTCATGTAGCGAAGAAGATCGATAAAAAACTGAGCGCTGTATTCGTTGCCGGGAGGATTTGTGCCGCGGGCAAGGCCGGAACCGTCACCGATGACAATATCTCCGGTGTCGATGCCAGCGGTGTTTTCGAGCCAGTCGCGAACGGCGTCCGCCCCGGCCGCAAGGGTGCTGACGCCGGATACTTTGTAGCCAATATGAAACAGAAGGCCGTCGGCCATGGCGTTGTGGCTGACGCGGTTGATCTCAATATTGGCTGCCGCAAGGGTCAGCGGCATCTCGTCAAGAAAGGCGTGGGCGGTTTCCTCGTTATCATAGAGCAGGTCGGTGGAAAGGTGTGTGTGGAACAGCGTGCCGGGTGCGTTGAAACCCGTGCGGCCAATGCCGCTGCCGGATACTGTGATACCGGCCTGAGTCAGGGATGTGCGAAATGTTGTGGCAACAGTCTGGTTGTCGTAGCTCGAGCCGAGGAAACGAACGTCGTCAAACTGCCCGCGGCCGTAATAGGCGGCGCCGTAGACGTTGATGTTTCCAGTGACGGTCTGAATCCCCAGCTGAGCGATTCGGGCGGCGAGGAAGTCCAGCGCCTGGTCGGAGCTGTTCAGGCAGTAGGTATTCCATGTGAGGTCGTGTTCGACAACGAGATTAAGGTCGCCGTTGAGTGTGGTTCCAATGAGGGAGCCACTGGTGTAGACGCGTGTCTCGAAAGCGTGGTCCGAACCCAGCAAGCCGAAGGCGGCCGCAGTTGTCACGAGCTTGGCATTGGAAGCGGGAGTCCGCTCGGTGTCTTTGTTCTGGCGGTAGTAGGTTACCATGGCGTCGTCCGACTGGACCAGTACGGACCACGCGTTTCCATCGTTGAGTATTGAGTCTATCTCGGTCTGGAGCGACTGAGCGCGAAGCTCGTCGCCGACCGTCAGGAATTGCAGCAGCGCCAGGAGCGCTGTGGTCTTTTTCATCGGTCCCTCTCTCCAACTTGCGGGTTCGGTTTGCTCACCTCTGCTTATCGCGCCGGCAGGAGGCAGGGGCAAGCGTCGAAGGGAGTCTCGCCTGGTGAGGGGTGGTTTGTCCGTTGAAGCACTGTTGAATTGTCGTTGAATTCCGAATGAGAGGAAGGGAGGGCTTTTGTGCTTCAGTACCGTGTCCTCCGGGGTTCGGCCAAATCAGAGGAGAGCGCCCATGTATGTCGGCGTCGACGGCTGCAAGAGCGGGTGGTTCTATCTGAGCCAGGATGAAAGCGCTTACTCGTTTGGCACAGTGAGAGACCTGCGGGATTTGACGGAGTTATTCGGATTTGAATCACGAGTCTTCGTGGATGTCCCCATCGGTCTTAAAGAGTCCGGTGAGGAGGAGCGGCTGTGTGACCTGGAGGCGCGCAAACTGCTGGGATCCCCCCGCGGTTCGAGTGTCTTTCGAGTGCCCTGCCGCCAGGCGGTTTACGCGGACAATTACGAGGAGGCATCCCGACTCAACGAATTGCATACAGGAAAAAAACTCTCAAAGCAGGCGTGGGGAATTGTTCCGAAGATTCGAGAAACGGACGAACTGCTCTGTTCGGTCCCGCAAGCAAGGAACTGCTTTCGCGAGGTTCACCCGGAGGTTTGTTTCCGTGGCCTTATGGGCAACTCCGCCCAATACAATAAAAAGACAGCGGAAGGTGCTGAGGAACGGCTCCGGGTTCTTCAGCACCATGGCGACCCTTACCTTCTCGAAACCGTCTCACGGGCACAGTCGCGGTTCCGTCCCTCCAGTGTGGGACAAGACGATATACTGGATGCTGCGGTGGCACTGATTTGTGCGATGCGTGAAAAGGAATGCGTCACCCTTCCCGCAACGCCGGAGATCGATCCGAAAGGGATCAGGATGGAGATCTCATTCCTGCGAGCGAAGTAGTCGATACCGCGGAACTCCAACCGGGAAGCGGGAGGATTGCCGGGAAGACCGGCTTTCGCATGCCGGATCGTTGTGAGTTCATGGTTTGTCCGCCAACGTAATCCTTGACGCGACCGCCCGTCGTTCCCCCGATACGAGGGCCGCCGCAGCGGAATCCGCCCCATCAGGTACGACGCACGAGGAGGTCCCCCCGATTGACCATCGTCAAGGCTCTGAAGAAGATCGAGAAGTGGTCCACGCAGGACGCGGCGGACCTCTATAACATCCACAACTGGGGCAAGGGGTTCTTCGACATCAATGACAACGGCAACGTTGCGGTCCTTCCCAACCGGAAACCGGATGAACAGATCGATCTGAAGGAGCTGGTGGACAGTCTGCAGGCTCGCGGCCTGGGGCTGCCGCTCCTGATTCGCTTTTCTGAAGTTTTGAAAACCCGCATTACGGAGATGCACGGATGTTTTTCCTCCGCCATCGACGAGTACGGGTACAAGGGCGGGTACCGCTGCATCTATCCCATCAAGGTTAACCAGCAGCGTCATCTGGTGGAGGAATACAAACGCTTCGGAGCGGATTTCGGCTTCGGGATGGAAGCGGGCTCGAAACCGGAACTGCTGGCGGTGATGGCAGTGGCTGAGAACGGCGAAACGCCGATCGTCTGCAACGGTTTCAAGGACGATGAGTTTATCGAGCTGGTGGTTCTGGCGTCGAAGATGGGCAAAGACATTACGCCCATCGTGGAAAAGTTTACCGAACTGCAGCTCATTGTGAAGCACTCGAAAATCCATGGCGCACGCCCGAAGATCGGCTTGCGAGTGAAGCTTGCGGCGAAGGGGAGCGGGCGCTGGGAGCAGTCGGCGGGTGTGCGGTCGAAGTTCGGACTGACGTTGCCGGAAGTGCTCCAGGCGATGGAGTATCTGAAGGAACACGAGATGCTCGACTGCCTTCAGTTGCTGCATTTTCACATGGGAAGCCAGATTACAAACATTCGGCATGTGAAGTCGGCCGTGAATGAGGCGGCACGCATCTATGTGGAAATGCACCGTCTCGGTGCGAACATGCGTTACCTGGACGTCGGGGGCGGTCTGGGTGTGGACTATGACGGATCGCAGACGAACTACGAGTCGTCAATGAACTACACACTGCAGGAATACGCCAGTGACATCGTGTTCCGAATCATGTCGGTGTGCGACGATGCGAAGGTACCGCATCCGACCATTCTGTCGGAATCAGGCCGCGCACTGATGTCGTTCAACAGCGTGCTGGTTTTCAACGTGCTGGGTGTGTCACGCCTGGACGAGTTCAAGCTGCCGGACAGGATCGGGGAGGAAGCGCCGGAGCCTCTGCACGAGCTGCTGTATATCTCTGAAAAGATCAGCCAGAAGAACTTCATCGAATCGTATCACGATGCCGTGCAGGCCCGGGAAGAATGTGCGAATCTGTTTAATCTGGGCTATCTGGATCTTGATCTTCGGGCTCATGCGGAATCGTTCTTCTGGCACATCTGTCACAAGGTGCAGCGTATTGTCTCCACGATGAGCTATGTGCCGGATGAGCTGGAAGGACTTCAGGAGCTTCTTTCGGACATCTACTTCTGCAATTTCTCGCTGTTCCAGTCCATGCCGGACTCGTGGGCCATCCGCCAGGTGTTTCCCGTTCTGCCGATTCACCGGCTTGATGAGGAGCCGGACCGTCGTGGAGTCCTTGCTGACATCACATGCGACTCTGATGGAAAGATCGATCAGTTCGTGGATCTGAGGGATGTCAAAAACACGCTGGAACTGCATGAGTTCAAGCCGGATCAGCCGTACCACCTGGGTGTGTTTCTGATCGGCGCCTATCAGGAAATCCTCGGCGACCTGCACAATCTGCTGGGGGACACGCATGTTGTACATGTCTCGGTCGACAGCCTGGGCCGGCCGGTCATTGAGGATGTCATCAAGGGAGACACGGTGAAGGAAGTTCTCGGGTTCGTCCAGTACGACACAAACAATCTTGTGCACAAGATGCGCAGGAACGTGGAGGCCGCGCTGCGGGAAGGCCGTCTTACCGTTCGGGAGTCAGGTCAGATTATGGACTTCTACGAAAACGGACTGAACGGGTACACTTACCTGGAGTAGGTCAGGGTGAAGGAGAGGTTCGGTGGAACAAGCCTGGTTCGCGATTGACCTCCCTGGCTCGGGCGGCTGTTCTGCCGAACCATGCGACAAACGATCCTGATCATTATCGCGCTGGCAGTCGCCCTGGCGACACTGACCGGCTGCTCCACCCCTGAAGAATCCGCGGCGGCGGAGGTGCTCCCGCCCACCCTTGAGATCGGTGACGTTCGAGGAGGTGTCGGCACGACAGCGTCGGCCGGTGTTGACCTTGAAGCGCTCGAGACGGGGGAGGCGGAGCGCGTGCGAGTCGAGTGGACGGCGGATTTCCGCGCCACGAATCTCGCGGATGTCTCCATTCGGCGAGGTCCGGATGTTTCAACGACAGCCACTGTGGCGATGGAGAAGACCGGTGACGCAACCTGGACGTTCTCGGTGGAATCAATGGCGTCGGATTTTGACTCGGCAGGAACGATTGCTCTGATCGATGTCAAGGCGCCGTCGCGAATCATCACACGCAAGCAGATCCTGATCGAAAAGGCATCGGCTTCGGCGGATAGCGCGACGCTTGCCGTAACGCCTGTCGCGGGCACGCTGGCGTTTTCGCTGGTGACTGATCCGGTGCTCCTTTTTTCGGTCCTGGCGGGTGTTGTTGCAGGCATCTACTGGCTCTCGCAAAGGAAGGCGCTCGCCAAGTTCTTCGAGCTGCTGCCACCGCTGATCTGGATGTATTTTGTTCCGATGGTGCTCACAACCGCGGGGCTGATTCCTGATTCGTCGCCGGTCTATTCGCCCTTCATGTCGCGGGTCATGCTGCCGGCCATTCTGGTGCTTCTTCTGATTCCGTCGGACATCCGCTCGATTGTGCAGCTCGGCCCGAAGGCGATTCTTGTCATGTTAATCGCCACCTCCGGCATCGCCATCGGTGCCATTACGAGCTTCGGCATCTTCAATGCAGTGATGCCCGATGCCCTGCCGCCGGACACATGGAAGGGCGTTGCCGCCATTGCGGGCTCCTGGATCGGCGGCTCACCCAACATGACGGCGGTGATCGAAACGGTCGGCACGCCTCCGGGACTGATCGGGCCGCTCGTCATTGTGGATACGGTGCTTGCGTATTCGTGGCTGGGACTTCTGATCGCGATGAGTGCCTATCAGAGGAAGATCGATCGATGGAACAAGGCGGATGCACGTATCATTGACGATATCAGCGCCCGTCTGCAGGCGGAGCAGAATGCGAAAGCGCGCTCGCCCATCACGGCTGATATCGCATTCATGGTCGCGATCGCGTTTCTTGTCAGCCAGCTCTGCATGGCTCTGGGCAAACCGATCGACTCTCTTGTGGCGGACAAATGGAAGATCGAGTTCCTTGCTGAAATCTTCAGCTCCTACGGCTGGGGAATTCTGCTCATCACGGCAGCCGGTCTGTTCCTGAGCACGACAAAGGTTCGTGAGCTGGAGTTCTGCGGAGCATCGGCCATTGGCTATACGGGCTTGTATCTGCTGCTGACGACTTATGGCGCGCGTGCAAATCTGGTGGCGATTCTTGAGGTGCCAATTTTCTTTGCTCTCGGATTTGTCTGGCTTGTCATCCATATCGCGATTCTGTTTGCCGGTGTGAAGCTGACCCGGGCGCCACTTTTCCTGGGCGCAACAAGCTCGATGGCCAATATCGGCGGAACGGCATCGGCTCCGGTGGTGGCCGCCGCCTATAATTCGTCCATGGCGCCGGTCGGGTTGCTCATGGCGATTCTTGGCGGAGTGCTGGGAACACCGGTGGCACTTCTGATTATCGCAACGACGTGCAAGGCGCTGGCAGGCGAGTAAGTTTGACTGTTGGCAGACCTGAGGAACTTGCGTAAGCTTTCGAACAGGATGAGATTCAGGCCGAATATTCGCTTTGTGGCCGGGCCTGGCGAGGATTCTGGACCATATCTGGCTTACTCCAAGACGGAATGAACGAATTTTTGCCCACAGCCAGGAATTCAAGATTTGATCGGACTGTTTAGCACTCTCGCGTCGAAACCCAAACGCTTTCCAGAATGTGTCTGAACCTCCGGAACTGGAGCACTTGATGACCACTGAAGCCATCCCCCCCCAGCCAAAGAACGTGTCACACACACTTCCCGATATTCAGAAAACCAAAGACGAGCGTGGCATCGCCATCGACCAGGTCGGTGTGTCGAACATACGATATCCCGTGACGTTTCCGCTGCGGGACGGCGGCACGGTCAACACGGTGGCCAATGTGTCCATGCGCGTCAGCCTTCCTCACTACGAGAAAGGCACGCACATGTCGCGCTTCATGATCGCGCTGCAGGAAAAAGTGCAGGTGCTCTCCCCCGCCAGTGTGCAGAAAGTGCTCGCACACATGCTGGAGCTGCTGGATGCGGAGAGCGCGTATTTCGACATGACATTCCCGCTGTTTCTTCAGCGCCCCGCTCCGGTCACGGGCCTGCCGGGCCTGATGGATTATGAATGTGGATTCCGCGGCGTCATGACGAAGGATGGTGTGTACGACCGTATCGTTGAGGTGAAGGTTAATGCGGCAAGTCTCTGCCCCTGCAGCCGGGAAATCAGTGAATACGGGGCTCACAATCAGCGCTCGCAGATTACTCTGAAGGTGCGCGAGACGGATGAGATCGTCTGGTTTGAGGACCTGATTGAGGTGGCGGAGCGGAATGCGAGCTGCCAGCTCTATCCCATTCTAAAGCGCCCGGATGAGAAGTTCGTGACGGAAAAAGCCTACGAGAATCCCAAGTTTGTTGAAGACATCGTTCGCGATGTGGCGGTGGACCTGAACAAGCACCTTGAGTCGGGAATGATCGAGTGGTTCTTCGTGTCTTCGAACAATTACGAGAGCATTCACAATCATGATGCGTATGCTCAGATCGAACGCGGCGAAAAAGGGCCGCTGCTCTCCTGGACCACTCAATGACGGAAGCAGGCCGGATTCGTAATATCCCGCATCGCCCCCGACGGAATCGTTCCTCGCGGGCGATGCGTTCGTTTGTGGCGGAGGCACGTGTTGGGGTTGACGATCTGATCCAGCCTTTCTTTGTGATCGATGGTGAAAATCAGCGTGTCCCGGTCACATCCATGCCGGGGGTAAATCGTCTGTCGGTGGACCTCCTTGTCGAAGAATGCCGGAGGACAGCAGACCTCGGCATCGGTTCGGTGGCACTCTTTCCGGTCATTGCCGATTCGCTCAAGACACCGCACGGCGAAGAGGCGTTGAATCCCGATGGCCTGCTGCTACGGACGATTCGCATACTGAAGGCGGAGGTACCGGAGCTTCTCCTTTTCACGGACGTTGCACTGGATCCCTATTCAAGCGATGGCCACGATGGCATTGTCGAGGACGGCAGGATTCTGAATGACGAGACACTGGAAGTTCTGGCGCGTATGGCTGTCGTTCAGGCGGAAGCGGGCGCCGACATTGTGGCTCCTTCGGACATGATGGACGGGCGTGTCGGCGCAATCCGCACGGCCCTCGATGATGCCGGGTGCCTGGAAACGGCGATTTGCAGTTATTGCGTCAAGTACGCGTCGGCTTTCTACGGGCCGTTCCGCGATGCACTGGATTCGGCGCCGCGTGCGGGCGACAAAAAGACATATCAGATGGATCCGCGTAACGCCCGGGAAGCTCTTCGCGAAATACGCCTGGATGAAACGGAAGGCGCCGACTGGCTGATGGTAAAGCCGGGACTGCCGTATCTTGATGTCGTGCGGCTCATGCGCGAATCGACAACGCTGCCGGTGGCGGTGTACCATGTGAGCGGTGAGTATGCCATGCTGAAGGCCGCTGCACAAAACGGCTGGCTTGATTATGAGAAGTGTCTGGTGGAGTCCCTTACGGGGTTTAAGCGTGCGGGCGCCGATGTTATTCTGACCTACGGTGCCATGGATGCAGCCAGGCTGCTTGCCGCCGCTGACTAGCCGGCCCGTATTTTCCCGGGTACAAACTCAAAACTTCGAACATTGTACCGCCTGGTAAATCGCCCCGGCGTGTCTTGTGGAAATGGTGGGATCGGCTGAGTGTGGGTCCGCGTCTGAAGGAGACCCGCCATGTCCGCTCCACTCCGCCACTTCCTGAGAGAATTCCTCCGGGGTTTCAGCGGGATACCCGACAAGCGCTGGAAACTTTGAGCCGGAAGGAAAATGTTTTCCTTGCCTCAACCCGGGAATACTCGAAGGCTTCGGGTCATTCTTTGCCCCGGAGTCGCCAGTGCGCTTCATTGTCAGGTTTTTCTTCGCCGTTCTGCTCCCTTCCGTTGTTATAGCAGAAGAAAAGGAAAAAGATTTCTCCTCGATATTCGGCCACGGAATCAATCTGGGGAATGCTCTTGAGGCACCGGAGGAAGGCCAATGGGGCGTGACGCTGGAGGAAGGGTACTTCGATCTGATCAGAGAAGCCGGTTTTCAGCACGTTCGCGTTCCCATCCGCTGGTCCGCGCATGCGGCTCGGGAGATTCCATACACGATCAATCCTGAGTTCTTCATGCGCGTCGACTGGGTCCTGGACAATGCGACGCAGCGCGACCTTGCAGTGATTCTGAATGTTCATCACTACGAGGAATTGTACTCCGACCCGGAGGGTCATCACGGGCGCTTCCTTGGTCTGTGGAGACAGATTGCACCGCGCTACGCGGACAGGCCGCAAACAGTGGCGTTCGAGTTACTGAACGAACCGCACGGCTCGCTGACGAATGAGAAATGGAACCCGATTCTCGCGGAGGCGCTCGACGTGGTTCGCGATTCAAATCCTGATCGTTTTGTGATTGTCGGAGGTGGCAATTACAACAACTGGCGTGAGCTTGATTCTCTGGTTCCGCCCGATGACGATCATCTCGTCGCGACATTCCATTACTATGAACCGTACGAATTCACGCATCAAGGGGCTGAATGGGGTGGACCGGATCTGCAAAAGCACCTCGGGCGAACATGGACGGGAGAAGAAGATCAGGCGAGAGATGTGCGTGAAGCATTCGACCGGTCCGTTGAATGGGCGGAAGAAAAAAAGATCCCTTTGTATCTCGGAGAATTCGGCGTGTACAGCAAGGCGGACATGGATTCGCGAGTGACATGGACCCGATTTGTGCGGGAGGAAGCGGAAGCGCGGGAAATCCCCTGGGCCTACTGGGAATTCTGCAGCGGCTTTGGTATCTACCATGCCGGTGAGAAGAGATGGCGCGAGGGTCTGAAGAACGCTTTGATTCCAACAGCTCATTAAACCTTTCCTGAAAGCATCCAGTCATGGCACGATTTGAATTCCCGCAGGGATTCGCCTGGGGTACCGCAACCGCATCGTATCAGATCGAAGGTGCCGTCAGTGAAGACGGGCGAGGGAGGTCGATCTGGGATGCGTTCTGCGAAAGGCCTGGAACCATACTGAATGGAGACACTGGCGATGTGGCGTGTGACCATTATCATCGCTGGGAAGCGGATCTTGATCTGATCAAGTCACTGAATCTGACGCACTATCGATTCTCAATTGCATGGCCGCGTGTTTTTCCCAAGGGAACGGGGGCCGTAAACCAGGCGGGGCTGGATTTCTACGACCGGCTGACGGATGGAATGATGGCGCGCGGCATTACCCCATGCGCAACACTGTATCACTGGGATTTGCCACAGGCTCTCGAGGAAACCGGAGGCTGGCGCGAGCGGTCCATCGTCGATGCATTTACGAACTATGCGGTCACTGTGGCCAGGGCTCTGGGTGACCGGATCAAACTGTGGGCAACATTCAACGAAATGCCCTGTATCGTGAATCTCGGGCACCGAACGGGAATACACGCACCAGGCCGCAAAGATCCGGAGCAGGTCATCCGTCAGGTGACACATCATGTCTTGTTGGCGCATGGACGTGCCGTAAAGGCTGTGCGTGCTGAAGTTCCGGACGCACAACTCGGGATTGTACACAATCCGGATGTTCCCGAGCCGCAGTCCGATACCGATGCAGACATTGAGGCCGGACGGTTGGGGTTTGTGGACCGCAACGCATGGATGCACGATCCCATCTTCCAAGGCCACTACCCGGCCGACCAGTGGAATGCACTCGCCGCGGATGTCCCCCATC
>JANQSL010000258.1 GCA_028284075.1 Candidatus Sumerlaeia bacterium | reverse complement strand
GAGGCACGGTCGTCATGTAGGCCACCGGTGTCGTGATCTTCGAGAACGCCCAGGGGTTGCGGTCGAACTTGTCGGACGGGAACGGCGGCGCCGGAGCGCAGGCGGTGTTCACCGCCTGACGGATGTTCAGATAGCCCATGGGGTAGCGGTTGAAGTCCACCGCGTAGGCTTCCAGGCCCGTTGCAATGCTGCGCATGTCGGCCTGCGAGCGCGATACCTTCGAACGCACCTGGGCTTCCAGAAAGTTGGGGACCGCGATCGCAGCGAGAATCGCGATGATCGCCACCACGATCAACAACTCGATCAATGTAAATGCACGGGAGGGGCGCATGAGAGAACTCTCCTTCTGGGGTTTTGGAACCTGGCACGGTCCAATTAACCACGCTGCAATAGAGAGTTCAGACGCCCTCGTCAACAGTATAGTTTATACTATCGGATTCTTTTTTTGACCGGTCAAAGGCAAAGCCGGGCAGTTCAGTTGCTTTGAGAGGCGCGTTTCGTTGCCGTCGTTGGACTTGGGTTCGTGTTCGGAGGGGCGAGGGAGTGCCCCTGCACGAATCCTGGCCGGAGTAAAACTTCGCCCCGGCCCGTGTCCTGACCTGCAATCAGTTCATCGAGAATTGAAAATCCTTCACGAATCGTATTGGTGGGGAGGGCTTTGGAGCCGGAGAGAATCAGGCTGGAATCGGTGCCCCGCATCGGTGCGGAAGCCTGACTGACGATGCTGATGTCGCCGGGAACATCGATTCCCAGCACGTCGCAAACGGAAACGAGGCGGCGTCCGGTCGCACTTGTAACGGAAACAATGGCTGTGGCGTCGTTGTATTTTTCAATAAACGCCCGTATTCCGGCAAGATCGCCCTCTTTGTGCTGTAATGAGGTTTGAATGGCCTCTTCGCTGTACTGCACGCCGGCTTCCTGCATCGCACGTTTGTAGCCTTCGATGGAGACATTGATTCCATAATGGGGGTGGGGACGGCCGCAGTAGAGCAGGACTCTGCTGTGGCCCGCCTGCAGAGCCGCGCGGGCCGCCTGGTATACCGCGAGAAAGCCGTCATGGTAGACGGAGGGGCGGCAAATGCCGGGGGGCGGCTCAAGGAATACCATCGGGATACGGCCGCTTTCCAGTGTTGGCGGAAGCATTCGGGGGAAGGCATGAAGGCAGAAAATGCCGGCGACCCGATCCCCGAAGGGCCCGTCGCGTGAATCGATGCCGGCCCACTCGCCATCCTCCTCAAGGGAGACGACCTCTGTGGTATAAGCCCTTTCGGTGGCTTCCTTGATGATGGCGTGAATTCGGGAAAGATAGATGTAGTCGTATTGGGAGCTGCCCACCTCTTCACCAGGAGTCATGGCGATTCCAATGACTCCCCGGGGGGGAGTTCCCTTTGGCAGGGTGGCCTTGAGGAAGGTTCCACGCCTGTTTTCCATTCGGACATAGCCATCGTCCCGGAGGGCCTCGAGGGCCCGCTGAATGACATTATGGCTGAGGCCACTCATGTTGGCGAGGGCGGAGGTGCCGGGCAGGCGGTCGCCAATCTGCCATCGCCCGGCGTGAACCTCTCGGCAGAGGGCATCATAGACCTGTTCCGCCAGTGTGAGGCGGAAGGTTGGCTTGATTGGGTGCCCGAAGAGGGCGTGCTCGATATCACCAGGATTGGAGGTCACGGCAAATTCCTCTGAAATCGGTCTTGCCTGCGGAGGAAGTCTGTACTATCTCAAAGTATAGATGGCAACGCATAAGGTGTACTCAGGTTACAGAACGCCTTTTTTGTCAGAAAACTGGATCGATTCAAGTTCAACCGGTACTCTCCATGACTTCTGCCACGACCCCACGGAGCCTGATGGAATCCTGCTCAGAGTATTTTGCGGTGGGGGGGACTGGCGAGGCTATTTCCCTTGCGGAGGCGAAGAATCTTCTCTCGGACGCATTGTCCAGGATGGGGCGGCTTCGGCGGGTTTTGCTGATTCCTCCGGATTTTACCCGGTTTCATTCGCTGGCGGGGGAGCTGACGGTCGTTTTGCACGATCTGCTTCGAGATGGCGGAACGGATGTCACGATCCTTCCCGCTCTGGGAACTCATGCCCCGATGGCCGATTCGCAGATCACTCGCATGTTTCCGGGAGTTCCGAAGGGGATTTTTGAGAAGCACGACTGGCGAAGTGGGCTCACCCATCTGGGAGATGTCCCGTCTTCCTTCGTCGCGGACGTCAGCAACGGACGAGTCGCATGGCCGATTCGATGCGAGATCAACAAGCTGTTGGTTGAAGAGTCGTGGGACCGCATTTTCTCCATCGGACAGCTGGTTCCGCACGAGGTGGCGGGGATTGCCAATCATGCAAAGAACATTTTTGTCGGAACGGGCGGGAAGGATGTCATTGATCGTACACATTTTCTGGGAGCGGTTTGCGGAATGGAAGCCCAGATGGGGCGTGTAGACACTCCTGTGAGGAAAGTTTTCAACTACATGGCCAGGGAGTTTGCAGCGAAACTTCCCATTACCTATGTCATGACTGTTCGAGAGCGGGATGCAGCGGGAGTTGTCACGACTCGCGGTCTTTACTGCGGAGATGGAACAGAGACATTTGAAAAGGGATCCGCTTTGTGCCGGCAGGTTAACGTTGAGCTGCTTGATCGTCCGGTACGGAAGGCCGTGGCGTGGATGGACCCGGCGGAGTTTCATTCGACGTGGATTGGAGGGAAGGCGGTGTACCGGTTGCGAATGGCGATGGCGGACGACGGTGAGCTGGTTGTTGTCGCACCCGGTGTCAGAATGTTCGGTGAGGATCAGGAAATCGATCGTCTTCTTCGCAAGTACGGTTATCCCGGCACGGAGAAGACGCTGGAACTGGTAAAGAGCGATTCAGAGCTGGCGGCGAACCTGTCTGCGGCCGCCCACATGATTCACGGAAGCACCGAGGGGAGATTTCGCGTCCGTTGGTGCGCGGGCGGGCTTTCGCGGCGGGAAATTGAAGAGGCCGGGTTTTTGTGGGGAGATCATGAAGAGTATGCACGCAGGTATGATCTCCCCAACAGCGTTCAGGGATGGCGGGAAGTGGATGATGAGGAAGTGTTTGTCGTGACTAATCCCGCGGCAGGTTTGTGGGCATTGAGCGACAGGTTTTTGGGAGCTGCATGAGTCCCCGTCTTGATTCCTGAATCTGTGATTTTTTGGACTGACACGCGTTAGCATTGATTGACATGAGGAAAACATGACCAAGCCAAAGCTTCTGTTTCTGCCCTCCATCGGATCATTGATGGGCCAGCTTTTTCCGCCGGATCTTTGCGAGGAGATCGAATCGCTGGCGACTGTTACGTGGAATGACTCGGAGCGTCATCTGACTCCTGAAGAGCTGGAGGATACCATCGGCGATCACGAACTTCTCGTTACAAGCTGGCGTGTGCCGCCGGTGACGCCGCAGGTTTTGCTTAGGGCTCCCGGGTTGCGGGCGATTTTTCACGCCGCAGGTACTCCCAGGCCGTACATTTGTCCCGAGGTTTTTGAGCGGGGAATCGCGGTGACTCATGCAAACGCCTCAATGTCGAGGGTTACGGCGGAGGGCGTGTTCGCGATGATGATGATCGGGAATTTCCAAACTCGCCAATGGATTGCGGCAATGGAGGAGGGCGACTGGAAGAAGCGGGATACGGTGATTCCGGGTATGCAGGGGATCACGATCGGCATCGTCGGCTTTGGCGCGATCACACGGAATCTTCTCCCCTTGCTGCAGCCTCTTCGCGACAATCGGATTCTTGTGGTTAGTGAGCATCTCTCGCCGGAGGACGCGAAACGGGAGGGCGTTGAAGTTGTTTCACTGGAGACGATGCTGCGGGAGGCGGATATTGTCTCTCTCCAGACGAGTTTGACGGAGAAAACGCGGCACCTGATGGATCGTGAGCGTCTTTCGCGGATTCGCGATGACGCGCTTCTGGTTAATGCGGGACGCGGGGAGCTTGTCGATGAGGAAGCATTGATTGCGGAGCTTGGAACGGGGCGTATTCGGGCAGTGCTGGATGTCTATCAGCACGAGCCACTCGATCCCGCAAGTGAACTGCGGCGGCTGCCAAATGTGGTGTGTCTTCCTCACCTTGGTGC
>JANQSL010000256.1 GCA_028284075.1 Candidatus Sumerlaeia bacterium | reverse complement strand
ACCCTTTTTGAAGTCTTTTTTCACGTCTTTTTGACCGCGAAAGTGACCCGCCTCCTCAGTCGTTCCGGAGGCTTTTTGTTCTGCCGAAAATCGTTCTCAGAGGAGAAAGTCTTCCGGGAGAGTCGTCTGCGGGGGCGGTTGATTTCCCGTCACAAGCGAGACGCGGAGGGTAGGCGGAACCGGTCGGAAGTCAACCCCGAAACACAAAAAAAATCACTCAAGCGAATCCACTTCAAAGCCTTGATTTTGTTGATCTTGTGGCTCATTCAGATCCTCCTGGGGAAGATTTCTTTCCTGGCGAACGATCCAGGGCATATCAAATCGAGGAGTTTTCCCTCCTTTGACGGCCTCCCAGGCATCGATGGCTTTTTGCGCAACCGCCCCCTTGGGGTCCATTTCGAAGGATGCCGCAAAGTGTCTCCTGGACTCCTCAGGCCTTCCTCCGAGGTACAGCATCTTGCCGAGCCAGTAGTGTGCTTCCGCATCGTTCGGCGTATATGTCAGGTAGTCGATCACGTAGTCCGCACCGGAACGGTAGTGGCCGAGGTGATAAAGTGCCCGTGCCCGGATGAAGTCAGCCTTCTTGAGTTGCGGAATTTTCCAGAAGTTCGGGTGAACACGGCGATTCTGGACGGCACGGGAGGCGGCTGCGACTGCCGCAAGGTACTTTCCGTCTTCCAGCAGGCTCTCAGCTGTTAGAGCATCATCTTCAGGAAGAGGATGGTCAAACTCCGAGTCCTCGGGCGGTGGCGGTGTGAGACTGTCCACTTCGTCCCAGGCATCCCAGAGAGGTTTCATGGTCTCCTCATAGGAACTCCCCTCGGGGCCGTGCCAGATCACGATGTCTCCAGTCCCCAGAGATCCATTCGTCGGATCGTATGTGACGGTACGAAGGTTGACCCCCGCGAGAGCAAAGGGGGCCAACGGATCGCCTGGAGTACCGTCGATTGGAAGAATGTCGTCTGGCTGGGGAAACTCAGCCACCTCGTCCTGTCCGACGGAAACGATCAGGGCGCCTTCGGCGCCGACACTGTAAACGTACAGGTTCTTTGATGTATCGAACGGGTCGTCCGGAACTGCGGGAAGTGTCAGATCGCCCGGAACCTCAACGCGGGTTCCGTCGCGCCTGAACTGTGGGAGGGCCGTGTTTCCAAACATCATCGGATAAGCACCGATACTGTCTCTGTATGCCTCCAGCGCCGGCGAAAGATCCTCAGCCGCCTTCTCCATGGCAGTGTACATTTGGGCCGTCTGGCGCGCTCGAATCGCCTGCATGCGCGCCAGAATCAAAGAGTCGACCAGTGGCTTGAAAAACGGAAGCAGCCCAAGGGCAATTGCCAGCACCGCCACAACACGTCCCTGCCGTTCTGATTCGGGAACCCCGGGCTTCCGAAGTCCCATGATTCCAAGCAGAAGCGTCAGGGCAAAGAACGGTATTTCGACAGCATGGAGACCTGCAAACATCGCCAGGACGTTGAGGAAACCAAAGAAGGCGGCGAGAACGACGTAATTACTCATTCGCTCAGCAGACGACTGAGAGCTGTGAAGGTCAAGCGGGTGCTCTGATGGTGAACGCCGACAAACAGCGGCTTGTTGAGAAGAGAACGAATAGTATAAAAAGAAAAGCGGGGAGCCGAAGCTCCCCGCTTTTGCATCTCAAAACAGCGAGTACGAATTACTCAGGGTAAAC
>JANQSL010000250.1 GCA_028284075.1 Candidatus Sumerlaeia bacterium | reverse complement strand
GAACTGGAACCAGTTCTCGAACTCTTCGAGACAGAGCTCCGGCGTGTAGATCCCCGTCGGCTCGGTAAGCTGGTCACCGTCAAACGGGTTCGTGCCGGCAACTTCAGCGGTGAAGACACTGAACGTATCGGAATCGACGTTCGAGCCACTGTCGCCAATGGCCGCCACGTAGAGGTCGATAACGGCTTCATCGATGCCGCCGGCGCCGCTCGGAGCGGAACCGTCAAGTCCGAGATCGGGAGAAAGCGCGACGTTGACGAAGTCAAGGTCGCCTCCGATGCCTGTGTTGATAGTGTTGCCACTACCGGTGATTGTTGCGAAATCCGGTGCAGTGTCCTCGCCGAGCGTATTGTCGATCGAGATGGTCTTGTCTCCGCCGGTGCGAATTCCCAGGCTGTTCGGATCGCGCTCGTTGAAGAGCCAGCGAACAGCTGGAAGATCGTCGGTTCCGGCATTGCTGTCGGGATCGTAGGTCACGTACGTCGCCAGCGAGAACGCATCGGTGTAACGATACACGTTCGTCGCCGGAGTTGCACTGGTACCCGGATCCGGGACTGCTCCCGGGGATTTCGTGAAGTCAGTGATGACAACATTCGGAATCCCGTCGATTGTGGGGCCTACTGCAAAGGCAGAGCTACTCAGCAAGGCCGCACCGAGCAGTGACAGGGTTGCTTTGGTGAACCCTTTATGCATGCGGTGGTATCTCCTTCCAAAGATTTCTTGTCTTCGATGAATTCGAAGACGGAAGAGCATGGGGGTGCGCTTCACCAAATGATTTACAAACCTTGGAATCACCTCCGCGGTCATGGATTTTCAGCATGGTCAACGATTCCCTGAGATTCGGGACTTGTTTGGCGCATTTCGGCCCCGTCGTCAACATCGCGTTGCACGGATCGGCGGAGCTTCCTATTCACGCTCACAGGGCATGACAACCCCTTCGGACCTCGCCTGTCAATAACGAAGTCGAATCCCCGGCCCGCTTTGACAGCATTCTGACAAGAACGCTGTCAGCCCGCTTGCCAGGGCCCGAACATCTCGTTCAAGATCAATAATATCAACTCTTTACAATCCAACCGGACGACAGATAGAATCCCAGCTCCGTCCGGTCGCCGTTGCCCAGAATCGTGTCCGGCCGGACCACCCTTTCAGGCTCGAACACCAGCCCAACCACCCCACTCTCAAGAGTCTCGATCTCCAGCTTCTCAACCCTCCAAAGATCGCTCGCGAAGTCCATGATGGAGGTCCCGCCATGGAAATGAATCCGAACCTGGAGCGAGCCGCCAAAAAGAGCCACGGGAGCCGAAACAAGGAGAAAAACGCTGTGCTTCCCCGCCCGTGGAGCCTCCAGCAGGAATTCCGCGCAAGCCCCGGAAGAACGATACGCGATGCCGAAACGGGAATCCGTCAACGGGTCATGCCAGCCCCGCACAAAGTGCCGTCCGTCACACAACCCGGCCGCCGCGCAGGGCAAAATACTCATTTGAAAAGAGTCTTTAGAGAGCTCCAAAACCCCTGCCGCTCCGCCTGGTGAGACGCAAGAGCCCTTGCAAGACGATCATTGATCTCGGCAACAACAACCGCCTCCCCGGATGATGCGATCAAGCCACACATGCTCTGAAACCAGTGCGAGAGTGCAACATCCACATCCCCCTTCGGAATTCGAGGCACACGGGAGAAACCATCATCCGCTCCCGCCAAAAGCACCCATCGGTACGGCACAAAAGGTATTTCGTCCTCGTGAACCGTGAAAAAATCCACCGTCGGACTCGAAGACTGCGCCGAATCACAGCCTGCCCAGGCTTCATCGAGCCTAATGTTCAGCTTGCGGAAAAAGTGACCCCATTGCCATGTCAGCCAGCTCTGGAGCGGTGCACTGCCAATCAGCCGCACCCCCCCGTCCCCCTGATTAAGATCAGCAAGGGTCTCTTCCAGATCAGGGAGCCCGCACTCCCGATGCTCTCCGAGCCATGGATGGTGCCCGCCAAAGTGTTCAACATGGGCCTCATCAAGATGAGCTTCCACCGCCGCCACCGCCGGATGATGAAAGGGAGCACCCAGAATCACCACGGAACCGCTGACCCGGTGTAACTCCGATAAAAACGCGGGACGCTCCTTTGCGGGCACGTGTTCCAGCGTATCTGAAGTGACAACGGCATCGAAGGAACCGTCCTCAAACGGAAGAGCCGCGCCACTGGCCTGAGTGTAGCCTCGAAACTGATCGGCAATCGTATCCACAGTTTCACAGCGCCAGCCGGGCCTCTCTTCCGTAACCAGTTGAGCGAACGTCCCCGGGTGGCCTCCCACATCCAGAATGGCAGCCTCCTCCGGAAGACCGGCCAGAGAGAGAGCATGCCGGATTGCGGCGAACCGGCGGGACGTGTCGAACGGCAGGTGTGAAAGGTTCATGGCCGCTGCAGGCGTGAGATCAGGACCCGTCCCCGCGACGAAGGCGGATCAGCCATGCTTCCGCTTCAATCTGACGCTCACCATCGTTCCCGATATAGGACTCCAGACTGCTGATAATATCGGAAACGGGAGCTTCCGTCTTCTGGAGAGCAAGTGCCTTGTTCAGATACGCTGGTGCGAAATCGGGGTCCAGTTCGATTGCCTGACCCAGGAAGTTGATCGCCTCTTCCGGGAACCCTCGGGCAATATAGGTACTTCCAAGGTTGTTGTATGCGCGCGCATTGACAGGATCCACCTCAAGCGCGTCACGGAACCGCACCTCCGCCATGTAGAGATCCCCGGACTCCGCCAGGGCGTTCCCCCACTGGATGAAGACATCCGGGCTTTGCGGATCAATCCGCGAAGCCGTCTCGTACTCATCCAGTGCCGATTTCGTGCGGCCGGCCCTCAACAGAGCCTTCGCGTGTCCCAACCGGGATTCCAGAGAGTCCGGCTCCGTTCGCACAACGCGACCCCAGGCACGGGCGGCATCAGCCCAGCGACCCTGGGATGCGGCATTCGCTGCAGTATCCTTGAGATCTTCCGTTCGTTCCCCCTCCGAAATCCGCAGCTCGGGAAAAATGGCGTCCCGGGCGCGATTCGAGCCCTGGGAAGCTTCAAAGGCTGACTCGACACGGGGCAGACTTCGAGCTGACGTGCCCGACTCGGCAGCCATGGCCAATTCATTCCCGGAATCCCGCGGAGCGGAGCGCAGCTTGAACTCCTCCCCTTTCATTTCGAGCAAAGCAAGCTCACGGCGGGAAGAGGCAAGATTGTAGTCCGGGGCAAGTTCCAGCGCCTTGTCATAGAAATACAGAGCCCGGCCAGGCTCCCCCAGTTGCTGATAGGCGGAGCCTGCCTTGAAATAGAAAGCCGGCCGCTGGTTGAGTTCAATTGCCTGAGTAAAATAGCGAATGGCGTCCGAATACTGACCGGCGGCTTCCCGGGTCAGACCCTTTTCAAACAGTTCAAATGCCCGGTCCCGCGTGCCTGCGGTCCGGACAGCTCTCTCGGAAGCACATCCCGCCAGCACTCCGGCCAGTGCCAGTGCCGCCGCCAGCCGTGCGGGGCGAAATCCCCCCATCAGTATGATCCCTTGAAGACGAGTTCGCCGTCACTGAAGGAATAAGACTCACCGCCCGCTTCAAAGACATGCTCATAGAGCCAGATTTCGCGAACCGGCCCATACTCGTACTGCTGTGTGTAGGCTTTTGTCGGGAAACCCATTGTCACAAGCTGCCGGTCGGAATCCATCAGCTCCCCCTCGTACACCAGCTCTCCCGCAACAAACTGAACGATCACATTCTGATCCCACCAGACCCATTCATCGAACGTTTCATTCCGGAGCGCCGCCTCGACATTATCGCGGCGGTAGTCCGGCAACCCCCGGCGCTCAATCATGTTCCCCTGATCCTCCGAAAGGATCCCTTCGATGTCTTTCCTGACCTGGCGGAACGCGGGCTTCGTCCAACGAAAGATATGATCCTGCATGGGCCGCTCCGTAAAGCGGCGGAACTGTGTGACCCGGCCTTCATCATCCACGTCAAAACGCGGTTTTGAATTCGTCGTGCAGGCAACCACGGCCAGTGCGGCGAAGGTCATTGCGAATGCTTGAAGCGTCCTCACTACCCGATATCCTTTCCCCCGCCCGGGGGTCCTGGATTGTTCCGCGACGGATGCGGCCGAACCGCCTTGAGGTCAAGGGAGGATCGCCTGCACTCGTTAGGGCAACTGCTCTATTCGACGTGTTTCCGCGGCCAGCGGTTTGGCGGCCCGAAAAAAAAGCCCGGCGCAGACAAGTCCCTGCGCCGGGCCGGTTTCCGTCGATGGAACGGAATGAACTTACTGGAGAACCAGACGTCCGGATCCCCTCTGCCCATCACCGTCGCCGCTTGTTGTGGCGTATCCAACCCCCATGTTCCGCACGATCTCAAGGCCCAGATTCACAGCCTCCATATCCGCTCCGGCACCCATCATCCCCGCGAACATTGGAACAACCTGACCAACCGTCGTCGCCATCTGACGGAAGTTCATCACCGTCAGAGTGTTGAATTCTCCCGGAATGCGGCCGGACGAGGAAGCCGACGACGTCACTGCCGCCAGGGAATTCCCTCCGCCCGTATGACGGCCAAGCGCCGCCTTGATGGAATCCTCCGACAACGCCAGTATCCAGTAGCCGTCAGACGTTACCGCGTGAGTCAAAGAGAGTGGAATCGGAACGGGTCCGCCCGAAAACGGAATGGAACGCAACGTCGTTCCCTGATAGTCTGAAATGTTCGGCGTGGCCGCGGGAGCACTCGGATTCATTTGCCGCATTTGCTCCGTCATCAGCATCGCCATCTGCTGCTCAAACTTGTCGATCACGATCCCGGCCTTCTCCGCATCCCGAATCTTCAGGATCGCGAGAGCATCGAACTGCGGCATCATGCCACCGGCGAAATTGATATCCTGAATCGCCAGCGAAACGTCCGGACCGAAGGCCGGAACGATTTCCTCCTCGAAATCCAGACCCGTCATTGTCTCGATCTGCTGCTTGAAGGCATCCATCTGACCCATTGCACTCGGGTCGGTGGAAGCCGCTTCCTCCGAAAGACGCAGAAGAAGCGGACCGTCCAGCTGATTGCTGCTGGCGGCAAACAACGGCGTCCCGTCCATGAACGACAGGATGCCCTTCATCGGCGAGGGCGGAATCGCCAGAACCGCCTTTTCCGCCTCCGTCGGATTGTCCATCCCCGTGAACCAGGCGAAATCGATCCCCTGTGGAGTAAAGTTCAGCGTGCCGACCGTCGGTCCCGTTGTGAGCGTGCCGAAATCATTCGTCGGAGCAAACTGACTCGCGGCTTTCAGCGCCTCGCTGCCGTCCAGATAGAAAGTCACCTGTCCCGCACGATCGCTCACTTTCGAATAACCTCGCTGAAGAGGTTCAACACCCTTCAACCTGTCGGCACCCGTCGAAGTGATGGCACTCTCGAGAGCCGTCAGGCTGTTGGAGAAAAGAAACACATCCCCGCTTCCCCCGAACTGAAACTGCAACTCCTCACTGCCGGTGACTTCAACATCTCCAATTGTCGTGCTCGTCAACTCAACAGGAGGCAGTCCCGCCGCCGAGCGGTCCGCGTTTTCCTCCTCTTCCATCGACTTGAGATACGAAACGAGTTTCTCCACGCGATCCGCGTGAGAGAACTTCGAAACGACAACGAAATCCGGTTCCGCCTGTGTTTCGGGCCGCACAACATAGATGTCCAGCCCCCGGATCGTCTCCCCCAGAAGTTGATTGGGCCGCAGCCCGTACCCCAGCTCCAGTTCCGCCTTGTCGATCTCAAGCACGAACTCCTGGAAATCCGGTTCGTTCTGAAGAGCCGGCAGCCGGAAAAACGACTCGATGCTCTTCGCAAGAGGCGTCGCACTCCAGGAGTTCCATGCACCGTTCATGTCCGTTACCGTGATCATTCCCTTGATATCGCCGGGAACGTGCTCCGGAACCGAAACGGATTGAGCGCCTGCCGCCAGAGGCGCGGTCAGAACCAGCAAAGCGGCGGTTGTAGAGCGAATGTAAGACATCTGTGACTCCCTGTTTTTGGGCTGATTCCGGGACCGTATCATCCCGCGCCCACCGTATATACTGACAAACGCCGGGTCTTATTCGTTCGCGGAGCGTTCAAGCCAACGGCAGGACCGGAGCACAAGAGAACTTGCGGTCATGCGAAGAGATTGACCCCTCTGCCGCCGAAATGGTGTCATTTGGCACTGAATTTGTCTGACACAGAAGGAGTTATGGACCCCAGACGCCTCGCCATCCTTGGTTCCACCGGCAGCATCGGCACCCAGACGCTCGACGTCGTGCGGATGCACGAGGACATCCTCGCCGTCGAAGTCCTCAGCGCGGGACGAAACATCGATT
>JANQSL010000248.1 GCA_028284075.1 Candidatus Sumerlaeia bacterium | reverse complement strand
GGAGAGGTGGCCGAGTGGCTGAAGGCACCGGTTTGCTAAACCGGCATAGGGGTCATGCTCCTATCGCGGGTTCGAATCCCGCCCTCTCCGCCAGTTATCCTGGAAACACCTGCCTTCGAACCGGACGGCAAGACGCTTTCCGGCCTCTTCTGTGGATGCCTCGATGACAGCATCTGTAAACAACAGTATTTTAGAGGGTCTTGTGATCCCGTAATTCGCACGGTTCCTCGTTCATCATCCTGAGTTCCGTGATGGATGGTTGATCGCCATTCAAGGCACATTCGGCATCCCGTTTCAGTTTCACTTCGCGGAACGCCATGCGCAGTGCATCGAACACGAGTAATCGTCCGATGAGTGAATCGCCAATGTTCAGGAGAAGCTTTATAACTTCGTTGGCCTGGATACTCCCGATGACGCCCGGCACGCACCCGAGAATCCCCGCTTCCTGGCATGTCGGCACCGCACCCGGCGGAGGCGGCTCGGGAAAGAGGCAGCGATAGCACGGCGAGTCGGCGCCACCATCGTTGGGAAAAACCGTGACCTGGCCTTCGAACCGGAACATGGCGCCAGTAACAAGAGGTTTGCGCACCATATATGCCGCATCATTGACAAGATAGCGGGTCGGGAAGTTGTCGCTCCCTTCCACGATCACGTCGGCCTGTGCAAATAACTTCAAGGCGTTGGATTCACTTAACCATTCCCGGTGTGCGATGACCTTCACGTCCGGATTGATGGAACGCAGCATGTCAGATGCCGAGTCGACTTTCGATGCACCGACACGCTCTGTTGTGTGAACGATCTGCCGCTGGAGATTGCTCAGGTCCACCGTATCAGCATCGATGATATGAATCGTGCCGACGCCCGCGGCCGCGAGATACAGCAGCACCGGACTTCCGAGTCCGCCCGCACCCACGACAAGAACGCTCGAATCCAGAAGCCGCCGCTGTCCCCTGCCGCCAACCTGAGGAAGGATGATGTGACGTGCGTAACGGTGGAGTTGTTCGTCAGTAAATTTGGGTGTCATGCATCCGCTCCGCGGCGAATGAGGAGGCGCCAGATTTCGCCATCGTAACGGGCTTTCTCCAGAACGGCATGCCCTTCGTCCTCACAGGACCGTGTGACATTGGCCAAAGGTTCGCCCTCCCGAAGGAGAACCTCCAGGAGATCGCCGGGAGCAAGGTCCTCCAGCTCCAGCTTTGTTTTCACGAACGTCATGGGACAAACGTCCAGAGTGATGTTCAGGGTGGCGGCAGGAGTTTTTCTCATCATTATTTCAGCTGGAGGTCCGGGAGTCATCCCTGGTCAGGCAGCCAGATACAGGGGGAGGAGGCACGGAGTTTTTAATGTCCGGCTCAGCAAATTTCTCCCGTGGGACGTTCTCTTCACCAGAACCCCACAAGGCGTCGTGACGGTTTTTCCGACGGAGCCCATACTGTCCTCAACAGGAGTACACCATGAAGTACCTGCTTATTCTCGTCGTGCTGACGGTACTGGCAGTGATCCTTGTCGGGCGTGCCGGCAACAACACGGGCACGCCCGCCCCCGTCGCCGCTGCGGTTCCGGCGACACCGCGGGACCAGATGAGGGCGCTCGCCAAATCCATGGGGATGGAACTCCAGATGTTTGTCGATGGGGGCGGCGGGAACGTAACCTTCGGAGTCCGCGTCCCTGAGGGGAACGAAAAAACCGCCCGGGACTTTCTGGCGGCCGCAAAATCCGAGGGCATCGTTGCCGATGCCATGCAGATTTCCAGCGCCGTAACGAACAATAACTTCGACGGCCGAATGACGGAGACTCAGTTTCAGGGGAGTCTCCGGCAAAAGTGATAATCTTTTCGGCTGACGCAACAGTCCCGATGCATTTAGCGTTTACGAGACGGGAAGATATGAACCGATGATTCGCGCACGCCGCCGCGGCTTTACCTTGATAGAAATCATCCTGGTGCTGGCCATTCTCGGCACACTCGGCGGAATGTACATGTCCGGAGGACCGGGCAAGAACGGTAACGCCCAGCCTCACCACGTGGAAATGACCAATCGCGCCCGCGACTCTGTCTGCGCGGCGAACCGCCGGACAGCTCTTTCCACGATGATCATGGATCAACTGGCCTATGGTGGCGGAGGTGGAGAACGAGCCGAAGATATGATTCGCACAGCGGAAAAGCTGAGAAGCTATTGTCCTGGCGATGGCAGATTTTACATCGATAATCACGAAGCCTACTGCACTCAGCATATTGAAACGCCGAAGTTCCGCGAGGTATTGGGGCTGTAGAACATGTCCTGAGTCAGCAGCTGAATACCGGAAAAAGGTATTCGAAAGAAAAGGCCCGGGATAACCCCGGGCCTTGTTGCTTACATGTTTTCCATTCGGCGGCGCATCTTCAGCATGCGGCGGCGCATCTTGCGAATGGCGGCCTCACGCTTGCGCTTGCGCTTGACGGAAGGCTTTTCGTGGTACTCCCGGCGGCGAACCTCGGCAGGGATGCCAGCTTTCTGACACTCCTTCTTGAAGCGCTTGAGAGCGCGATCAATGGGCTCGCCTTCTTCAATGGTAATGCGGGTCAAATCTGAGTCACCTGCCTTCCGTGCCGGTGGGGCCGTGAGCGTTTCACGCGGAAACGCGGGCGCAAAGTGAGGGTGGACAGCCGCCGGAAGTCAAGGTGGAACAGTCATGAACGCGCCGCAGGACGCTCGGCCAACAATTCGGCGAGCATAACCTCAACCTGCTCCACCGCATCATGGACCACCAGCTCCTTGCCGGTGGGAAAGAAAGAGCGTTGAGCGCTGTCCAATCTTTGGAGGGCTCGCCGGATTCGTTGAAGTGAAATACCTCCGGCCACTGACCTTACACGCTTTGCCTTAAAGTCCGGAATTGTTTCCAGACCCGGGCGAACGGGGCCACCAAAGAGCCCCTTCGTCTTCAATCCATCGCGTCGGGCTTCCAGTTCGAGACGGGCATGGAGCAGCAGCTGAAGAAATGTGTTGAGCGTGGAAACAAGCCGAAAGGGTGCATTGCCACCGCGATTGGTCCACTCGCGCATTAACCGTACAGCACCGTCAAGATCACCGCTCAGGAGCGCGTCATCCAGCTGCCAGTCGATCCGCTTCTCGGTGAATTCCCTGATATCTCCATGTTTTTTGACGAGTTGGTACATGGCGCTGGTCTTTGAAACCCGGCGTCCCTTCTCGTCGTCCTCGTCGAAAACAAAAATCACCGTGTTCTCGGATCCCGCCAACGACCTTGTGACATAACTCTCCAGATCAGCAACGACATCACGCTTCGCCTTTTGGTTTTTTTTCGCAGCACGTGCGCTCCCCCGCCGGTCTTCGCGAAAGTCATGAAGCTGCCAGACAACCACGACACGCTTCGTGTCGGGGATAAGCGAAACAGTGCTGAGTTCCTCGACAATCTGACTGAAGGCCTTTTCCAGTTTCAGCGGCTGGTTGCCCGGAGGACGGATATCGGTGATTTCACCATCGGCTTCGCCGTTGGGCAACAAACGCTTCTGTAGATCGTAACGAGCGGTGGCGACCGCTTCCGCGTTGTTTCCATGAATCAGGCAAAGAGCGGGTTCACATCGTGTCACGAGGTCAGTCGGTGACCTCTTCCACTGATTCGGAAACAGGAACAATGATCGACTCAGCCGCTTCTTCCACCTCGTTCATGTTCTCCTCCGTCAATTCCTCGTCACCAACAACATCACGAGCCGGAGTGGAGGCCGCCTCTGACGTCTCGCGCCGGAGCTCCTCCATTTCCACTTTCTCACCCGCCTCACGTTCGTTACTCTCAAGCTGGCCCGCACGCTCCATGGCCGCCCGCTCGATGCGGGCATCAATGGCATCGAGCTTCATCTGTCTCTTCATCGTTGCGTAATCCGGATTCGGATCGTCGACAGGGATGGTGCGCTCGGGACGCGATTCCTGAAATTCTCTCTTCACGAGATCGTCCTGAAAGGGATCGATCATGATCCACCCCGTTAGAAAATCAAAGAGCTGTGACGGATTGACGCCAATGTCGATTGCTCCCACCGGAGTGGCGATTTCAGCGCCCACTCCCAACAAATCGCCCCGCGCGTCGTCCCAGTAAGGCATGTTCAACAGAATGCGCCGGTCCTCGGTCCGGCTCCAGGGCGTGTCACCCCTCAGAAAAGCGTTTCCATAAACGGCCTCGGTTGTGTGCTTCGAGCCATAAAGAAACGACACTCCGCCCTCTGTGCGCTCTTCATGGGTCGAGCCTAAAGCCCGCCGGTTCAGTCCCCAATAATAACCATCATAATGCACAACACCCGCTTGGGCGAGGAATGTGGCGCGAGCCTTAACGCCGCCGGCCTTGCCGTTTTCCGGGACACCGACCCGAAAGCGGAAGATGTCCGCGAAGTCGTTGACGCGATCCATGAAATAGTTGGCTGCGTGACTTTGGGCCGGTGTAAACATCAGCGCCAATGCGACGGCAGTGACAGTTGCAGGAATGCGGGCGATGTTGCGGGAACGAACCATGGGAGACACTCCTCCGAATGATAACACACCCATCAGGACGAGCGGGCAACAGGCCGTCAAGACCAACCCCGATGAACCGTGAATCTCCGATGCGGAGCACGAACGGAATAGGGTTGAGACCCTTGGCTCACAGGGATTATTCGTACGGCATAATGGATTCTCGTGCAGCATCAGCGGATGAAGCCACTCGGAGCACAAAAGCTCCCGGATTCGTGCTTAAGAGCCAGTATCACGCGGCACTGGCGACGCTCCGGGAAACGGTGGAGCAATGCCCTGAGGATCTGTGGTTCAGCAAAGAGTACGAGAACAGCTTCTGGCAGCTTGCCTATCACACATTGTTTTTCGCCCATCTCTATATTCAACCCAACGAGGCGGCGTTCCAGCCCTGGGAACATCACCAGGCGGACGTTCAGTACCCTGACGGCATTCCGGGTCGGCCGAAACCCGGCAGCAAGCTTCCGCTCATACCCGAACCTTACACGAAGGAGCAGGTTCTGGCGTACTGGCGCTTTTGCGATGACCTGGTCGATGAAGCCGTCGACTCAATCGATCTTATGAGCCCCGACAGTGGTTTTCACTGGTACAAAGTCTCAAAGTTTGAGCATCAAATTATCAACATTCGCCACATCCAGCACGGTGCCGCTCAACTTGCTGACCGGCTCCGCTCCAAGCTCGACATCGGTATCAACTGGGTCGGTGCCGATCATCGCAAGGTCTCCAAAACAAGGCCATAACAAAATCGAGAACTCCCCAATGACTTTGTGTCAGCAGGTAATCATTCAGACCTTCAGCTGCCTTTCTTCCATGAGCATTTTCAGACACGTTTCCCGTATCTCCCGGCCATTCCGTGTTCTTGCTTATATGTAGTCTTGTCGCGACAGCAACTTTCCTCAAGTTGTTGCAATCGCATGCTTCTGCAAGAGCAGCTATTCCTCTGACTTCCACATTTTCTGAACGAAGTCGGCATAGGGGTCGCGCTTTTTGATACCGGATTCACGAGTCTGGTGTTCGGAGGCTTCGAGAGCCCGAAGGATATCGGAGTGAGTGAGGGTCTTGGCTGGATTCACGGCATAGCCAGGTGTTTGAGTCAGATCTTCGAGGGCGGCGATGAGTTCGTCACCGGTGAAGGGTTTGGCGAGAAAGGATGTGCCGCCGGTTTGCAGCGCTCGCTCCCTGTCGCGTTCACCCGTGTTCGCTGAGCAGACCAGGATGGGCAGTTTGCGAAAGGCTGAGTTGATGCGCAGCGACTGACAAAGCTGATAGCCGTTCATTCGGGGCATGTTGATGTCGATAATCATAATGTCCGGCTGCCATCGAACAAGGCGCTCGATGGCGGCAGCACCGTCGCTGGCCCAGATGACTTCAGCTCGTTCCGAGAGAATCGACTTCATCATTGAGATGATGTCCGGATCGTCGTCGACGATCATAATGCGAGGGGTAAGCTCCTGCGCAACGGATCCGGTCTCGGAGTCATTGCGCTCCTTCCAGGACCGGACGAGCTTTCCGGAGGGCTCGGAGGGCAGCTTCGAAACGATTGTTGTATAGTGATTTTCAGGAGCGACGAAGCGGTCCGATCCCGGAGATTCGGGCTCGGCTCCTTCGGACTCGAGGGTCTTGAGCTCCTCCAGAGAGTATTTCCTGGTGCGTGGCTGGCCCAGCTTCTGGAGCTGGATCTGGACGTTGCGCTGGAAGTGGGCGGCATCGAAGGGTTTGGGCATGTAAAAATCCGCGCCCTTCGCGTAGCCTTGTTTATAGTCCTCACGCTCCGCCCGCGAAGTGAGGAACATCACCGGCAGCCCGGTATAGCGGGCATCACGGCGAATGGCTTCGCAGCACGCAAAGCCGTTCATAACGGGCATATTGACGTCGAGAACCACCATATCGGGCTCAACGCGGTCGAGCTGCTCGAGGGCGTCGAGCCCGTTGACGGCTTCGGCCACATCGATGCCGGGCGAAAGTGACGACCGAAGGACCGTACGAACGTCCTCCTCGTCGTCGACAATGAGAACACGCCAGCGCTCCATGGCGAACCTCCTGCAGGAAACGAATATGCCATGAAGCGTGGGACAGGACTGGCGGGATTGCAACCTGCGTTGGGGAAAAAACCTAACTCTTCTCCCGCTCCGCGAGAATGAGGGCGACCTGGAGCTCCACCCGCTTGACCTCGCGCAAAACGGCGTTCTTGTTCATCTCCATCCAGACCCATAGCTTGAGGAATGAGACGAAAATGACGCAAACGAATGCCGCGGCGACCCAGGTGATTGCTTCACGAATGTCCGGAGTGTGGAAAAAACGATAGACGGTGTAAACGGTGAGAATTGAAAAAACGAAGATCCAGATGTTCACCATGATCCCAAAGAACCGGTTACGCCCGCGCATCGTGGAGAAAAACAGCTCCCACACGCCCGCTTCCGTACGGGTGGCTTCCTGAAGGACGTTGTCGTCCTGACTAAGGGCTTCGCGAATTCTGGCATCGAGATCGTTCATCGGAGATCCTTTCCGGCGACACGGTTGTCGTCCTTCTGTAAGTGAGTCGTGGAAGCGGCCTTTTGGTTCATGATTTTTCGAAGGTGTTCACGCGCATGGTACAGGCGTGATTTGACTGTGCCGGCAGGGATACGGAGAACGGCGGCGATTTCGGCAATGGACATCGATCGCAGGTAAAACAACGTGAGGATCGCCCTCCGGTCCGGTGGAAGCTGGTGAAGTCCTTCCCGCAGAAGCTCAATTTCATCGCGGGTATCGGGCGGGAGAACAGGGTCCACAGTCATCGGAGCCTCACGGGCCGCGTCTTCAGACGCGCGCCGCCGACGACAGGCGCCCCGGATGTTGTCGGCGCACTTGTTGGACGCAATTCGCAGAAGCCAGGATCGGAATCGCGCGGGATCGTTGAGCCGTCGGATTCCCCTCAAGGCGGCGATCCATGTGTCCTGCATGACATCCTGAGTGATTTCCGAATCCCCAAGCAGAGTGAGGATATGGGCAAAAAGGCGTGGCTCCCACGTCTCAATGATTTGGCGCCAGGCGATTTCATCGCCATCCTGAGCACGCAAAACGAGAAGCTCTTCAAGTATTCGCTGGGGATCGCGGCGGCTCATCTCCCAAGCAGGTCGCAGAGGAGGGCGGTGGGTTCAAACAATTGTGCATCCACCAACTCCACAGAGAAAGCGAACGTTTGGGCTGATTGATGTTGAGGGGTCAATCTGGCATGGTTTACGCTCCCCTTGGTCATCGGGCACCATTTCGGTCCTATTTCGGCGCCAAAGGCTGCATTCGCGACGATGATTCGGCTCACAAAACAAACAGATTACGCGCTCGTACTGATGACGCTAATGGCCTCAGCAGAGCAGGAAGAGGTACATTCGGCAGCGGATCTGGCGGAGCGAGGACGGGTGCCTCAGCCAATGGCGGGAAAAATCCTGAAAATTCTGAGCCGCGAAGGGCTTCTGATTTCCCAGCGCGGAGCTGCCGGTGGATACCGGCTCGCCGGCAAGTCCCCCGCCGATGTCACGGTTGCGGATATTATCCGCGCCCTGGAGGGACCGATCGCACTGACGGACTGTTCGTCGGATTCCGGTTCGGTCTGTTCTCTGGAGGAAAGCTGCCCGACGTGCTCCACCCTTCGCCGCGTGAATCGTGCGGTGAACGATGCTCTGGAAGAAATCACGCTGGCGGAAATGGCTGGAATCAAGACGCCGGAGCAAGACATGCATCCTGCTGCCGCGGGATAAGGAAACAGCTGTTTGATAATGCACACAAGCAACTCATTCGCACGGAGTCAGTAAATGCCGACAACAGCAGAAACGATCGAACAACTTTCGACAGGCCGTGACTACAAATACGGCTGGTCGACGGATATCGAGGCGGAAACGGCACCGCCGGGACTTGACGAGGGAATCGTCCGGTTCATTTCCGGGAAAAAGAATGAACCGGAGTGGATGACAGAGTGGCGCCTGAAGGCCTACAGGCACTGGTTGACGATGCAGGAACCAGTCTGGCCGAAGGTGGACTATCCGCCGATCGACTACCAGAAGGTGAGTTATTACTCGGCGCCAAAGAAGGCGGGCGAAGGCCCCAGGAGTCTCGATGAAGTCGATCCAAAACTCCTGGAGACTTATGAAAAACTGGGAATTCCGCTAAGCGAGCAGAAAATTCTCGCTGGTGTGGTAGCCGTGGATGCTGTATTCGACAGTGTGTCAGTCGCAACAACCTTCAAAGGCAAATTGAACGAACTGGGCATCATATTCTGCTCTATCAGCGAGGCGATCCGTGAGCATCCGGAGTTGGTGAAGAAGTATCTCGGTTCCGTCGTTCCCTACACGGACAATTACTTTGCGACGCTCAACAGCGCGGTTTTCAGTGACGGGTCGTTTGTGTATGTACCGAAAGGCGTGCGGTGCCCGATGGAACTGTCGACGTATTTCAGGATCAATGCGGAGAACACGGGACAGTTCGAGCGCACTCTGATTGTTGCCGATGAGGGCAGTTATGTCAGCTATCTTGAAGGCTGCACCGCACCCATGCGGGATGAAAATCAGCTGCATGCGGCAGTGGTTGAGCTGGTGGCCCTGAAAGGGGCTGAAATCAAGTATTCGACAGTCCAAAACTGGTATCCTGGCGATGAAAACGGCAAGGGTGGGATTTACAACTTTGTGACGAAGCGTGGCATTTGCGAGGAGGATGCAAAGATTTCCTGGACTCAGGTTGAGACAGGCTCCGCAATTACGTGGAAGTACCCGAGCTGCATTCTAAAGGGCGACAATTCGATCGGCGAGTTCTACAGTGTTGCCGTGACGAATGGCGCACAACAGGCGGACACGGGAACAAAGATGGTTCACATCGGCAAGAACACGACATCGACGATTATTTCCAAGGGTATTAGTGCCGGTCGCGGTCAGAACAGCTACCGTGGCCTGGTGCAGGTCAACAAGCGGGCCAAAAACTCCCGCAACTACACGCAGTGCGATTCCATGCTGATTGGCAACAAGTGTGGAGCCCACACGTTCCCCTACATCGATGTGCGGAATAATTCGGCACAGGTGGAACATGAAGCGACGACAACCAAGATCGGCGAAGATCAAATCTTCTACTGCAATCAACGCGGATTGTCGGAGGAAGACGCGGTTTCACTGATCGTTAACGGGTTCTGCAAGGAAGTTCTGGCGGAATTGCCCATGGAATTCGCCGTGGAGGCACAAAAGCTTCTCGGAATCAGCCTCGAAGGCAGCGTTGGCTGACCGAACCCGAGACACTCAAACAATTCATTGATTTTTCAGGAGATATCCAACAATGCTCGAGATCAGAAACCTGCACGCCAGAATTGCGGATGAGGATGCGGAGATTCTCAAGGGTCTTTCCCTTTCGGTTAAGGCAGGCGAAGTCCATGCCATTATGGGTCCGAACGGATCCGGCAAGAGTACGCTGGCACGCGTTATCGCCGGCGATGAAGCCTACGAGGTCACCGACGGTAGCATTGAGTTTGGCGGCAATGACCTTCTGGAGAAAGAAGCGGACGAGCGTGCCCAGGATGGTGTTTTTCTGGCCTTTCAGTATCCGGTCGAAATCCCGGGGGTTTCCAACACGTATTTTCTGAAGGAGGCTCTTAATTCGATCCGCAGAGCGAGAGGTGAGGAGGAGCTGTCGGCCAGTGACTTCCTGAAGCTCGCACGCGAAAAGGCAAAGCTTGTGGAACTGGACGAGGCACTCATGAAGCGCTCAGTCAACGTTGGCTTTTCCGGTGGTGAAAAGAAGCGAAACGAGATTTTCCAAATGGCAGTCCTGGATCCGAAACTGGCGGTGCTCGATGAAACGGATTCAGGCCTGGATATCGACGCACTGCGCATTGTGGCCAACGGTGTAAACAAGCTGCGGGATCAGAACCGTGCCATTATTGTGGTGACCCACTATCAGCGACTGCTGAACTACATCGTTCCTGACCAGGTTCACGTTCTGGTGGACGGCCGCATTGTGAAGTCCGGCGACAAGTCACTTGCAGAACACCTGGAAGAAGTCGGTTACGCCTGGGTCGACGGCGAGCTGAAGAGCGCCCAGACGGCCGGCGTTTAAGGAGGCAATTCACAGTGACCACCACCATGTCTCCCATTGACCAGTACAGCGACCTTTTCACACGCCTTGCGGAACAACGGACGAGTGATCCAAAATGGCTTTCCGGTTTCCGTCAGGCAGGTCTTGCAACCTTTCAAAAACTCGGCTTTCCGACGCAGGATCTCGAGGAATGGCGTTTCACAAGTGTGAGACCCGTTGCCGAGACAGCCTTTTCCCCCGCCGAACCCCGGCATTCCGTACAGGCCTCGGATATCGAACCGTTTCTACATGCCGAGCTGACAGGCCCTCGCCTTGTCTTCGTTAATGGCCGTTTTGACGACGGGCTCTCAAATGTTACGGATTTGCCGTCCGGGATGACGCTCGGGAACCTCCGCACCGTCATCAGCTCAGACGAAAGATTTGTATCGGAGCGCCTTGGCAAACTGACGAATAACGAAAGCGCTCATTTTACGGCGCTGAACAATGCACTCTTCGAGGATGGTCTTGTCCTCTTCGTACCCTCCGGAACGAAAGTCGATCAACCGATTCAGGTCCTTTTTGTGACAGCCTCTGAGGCTGATCCGATTCTGACAAACCCCCGCAACATCTTTGTGTTTGGAGCCGGCAGTGAAGCCCACATTGTGGAAACTCATGTTTCACTCTCAGAGAACGTCTATTTGACAAATGCAGTTACTGAAGTGTGGATGGGTGAAAGGGCCCGCGCCGATCACTATCGCATTCAACGCGAAAGCGAGTCCGCATTTCACTTCTCAACGTTGCGCCTGTACGAAGAAAGCAACAGCCATTTCCGATCACACAACGTTGATTTTGGCGGTGCCATCGTCCGAAACGATTCCTGGGGAAAGCTGGATGGTGACAACTGCGAGGCCACGATCAACGGCCTCTATGTCCTTCGCGGCAGGCAGCACATCGACAACCACATGTGGATGGAACACGTGAAGGAAAACATCCCCAGCCATGAGCTTTACAAGGGCGTGCTCGACGACCACTCGAGCGCGGTCTTCGCCGGTCGCATCTACGTGCATCCCGAGGCGCAGAAGACTGACGCGAAACAAACCAATCAGACTCTCCTCCTCAGTGACGATGCACGCCTGAATTCCATGCCCCAGCTTGAGATTTACGCGGATGACGTGAAGTGTACCCACGGCGCAACGGTCGGACAAATTGACCCCGTGGCCCTTTTCTACCTGATGTCGCGTGCCATCGACAAGGAAACCGCCCGCAACGTTCTGATTCATGCCTTTGCAGCTGACATCACCGAACGCATCCGAATTGACGCCGTCCGGAAAAACATTGAACGAACCCTGCGGGACCGCCTGCTGACCTGAAGATATGAGAGCCTTGAACATGACGGTCGCTCACGATTTACAGCCGGAGGAAAAAAAACAGGCAATAGTGGTACCCGGACCCTTTGACATCGAGCGGATTCGCGCGGACTTTCCCACCCTTCACGAAAAGGTCCATGGGGACAAAACAGTGGTGTATCTCGATAACGCCGCCACGTCCCAGAAACCACGAATCGTCATCGACACGCTGAACCACTATTACACACATGATAACTCAAACGTGCACCGAGGAGTTCACTCGCTAAGTCAGCGGGCAACCTTCGCTTACGAGCGTGCCCGCGGAAAGGTGAAGAATTTTCTCGGTGCGGAGTCGGAAAAGGAAATCATCTTCACCCGAGGGACGACAGAGGCGATCAATATCGTCGCCCAGAGCTACGGTCGAACCTTTCTGAGGGAGGGCGATGAAATCCTGATCTCCGAAATGGAGCATCATGCCAACATCGTTCCGTGGCAGATGGTTCGCAATCAGACCGGAGCAAAACTGCGTGTCATCCCGATGAATGACCGTGGCGAACTCTTGATGGAAGACTTTTACAAACTCCTGACGAAGAGGACGAAAATCGTCAGCTTTGTTCATGTCTCCAATGCACTTGGAACCATCAATCCCGCGAAGGAAATCATTGATGCGGCTCATGGTGTGGGAGCTGTGGTTCTCGTTGATGGTGCCCAGGCTGTTCCCCACACCCGGGTTGATGTGCGGGAGCTCGACGCGGATTTTTACACCTTCTCAGCTCACAAGGTCCTGGGACCAACAGGAATCGGCGCGCTCTATGGAAAGCGCGATCTCCTGGAAAGAACACCTCCGTGGCAAGGCGGAGGAGACATGATTGATCGTGTGACTTTCGAGGAAACCACCTATAATGACCTCCCGCACAAGTTTGAAGCGGGAACACCCCATATTGCCGGCGCGATCGGACTGGGAGCCGCGATTGACTACATGCATCGCATAGGCTTTGAAAACGTCGAGCAGCAGGAGGCAAATCTGCTGCTCTACGGAACGGAAAGGCTTTCTGAAATTGAGGGGCTTCGCATCTACGGAACAGCTGCCGACAAAGCCGGCGTATTATCCTTCAACGTTGACGGGATCCACCCTCACGATCTCGGATCCATTATGGACATGGAGGGAATTGCCACCCGGGTTGGCCATCACTGCGCGCAACCCGTAATGCAGCATTTCGGTATTCCGGCCACCTGCCGGGCTTCTCTTGCCTTTTATAACAATACCGAGGATATGGATCTTTTTGTTCAGGCATTGTACAAGGCGATTCGTATGCTGAAGTGATGGGTTGCACACACCGCACCTGCACGGTCAGGATACTTTCAGTTTCAGCACCGGACTCGAAATGACCCCGTCAATTATCGAAGCTCAGAAGGAAATCGTCGAGGAATTTGCATTCTTCGATGACTGGGAGCAACGCTTCGAGCATATCATTGAACTCGGGAAGTCCCATATGGACATTTCTGATGACCACAAATCGGAGAAGTATCGTGTGAGAGGTTGCCAGTCGACGGTTTGGCTCTATCCGGAATTCAAAGAGGGTAGAATTCATTTTCATGCAACGAGTGACGCCATGATTGTCCGCGGCCTGATTGCTCTCCTTATGAAAGTCTACTCCGGACGCACTCCGGCGGAGATTGCCTCGACCCCTCCGGCGTTCGTCGACGAACTTGGATTAAACGATCATCTCACCCAGGGGCGCGCGAACGGCCTCGCTTCAATGATTGAACAGATCAAACTCTATGCGGTTGCCTACGGGCAGCTGGAGAAGTCTCACGCTGGTAATGGCAAGGAGCAGAACGCATGAGTAGTGATCAGGTCGACCCCTCGCAGGCAAAGGAAGAAATTCGAGAGAATGTCCTACAGACTCTCCGATCCATCTATGACCCCGAAATTCCTGTAAACATCTACGATATCGGCCTCATCTACAACATCGATATCAGTGAAGAGTCGGACGTTGAGATCAAGATGACACTGACTTCTCCTCAATGTCCGGTGGCGGAGACACTCCCACCGGAGGTTGAGCAAAAGGTTGCGGAAACCGAAGGCGTCACGGGTGCAACGGTTCATGTCGTGTGGGAACCGCCCTGGAATCCGGATATGATGTCGGAAGATGCCAAGCTCGAATTGAACATGTTCTAATTCCGTGCCAGAGGACTGCAAACAACCGGACCGGCGAGCTCCCACTCAACGTTCAGGCATTCGAGAGGTGCTTGAGGCGATGAATCGCCTGCAAGGCGTTGCCCATCGGACGCCGGTCCAGACCTCCACTCAGCTCAATGAGCTCACCGGCTCGGAGGTATTTCTGAAGTGCGAAAACTTCCAGCGCACGGGATCCTTTAAGTTTCGCGGCGCCTATAATGCGCTTTGCCGCCTGAACGAGACGGAGCGGAGACGGGGTGTGATCGCGTACTCCTCCGGTAATCATGCTCAAGCGCTCTCGCTCGCCGGCAAACTCCTTGGTATCCACGTAACGATTGTGATGCCGTCGGATGCTGATCCGGCCAAGGTTTCAGGAACGGAATCGTATGGTGGCTGCATTGTTTTTTACGACCCAAAGTCGGAAAACCGCGAAGAGATCGGGAGAACGCTTGCGACCGAAAAAGGCTCCACTCTCATCCCACCTTATGACCATCCTGACATCATTGCAGGCCAGGGTACGGCACTCGTGGAACTGCTGGAACAAATACCTGACCTCGATTTGCTGTTGATCGCCTGTGGAGGAGGCGGCCTGCTTTCAAGTTCAGCCATTGTCGCCGGAAGCAACGGCTTCGGCTGCCGTGTTGTCGGTGTGGAGCCGGAACTTGCGGATGATGCCACTCGCAGTTTTCGAACGGGTTCCATTCAGCACATTCATAACCCTCAGACCGTTGCAGACGGTGTCAGGACATCATCTCTCGGCAACCTGACGTTCCCAATCATCATGGACCTGGTCGATGACATGGTTACAGTCTCGGACTCCGCCATCGTCCGCGCCATGCATTTCCTCTGGGAGCGCATGAAGCTTGTGATAGAACCCACGGGCGCCGTTCCTCTGGCTGCGATACTTGATGAACGTGTCAACGTGCGTGGCCTTCGAGTCGGTCTCCTACTGTGCGGCGGCAATGTGGACTTTCAAAGAGCCGCAAAGCTGTTTCGCGAGTATGGCCTCGTGAGTTGATCTGAATGTTCTTCTATCTTTTCCCCATAGGTCTTTCGATGGAAGACCGCCGGCGCGGCATCTTCACCTGGGTTATTGTCGGACTGATTCTCTACCGTTTCATCCTTGGGTTGTTTTTCAAGGAAATCCAGGTGCAGATTATCGCTTCGGTTCCCCCCGTGGGGAACTGGTCTCCCGACTTCCTCGCGATGATCCTGCAATCGCTCTTTACACCTGTTCTGCTGCCGGGCATCAACCCTGACGAACATATTTTCTTTATTTGTACCGGTGTTGGTGCCACTCTTTTGTTTTGGGCGGGGTTTGGCGCGGGAATTGAAACTCTGCTCGGCCGGGCCGGGTTCATGACTCTGTATCTGTTCGGGGCCCTTGCAGGACTAATGTTTGCCTGGTTTGATGAGCGCTTCGCGATGACGGGAGTCTTCTGGCTCGGCCATGCCGCCACCGTCGCGGCTATTGGTGCATCATACACCCTTTTCTTCGCACACGACATCCGGGTGCTCTACTTTGCCTGGTTCTTCTGGGGAGGTGGCGGTGGAGGTGTCTGGGCCATGCCATCGATGTTTCTCCTGGTCCCGGCACATTTTCTCGTCATGGTCCCTCAGTCGATGATCTGGTATGGTTCCGAGCGCAGCCTCGGTCTGGCCGTCCACGAAGACGGTCTGACGCCGCTGACATGGAATCTGTTGCTCACGGTGTCCGGCGCAGGCTTTGCCTTCCTGTGGATGGAAACCCGCAAGTTCCTCGACAGACCGAAGAAGACTCAAACCGAGTCAGATATTGAGATTACGGGATGACGGCTGACCGCCGGCGAGGGTGAGGAAGGATCGGAACAAAGCGGCCGAAACAAGAGATTCAGCTCATCGCGAAGCCGCTCGAGCCGGATGCCTTCCAGTGTTTCGGGATACTCCGAAAGATAAGCCATCCCGTCGCGATACAGGCGTAGCGCCCCCAGCGCATTCGCCCGCTGCCAGTGCAAGAGTGCGACGGCCACCATGATCAGACCCTTGTAGTAGTTTCTCAGCTCCCCCACCTCCATCACCCACAAGTCCTCCAGCACCTCATGCGCTTCGAAATAATCGCGCCTGTTGAAGAGGCGAACAAACTCTCGGTACTGCCAGGGGTAGTCGATGGGAGCGTCAGGGTTCATAGTGGCGGCAAGCATCCGGTTATGCAATTCCACTGCCAACAAAAACGCCGACCCCTGAATGTTGGCCGGCGTTCGTTATTTTCATCAGTGTTGGAGAAATAATCAGCCGGAACGCTCGCTGATCTCGCGAAGCACGACGATCACTTCCTTCTCAAGTTGCTCGATTTCTGAAAGGTCATCAGCTTCCCTAAGGTACTGAAGGCGATCTGCAAGGTTTTGCAGAGCCATTCCATAGGTTTCCAGCTCAACCTTGAGCTGCTGGTGATCAAAGGGTTCCTTGATGAGTGTATAAAGAATCTCCTCGATTTCCTCCATTGTCTCCGCTTCGTCAAGCTGTTGAACATACGGACGAATCATCTCGCCATTGTTCGCGTAGGCGTAGTCGAGAAAATCGTTCAAAGCCTGGTCGGCCAGCCGGAGCTGTGTGTCCACTTCGCGCACCGCCACCCGCTGTACCTCCGCCCGTATCCTCGGGATCTGCTCCAATCCCTTGTCGATGAAGTCGTTCATGTAGTCATCGGCGTTATCAACAATATAACTGGCAAGCTCCTCACGGGCCTGTGGTATTTCCTCAACGGCGTAACCGACCGCCACCTCCGAGAGGGCTTCCGGGGTACTGAACTCCTTCACCATCCCAATCAGAAAAGTGAAATAGCCCACCACAACAATAAGCAGTACCACGTAAATACCGATCGTGGTCTTCTTTGCGTTTTCAGATCGATGAATCTGGTCCGATATCTTCGAATCCAGTCTTTGAATGACAGATTGTGCGTCAGCCATGCCAGTCGACTCCTGAATGATTTCTGCCGGTCGAAGGTTGCGACTTAGAGTTCGTTCAGCGTGCCCTCATCGAGGGCCTTGTCGAGACGCTCGGCGAAATACTCCACCGCAAGCCGCGACGCGTAGTCCTGCAGCTCTTTGTCCGACATTCGAGTGACTTCATCCGGAACCACGAATTGATCGAACTCCAGCTCGAGTCGTGCGAGGCCCTGAAAGTGAGAATCGAAAAATTCTTGAGCAAGCCGCTGGGCCACCGCATCAAGGCTGCCAATAATCAGGTTTGCCTTGGTCGTATCGGGGCGGGACGGATCCGTGTAGGAATCAAGTCGTTCGATTTCAGGAAACTCAGCGACCAATCGATCATATTGTTCCTGAGCCATGTCCTGACTGTATTCCACCAGGTGCTCGGAAACCTGATCCTGAAGATTTGTGAAGAGCAGAGTGTACTCGGTTTCAATGGTGGCAAGAATCTCCGCGCGTCGCTCGTCCGTTACATTCTTTGCGATCAATTGAATCTCAGGAACGATTTCGTTGGCGAACGCCTTTCCTTCTTCTTCAAGCTGGGGAACGATACGCTCCTCCAGGGCCGTCGCAAGTTCCCTCTGCAGCGGCTCGGGATTGCGAGCAAGGCTGACGAGTGGATTCAGCAACATGTAAACAAGTGCAACGATCACAATAACGAGAATGACCGTTAGTGCTCGCGAGACCGTCTTGATGCTCGCGCTGGCCCGTTCCGCCTCAGCAAGTTTGGTTTCGAGGCGTTCCAACTCGCGAACAATATCCGCATTGCCGGCATCCGATGCAGCCATGGCAACACCTCCGTCAGAATTGGGGTGGTCCCACCCCTCGGGTTTCATGCTTTTACGGGGCGGAGTTTGAAGTCCATCGGGAGGGGCCACAACCCCTTTTTGTTAGCCTTTCGCCGTTTGAAGGCGCGCTTGTTAGTCCGAGAAAGCGCCCTGAAGCGCCTCTCGCAACCGCTTTCCGGCGACTTCATCCGGAAAGAACGCTCGCCAGATTGTGTATGGCGATTCGGTGAACGCCTTGATGGTCAGGGAGGCATCCTTGACGTCAACAAGTGCACCGGAACCTGCCGGACTTTCGATCCAGATCGTTCCACCCGCGCGGTCCGACCGCGGGTTGTAGGGGCGATAGGGCGTGTCCTCACTTTTGCTGTAGAGCAAATAGTAACGGGGGTCCAAACCGGTATCGCGAACAAGGGTTTCCGCGGACTCAATCCGCATGCTGATTTCCAGATCGTGTTCGTCAAAGTCGGCAACCTCCCAGCTCTTGAAAAGCCGACGGTTGAGAAGCCGCGAGGCCATGTCGCAAAGGACTTCATCCTCACACCGCGTCCAGGCGTTCAATGCTCCGAGCACGACGGAGTCGTCCAACTGAAGGTAGTCGGTGACGTTCAGGTCCCGACGCCCCGCCAGGACTCGCGCAAAGGGAGAGGGCATGTCCACGCCAGGAACGGCACCTCCGTCCCTGGCGAGGTCGGAGGCACGCTGAAGAACGGCCATCAACATGGCTTCGGCCGCCGTAACGGTCTTGTGAAAGTACACCTGGCGATACATCTGATAGCGGGACTGAAGATACTTTTCGACCGGCAACAACCCTTTGCCCGCGACCACGATCCGATCATCCGTTTCGCTGACCCGCAGGAGCATGAGCAGACGCTCAAGGTCGAACACACCGTATTTGACGCCAGTCATGTGGCTGTCACGAAGCAAATAGTCGAAACGGTCAGCATCAAGCTGACTACTGATAATCAATGCGGGCCAACCCGGAGAAACATGCCCTTCAATCACATCCGCAACGAGTTGAGGCAGTGCGGGATCGCACGCGGCAAGCACGGCATGAACTTCTGTACGCTCGTCGAGGATGATGCGCTTCGTCCACACTTCGTGACGGTCTTCGAAGAATTTTTCGATAACATGGCTGAAGGGGCCGTGGCCGACATCGTGCAGCAGAGCTGCGCACTGCACGGCAATTCGCAGGAGTGGATCGATGCGCTGGTCACGGTCGAGCCGCTCAAGAAACCGGCGGGCGATGTGCATGACACCCATGCTGTGGGAAAAGCGGCTGTGCTCGCCGCCATGGAACGCCAGATGGGCCATTCCGATCTGCCGGATTCGCCGAAGCCGCTGGACCTCCTGTGCATCAATCAGTTGGAACAACAACTGATCAGCGGGTTCATCGAGATCCAGAACAATCAGATCATGGACGGGATCGCGAAAGAGTTTTTCGCGCATCAGGACCGCCTTTTCCCATGGGCTGAAAATACGATGAACGCGGGAAATCGAGGGGCAAGCCCACTCCCTGCTAAAAGGAATTCCAGTCCGGCAGGCGAAGAAGCTCCCTGAAGTCCTTCACCGCAAGATCCGCATGTCCTTCGAGACACTCAGCCGCATGCAGCGTTGTAATGGCAATGCTGCGACATCCTGCGGCACGGGACGCTTCGAGGCCGTGGAGGCTGTCTTCAAATACAAGACACTGCTCCGCCGGAACACCCAGCAGACCGGAGGCTTTTTGGAAGAGATCAGGAGCCGGCTTCGCGCGCTCCACGTCCTCGACGCCAAGCCGAACAGGGATCAGACTGGCCAATCCGAAGACTTCAACGATCGTCTCCACGTTTCTTCTCGGAGCAGAACTGGCCACCGCCACCGGCAGGTTCCGGGCAATGGCGCGTGCGACGAAATCATCGAGGCCATCGACTTGCTGAACGAGACCATCCCGAACGGCCTTGAGAAAAACCTCTTCCTTCTCCGCGGCCAAAGCCCGGATTTCAGCGAGTGTTTTGCCGGGGAACAGCTGTGGCAAAACGTCTTCGTTGGAACGACCGAACAGATCCCGCAGATACTCCTCTTTCGAAACCCCGATGCCATGAAGCTCCGCCCACTGTTCCCAGGCTTCAGCATGAGCGTGCTTCGTGTCGGCCATCGTGCCGTCCATGTCCAACAGAACGGCGCCTACCGGCCGGCCAAGCCACATGAAGGGCAAAGTTGCGGTCGTCACTCTCATTCTTAAGCCCCGATTCCCTGAGCCCCATGCAACTTCATCTTCAGGTAGCCTTCAATGAACTCATCGAGATTGCCGTCAAGAACCGCATTGGGATCCCCGTTTTTGATGCCGGTGCGTTCATCACGAACCAGCTGATACGGTTGCAGAGTGTAGCTTCGAATCTGAGATCCGAAGTTCACATCAGCCTTTTCCGCTTCGGCTTCCTGGGCAGCTTCGCGGCGTTTCTCCATTTCAATTGCATAGAGTCTTGAGCGAAGCATCTGAAACGCAAGGTCCCGATTCTGATGAAAGGAACGCTCGTTCTGGCATTGAACGATGGTGTTTGTTGGAAAGTGAACCAGGCGCACGGCGGACGATGTCTTATTAACTTTCTGCCCTCCCTTGCCGCTGGCTCGGTAGGTATCGATACGCCAATCCTTGTCCTTCACTCCAATATCGATTTCAATGGAGTCGTCGATTTCCGGCGAGGCAAAAACCGATGCAAAAGACGTATGGCGACGAGCGTTCGAATCAAAAGGCGAAATGCGCACGAGGCGATGCACTCCACTTTCGGCTTTCAAATAGCCGTATGCCATGAAGCCCTCGATGCGAATCTGGGCACTGGCAATGCCGGCCTCAGCACCTTCCGCGATATCCAGAACCTCAACCTTGTAGCCCCTGCGCTCCGCCCAACGCACATACATACGCATGAGGATCTGGGTCCAGTCCTGCGACTCCGTTCCACCGGCTCCCGAGTTGAAATGCAGGAAGCATGGAAGCCGATCCGTCTCATGCGTCAGCAAAGCCTGAATTTCAAGGGACTCGTGGCGCTTCCTGAGCTCCTGTGCAAGCTCTCCAAGTGACTGGGCGTCCTCCGAATCACCCTGCCCCTCTTCCTTCAGGAGCTGCGCAAGCTCCAGATTTTCATTCGCCTCAGAGGCCAGTTTTTCCCACGGCTCAACGAGAGCACGAAGATCATTTAATGTGCGAAGAGTCTTCTGAGCCCGTTCCTGATCACTCCAGAATTCCGGATGCTGTGACTCCACCTCGAGAGCGGCAACCTGTTGTTTTTTGCTGTCGAAGTCAAAGAAACCCCCTTGTCTGCTCGCAGGAAGCTTTGATTTCGTTCAGGATAGATACCGTATCGGAAAGTTCCATTGTAACCTCAAGTCGAAATCCGGAGGCAAAGGCCTCTCTGGGAGGCGTGGGGTTATGCGACCGGCCGCCACCGATGCAAGTGCTGATGAGGTTCCCCCCCACGCGGAGGAGTATGCTATCGCATCATCCAAAAGTCGCCTTCCGGCTCAGTGACCGGAATCGCATCGTAATACAATTCAATGTACTCGGTCATGAAATCCGGCGAATCAGAGATTTCGGTAATGATCACCTCTCCCGTTTCGTCCCGGATTCCTCCCCAGATTCCGGGATCACGAAGGCTTTCGCTCTCCTCGACAAGAGTCGTGCTGTTTGAACGAACACGACGATACGTGCGGTCGGTTGAAAAGCTGGCCGGGATGGAACCCAACGGTGGGTCCTGCTGAATGCCAAAGCCATCCTCCACGCGAAAGCTTTGTCCGCCGTTAAGAAGCGGAAAACCCTGAGCACGAAGGTCCGTGCCGTTGATGTAAACAACGTTCGGTCCCAGGGTCACGCCGTGGGACGATTCAAACGCCACCTTCGTCGCTTCCCGCGCAATGACCAGAAACCCGTTGGCGGGAATCTCTGTCCCGTTCGGTAACGTGACCTGACGCTCAAAGTTTGATGTGTCGAAAATCTTCCAGCCACTGACATCGATGGGGTCTCCATCTCCACCGCCTCCTCCCTGGTTGTTGGGTGTGCCGGTGATTGTTACACCAAATGTCGATGGTTGAGCGTCAGTCGTGATCGTGGCAGTCACGTTTCGCTGCACGCCGGGGCTGCCGTCCGGCGACCAGAAAATCTGGAAGTTTTGAGTGCCGGAGGTCGCCACCGGTATGGCGGGAGAGCCGAGACTGAACTCACCTGCAAAGGGACCACTGAAGTCGAAATCCGTGATGGTGATTTCGCCGGACAGACTGGTCAGTCCCAGACTGTTATCCGAAAATGGTGAGTTGTCAAAAATCACGGAACCAAAAGCAATATTGTCGGGTGTAACAGTATAGTCGGGATTGCCGGAAGGCACGACAAAGTCCTTGATAACCGCCATGTGCTGCATGTTTGAGACGCCACTATCACCACTTTGAACGGGAGAAACATCAGATAAGGGGCTGTAGACGCGACTGTCGAAGACAAGTCCCTCGGCAAAGGTGTTGGAGCCAATTCTCACGGCATCATGCAGAGCGTTCAAATCGCTGTCCACGAGGACCCAGTCGTATGGCTTGTTCCGGTTGGCGTTGGTGTCGTCATCGCCGTTTCCATCAGCCGGCTCGAATTCCTGGCCGGAGCTCACTCCAAGATAGCTTCGAAACGTGTTTGCGGCGGATTCAGACCGGCTGTCGGTATTGAAGTCGCCACCAATGACCACATAGTCATCCGCCGGTATGTTGAGTGCATTAAGACCACTGACGAGAACCTGAGCCTGGCTGTTACGGTTGCCGGAACTGCTGGTGAGCAGATGGACGCTTGCGACCCAGAGGTCCTTCTCGCCGGGAATATCAATGCGTGCCCAGGCGTGGTCACGATTACTCACGTTATTGTCCACCACCTCACCTGATTCAATGATGGGCCAGCGGCTTACGATACCATTGGGGATTTGTTCGTTTCCGGGCTCACGGTACCATGAGAACTCAGGCCCGAAGTTGTCATCGACCCAGCTGTTTGTCGTGGACGTGTCCTGAGAGGCGCCGTTGCCAATCGTGAATTCCTGGATTAATACAATATCAGGCTTGAGGCCCTGAAAAATCCGGTTACCCGGAGCCAGGTAAGACTGGTTGTTGCCGCTCGTTGTGTTGGCGGCCATAATACGGATGCGCTGAGTTTGGGCGTCTGCCGCAGCGGACAAGGCTGTCAGCAGGAGAAGTAAGGCAAAAAACCGCATGACTGATTTTGAGGCTCCCTCGTAGTCTAAGCGGAGCAGGGTGCCCGACATCGGAACCCGCGACAAGTCAAAATCGAAACGCGGGCGAATCGAAACGGACTTCTAACCTATTGGGAGAGGACCGCGAGCATATCTTCGTGAAGCAAACCGTTCGTCGCCAGCAAACCGCCCTGATCCCGTGGCGGACCGCCATCGAGACCCGTCACTCGTCCTCCCGCTTCAACGACAATTGGAACCAGAGCGGCAAAATCATGAAGGCTCAGGATGGGATCCATCATGACATCCACCTGGCCGCACGCGAGAAGCAGATATCCGTAGCAATCGCCCCAGGTCCGTTGAAGCCTTGTCGATTGAACGACTTTCACAATGGATTCAGAACCAAGCTGCTCCACCCAATGCTCCAGAGAGGTTGTCGTGAAGAAGGCTTCTGAAAGAACAGCGGTTTGAGAGACATTGCAGGGCTTGCCGTTCAATGCACAACCTCCGCCGACATGAGCGGAAATCGTCTGACCCGTTGCGGGAAAACGCATCGCGCCAGCAACATATTCGCCGTCCTGTTCCACACCGATCATCGTTCCATAAAGAGGAACGCCACGGATGAAAGACTTCGTTCCATCAATGGGATCTATGATCCATCGGCGCCCGGATGTACCCGGCGTCGAACCGTATTCCTCTCCGTGAATGGCATCGCCGGGATAGTGGGTGTTGATCTGATCACGAATAAACCGCTCCGCCGAACGATCCGCGATTGTCACAGGAGACTTGTCAGCCTTGTGCTCCACTTCGATCTCAGAGTGGAAATAACGCAGCGTGATCTCCCCCGCCTGCTCGGCAAGGCGCTCCGCCAGCTTGCGAATGTCGGCCAGCTCGCTCATTTCCCAACCACGGAGCGGTGTTGACGAACGGACTCGATGAGGCGTTCACAGCCAAACCGGCAAGGGTCTGTGGCGGGAACCTGCATATCATCTTCCGCGGCCTTGACCGCGTCCAGGGCGTCCTGCTCGTCCATGCCATATGTATTGAGACAAACACCGACGAATTTTGACGGCTTCAGGTGCAACTGAGTATGAAGATAGAGCTCCGCAAGAACGCTCATCTTTGGAATCTTGACGTGCTCGCGGTTTGAAATCCGAGTGCGTGTCGGTTGATGGCACATAATCATTCCATCCGGCATTGCGCCGTGCAGGAGACCATAGGTGACGGCCGAGTAGCCCGGATGAATCAACGACCCCTGCCCTTCCACCACAATAAGATCGCATCGACCATCGACCTTCAGGCAGTCCTTCTCCACACATCCGGTCATGAAATCGCCCGGAATCGCATCAATGGGATGCCCCCATCCTGTAATCATCATACCCGTCTGGCCAGTGGCGACAAATTCCGCGGTCATCCCGGACTTCTGCGCCGCACGCTGCACTTCCAAACCTGCCGTCATCTTGCCGAGGGCGCAGTCCGTTCCGACCATAAGCAGCGAATAGCTCTTCGACTCAACCATGTGGCCCTGCCCCACGGGAAGATCCTCCGGTGGTTTGCGCACATCCCAGATTGAAGCCTCTCCCTGCTCCGCAGCGACGCGGAACTCGTGGTCGTCTGACAGGAAAAGGTGCATTCCACTCCAGACGTCGATGCCTGCCTCCAGGGCCTCCAGAACGTGGCGGCGCATGCTCTCCGGCAGACGTCCGCCCACGGGAGTCACGCCAACGACCATCGTGTCGGGCTCAATTCCGTGGCGGTGAAAGTCTCCGATACTGGAAAAGGTCGGAATGTCCCCTCCACAGCCAAACAGCTGGTGAGCCGTTTTGCCCACATTGGTCGAATCGATCAACCCCATCGACTCATGAGGAGAATACATCAGTACGCCACGGGAGGTCTTGGCAGATCGAGGATTGGCGCTGCCCTCGACTAAGTGAACGATTTTCCGCATTCTGGACAGATCATGAGGTGGACGGCTCATTGGATGGCGTTCCTTGAGTTTTCAGAGTTGAAATCAGACGGTTTAGGCCCGTTTATGGCATTCTCTTCAGGTTGACCCTGAGTGGTCAGAAAGAGCCACCTCAGAGCGAGGCTTGTGAGTTTCAATGGCAGTTCAGGCGAAACAGACTCGAAGGCGGCTGCAGGATCTTGAGGTCCTGTACAAGATTTCGAACATCATCACGACCACTCAGGAGCGGGGCAAGGTCCTCAAAGCCATTTTGAAGGAAGTCGTGCGCATCACGGGGGCAACATCCGGCAGTATCGCAATTCTGGACGAGAAAAGAGGGGTCCTGAACATTGAAACCGCGATCAACATCCCCACACAGACGTGGAGACGGCTCAAGCTCCAACTTGGTGTGGGCGTTACGGGCTGGGCGGCGTACAAAGGACTGGCCGTACGGGTCAACGATGTCCGAAGCGACTCTCACTACGTATCCGTAAAGCCGGACATCCGATCGGAACTTGCTGTCCCGATGCTGCTGAAAGGCAAGGTCCTCGGCGTCATCAACGTGGATTCCACCCGCAAGTCAGCCTTCACGGAAGATGATGAGAAGCTGCTGACAGCAATCGCGGCGCAGTCCTCGCGAATCTTTGAGACCGCCCGCCTCTACAACAAAACCAGAATCCATGCCTCCCACCTGGAAGGCCTGTTCGGCTTCAGCCGCCGCCTTCTGGCGCATACCCCACCGGCAACGATTCTGAAGGATGCCACGAGTGAGGCCCGGAAGCTTCTGACGGCGGATTGTTGCGTCTACTTTGACGTCGACGAAGAGGGTGCGCTTCTCAAGCCGTCAGCCCAGTCAGGCGCACCATGGGAGTTTCTCGATTCGCCTCCAATGCGAGTCGCCCAAAGTCTCCTCGCTCCGACCGTGAAACGGGAGCGTGTCATGATCGTTCCTGACATCACAAAGCGTCGTGCATTCTGGCATCAGGGCGTTCGCAACATCGGTCGCGTGACATCGCTGCTGGCTGTCCCGGTCGTATACCAGGACCGGACCCAGGGAGTTCTCGCAGTCTTGACGGCACAACCGCGGGACTTTTCCGACCTGGATGCCCGCTTGCTGGAGCTACTGGCGAATCAGGTTGCCGTGGCGCTGGAAAACGCACGGCGGCGAGACCGCATGTTACAAATGGAGGAGACTCTTCACAGAGCCGAACGGTTTTCGCTGTTGGGAACACTCGCCGCGGAAATCGCTCATGAGATCCGAAACCCCGTCACAATCATCAATCTCCTGATGGAATCGGTCGTCGAAGCGGCAGGTGATAACGAGCAGGCACGCGGCGATCTGGAAATTATCCGCGAAAAACTCGACCGAATCGAGCATATCATCGACCAAACCCTCAACATGGCTCGCGACCGCGACCCGAACCGGGAGCCGGTGGAGATCAACGGACTCATCGAAGACATGCTGACGTTCATGAACTACCGCTTTGTGAAGGGGAGTGTGGAAGTTAAACCAACGCTGGCAAGTGACCTTCCGGTACTGCACGTGGACCGAGGCCATGTTCAGCAGGTGTTGCTCAATCTGGTCATGAACGCCCTTGAATCCATGTCGGAAGGCGGGCGCCTGAGCGTCAAGACCCGCAGCATCGAGGACGAGGAGATCGGCCCTTCCGTTTGTGTTACCGTCAAGGACACCGGGCCGGGAATTGCAAAGGAGCATATCGATCAGCTGTTCGAGCCTTTTTTTACCACACGAGAGAAGGGAACCGGACTCGGACTCTTTATTTCGAGAAGATTGATCGTGGCTCACAAGGGCCGGATAAGAGCACGCTCGCGAGCTGGTGGCGGGGCCAGTTTTGACGTCCTTCTTCCGACCAGAGTGGAACCTAAAACAATGAACGGAACAGACGAATGACGCTTCAATCCATTCTCGTCGTTGACGACGAGCCGGATTTCATAACGGGATTCTCCCGAGTCCTTGGCCGCGAGGATCTTGAGATTCACTCCGCCGGCAGCGGCGAGGAGGCCCTCAGGTTCCTGCATGGTCACAGGCCTGATGTGATCTTCATGGACCTCCGGATGCCGGGTATGGATGGCCTGGCAACATTGAAAAAAATGCGCGAGATGGACTCGCGCCTTATCATTATTCTCATGACCGCCCATACCACGACGGGAACGGTGATCGAGGCGATGAAGTCGGGCGCCTTTGATTTCATCGCAAAACCCTTCAGCGGCCAACGGCTTCGGGAGCTTGCCACAAAGGCCCTCAAAGTGGCGAGCGACATGCACAATGTTGTGTCCTGGCGTCCACGGTCCAAGGATGACAGCGCGGGCGAAACCATCGTTGGAAACTCCGAGCCCATGCAGGCTGTTTACAAGGCAATCGGACAGGTGGCTTCGAGCAGCGCCACGGTACTGATTACAGGAGAGAGTGGAACCGGCAAGGAATTGGTCGCGCGTGCGGTCTATCATCACAGTAATCGTGCCGACAAACCGTTCATTGCCGTCAACTGCGCGGCAATTCCAGAGAACCTTCTGGAGAGCGAACTATTCGGCCACGAGAAAGGGTCATTTACAGGAGCCGCCAGCAGAAAACCGGGCAAGTTCGAGGTCGCGCGTAACGGAGTGATTTTCCTTGATGAAATCGGAGACATGTCGCTCTCGACTCAGACGAAGATTCTTCGAGTCCTGCAGGACGGAACCTTCCAGCGGGTCGGCGGAACGGAGACCATGAAAGTTGATGTGCGTGTGATTGCGGCAACCAACAGAGACCTCCCGAAAATGATTCGCGAGGCTCAGTTCCGATCGGATTTGTATTACCGCCTGAATGTTGTGCACATTGAGATCCCTCCGCTGCGAGATCGTTGTGAAGATATTCCGATTCTCATTGAGTATTTTTTGCGTCGCGTTCAGCGTGAGGATGAAGATAAAGAGATGCCGGTCTTCTCCTCGGCGGCCATGGACAAACTGATGGAATACCACTGGCCCGGAAACGTACGCGAGCTGGAAAATGTTGTCCGCAGTCTTGTTCTGACTGCAAAGACCGACACTGTTCTCGCGACAGATATTAAGCTGCGAGGGGAATCGCTGGAAATTGAGGAGTCGACACCATCTCCGACACTCTCCCCTCCGGACGAGGGACGGGTGAACGCGGACTCCGTTGAAAACAAGGATTTCGGTTCGGATGGCACGGTGATCGATTCCGGCGCATTTAGAGACATTGAATCATCCGTACGCTCACTGTTCGACACTCTGGTATCAGCCCGCGACCGTGGAGACAAATACAGCACTTTCGATGTGCTTGAACGAGCTCTGATCGTTCATGCACTCAACAAGACGAGCGGCAATCAGGTCCGGGCGGCAAAGATGCTGGGTATCACCCGCAGCACGCTCCGAAAGCGGATCGTGCGCTACGGTCTGAAGATCGATACACGGGTGCGTGGCTGATGACCGTGAGAGTTCTGCTTTTTCAGGCGCTTCGGGACGCTGTCGGAGAAAGCGCACTGATGCTTGATCTGCCCGCTGAAACGAGCGTCAGGAAAACGCTCGATATCCTCACGGATCAATATCCAGCCCTTGGACCGTATCGTGAAAGCCTCTTGTGTGCGCGCAACGAGGAGTGGGTTTCACGTGGAGCGACCCTGAAAAATGGTGATACTCTCGCTCTGATGCCCCCTGTTAGCGGCGGTTAATTAACCTCCAAAATCCGTACGGGGCGAATTCCGCCAATTGTGTCCTTGGAGACGGGAGCAAGCCATTCCCGTGTCAAATCCATCCGCCATGCACTACGAAAAGACTCCTCTTCCTGGGACCACACGTAGCGATGGGCCGGATAAAACCGTGCGTCCATCGACGGTTCGTTCAGCCTACCCGTGTCACGCAACAGCCACAGTTCATCTCGAGTCGGCATGCGCCAGTCTTCGTATCCTGCATACTCCAGCCTCGCTGTGAATTCATCCGCTTCAATCCACGTCATGGAAGAAGACGAAGCTTCCACTGCCCACTCAAGACCTGCAGATTCGTTAACGAGAGTGGGCTCGGCGACCGTTCCACCTGAAACCAGTGAATCGTCAGTCTGATACATCAGAAGCGATTCCCGGGCCCGGAGCTCCCACGAACCATTCGTTTCGAGAAGGCGCCACTCTTCGACATCAATAACCTTCTTGGAAAGTCCGGCTGTCACCAGAAGACGAGTTCCTGGATCCCGAAGAATTTCCTCCGGAAGATCGTCTTTCCAAATCATACGAATTCGGCGTGGATCACCCGAGTGCGCGGCAATGGCGTGAAGCTCGCCCTGGCGAGCGCGATCCAGAGAGGCCCAAAGGAAGACCGGTTCGTGTTCGTCAACATGCTCGAGGTATACTGCAGAGTTGCCAAACTCGCGACGAAGAAGCTGACCGGCAGCAACAGCGGAAGCATCCATGTTCTCGAACGGCCTGCCTCCATAGCGTTGATGCAATAAAGTTGCATATGTGGCCAGTGACAGTAAAATAACCACTGCAGCCCAGGTCCTCCTCAAAAGGATCATATAATGAACAATCGCGGAAAGAAGAACCGCCAGCGGAAGAAGGAACAACCGCTCCGGCGAGTGACCCGCAACGCCACTCCGGAAAGCAATAACAGCCAACAACAGAACCCATCCTCCCGTCACCGGCAGAACGATACGAAGGATGCGGAATTCCCGCCTTGCCAGACCAGCGACAAGCACAAAAAAAGGAAGCAAGACCCAGGCACCCGTCTTGAGCATAAACCAGACATCCATCACTCGACCACCAGGGGTATTGACTGCCAGCGGGTTCTGACGGAGCTCCCCTCCAAACGTGTAGTGATGAAACAACGGACTAAGAGGAGGTCTGGAGAAAGCAAGAGAATCACCGAAATTCCTCAAACTACTCGCCATCCAGAGAGCAGGAAACAGAAACGGAATCAGGCCAAGAGCAATGACTTTTGACTCACCACCGATACGCCTCACAAGCACAACCAAGGCAACCATGTACACCGGTACAAGAAGCCAGCTTTCGAAGCGAAGTGTTGTGGCAAGAGTCAGACAGGCGGAGCTCTGCAGACATGACCATGTCAAACCTGCTCCTCGTGTAAAGACTGCTGTCATGCTGCCGACTGCCAAAAGAATCAGGCCGGTGTGAAGAACGTCCGGTAATCCTGTTACAAGAAGAGGTTTGGATACCGGTAGAAGAACGAGAAGTGCCACCGCAACCGCCACGATCGATGAATTGATTTGAGCACAACGTCCCATCGCAAACATCCCAAGAGCCAGGATTGACCAGGAAAGAGCGGACCAAATCGTTGTGGCGACAAGAGGATCTCTGAACAGAAAAATGAGAGAGCCGAGTATCGCATGAGAGCCCGTAAGCCAAAGATGATCGGCCTGTGCAAAGAACGGTCGCTGTGACCACTCCATCGCGTAGCCCACGCGATTGAAGTCATCAACAGTCGTCAAGCCGCCTCCACTGGAAAGCTCGAAAATCAATCGGAAGCCGTAAACCCCGAGAGCAATGAACCACAGCCTCTCGCATAGCCACGGTCTCTCAGAGGCATTGCCCTCGCTCGAACGATTCCGGGCAAGTGCCACAGCGGCAAGAGCGAGAATGAGTGACGTCAGCAGTAGTGCCCGGTGGTACACAGGAAAACTCCGCGCTCTGTTGTGACTGAACCAGCGGCGTGTGGAGCCGCAACAAGGGAAGGCAATCCGACGACTTTTCGTTGCATCGCCCTGACCCGAGGGTATGACCTTGTAGAGTGATGGCGATGTCCCCGTAGCTCAGCTGGATAGAGCACAGGATTCCTAATCCTGGGGTCGCAGGTTCGAATCCTGCCGGGGACGCCATTCGAATGAGAGGGTTCAGCGAGTTTGAGAACCCATATTCCGGCTGAGCCTGCCACACTATCCCGCCGGATGTTATTCTCCAGCCACGGAACATCTGCTCACCATACCGGCAACAGCATTCACCCGTGTGTTGGTCTCGGGACGCTGCGCGGCAAAAGCGGTCTGTTCGGGATGAATTCGTCGTATCTCGTGCTCTGGTTGAAGGACTCTGCCACAGACATCACCCGGCGTACTCGGAAACGACATAGTGTGTCTTTCCACTGGGAGCGAGAGGAATATCTTCCACGCTCTCGAAATCGATCTGTACACTATCATCAAAGATTCTTTCGAACCGTGACAAAAGAGTTCTGTGGATCTCAGGCGATGAACGATTTGATACTTCCTGAATTCGAACACGAAGGTTTCCCTGCCGGTCCTGCCGGACCTGATATCTGCAAATTCCCGGCAATACCATTGCGTCTCTAATTTCTTTCCAGGGAATAACTTTGCCCCCCGGGACCTTGAGGTCGTTGCTGACGCGCCCCACGATTTGCTGAAGCAGGGGAAGTTTCGATCCGCATGGACATGGTTCACCTGCAAGTACGGCACTGTCTCCAGTTCTATAGCGAATAAAAGGCATCGCGAACCGATTGAGGTTGGTAATAATAACCTCGCCTGCCTCTCCATATTCAGCAGGCTTGCCGTTTTTCTCAACTTCCAGAACAACGTTATCGATGTTGATATGATAGCCCTTCTGCACAGCGCACTGAAAAGCCATATCTCCGGCCTCGTTACAGGCATAGATATCAGAAACCGGACATTGAAACACCGCCTTCAGGACTTCGCGCGTTCCCTCCTGCAATCCTTCTCCCATAGTCATGACCGCCACGGGAGTGATTCGGGGAAAAACACCGTTTTGTATACGCAAAGCGAGAGCAAGAACCGCAGAGGTCAGACCGATAACAGCGTGCCGTGAAAGGGATTCAAGAACATCGATCCCATTCTGGATGATTTCATCATCATCAATGTACGGATTCACATAACTTGTCCGGTGAAGACCCTGAAGGAATGTCCAGTGTGAGGCCTTCGAGCGTTGTCCGAGTGTTCGCAGAGGACTCAGGATTTGAGTGCCAACCAAAGGAATGCCGACTGCCCGCCTTGCACGAATAACAGCAGCGGAGTTGTTCTCTCGTGAACTTTCATCGGAAAGGATGCAAAGAGGCATTCCGGTACTGCCGGACGTTCTGTTAACTCTACTGGCGGAAATCTCGTCAGGAAAGAAATCCCAGTATCGCTGCCGCACCATGTCTTTTTCCAGAACCGGAATCCGGCAAAGATCCGTCGTTGAACGGATGTCTGCCGGTTTGATGCGCGCCTCATGAAAAAGCTCGCGATAAAATGGTATCGATTCGTAAGCATATTCAATCAAAAGGCGCAGCTTTCTCTCTCTGCAGGTCTCAAGGGCGCGTCGATCCGACTCTCGCCGAATTCCGGCGAAAGCCCTGGAGTAGGTACGAGATGCAAGCATCGCCTTTGAAAAAAAAGAACTCATTGCGTATCGTCCAACAGCCCTGTTTCATGAAGCCACATGACAGTCTTCCGGCCAATCTGTTCTTTCCATTTATAGTGAAAAAAACTGTGGTTTGCGTTTGGAATAACAAGGTCTTCATAATCAAGCCCCCTCGCATCACAGACCGTTCGATAATGACGGAGTGAATCGGCAGCAATCGGATCAGAAGAACCAAAGATCAGCAGAGCGAGTGCTCTATCATGTTGTGGTTCCGCTTTCTCCGGCACTGGCTCCTTTTTATACCGGAACATCAGCCCAAGAGATCTTGACAGGTTGAGTGTAATGAGCCGCAAATTGACTCTACCCGAGATAATCTTCCGGACACATCGCGGATCGAGGGCTTTCCGTGCGTATTGCCGGAGGGAATCGGCAAATAAACGAACAGAAGCCTTCGCGGATCCGACCGGTGGTGAGAGAAGTATCATTCCTCCGGCCGGCACCCAACCCCGAACGGTACAGCGGAAACAAACCTCCGCCCCCCTGCTGATTCCGATCAACAACACCCTCTGAATCCCTGTCAGCCGGAGAAAATGCCCGGCTGCACTGCGAACGTCATCACAATCCTGATCAATATTGTCTCGCGATGGCTTTCCGCCACTGTCACCACACCCTGAGAAATCAAATCTCATCGTTGGAAGACCCAGCTGTAACAACAACTCTGACAATTCCACGAAAAGGCGGTGTGGACCCGTTCTGTTTCCATCCGCGGCATGCACAAACAAAGCCCCTATCATCTTGTGCTCACCCTCGGGCACATCAAGACAGAAGCTCAGGGCTCTATCCCCGCTTGGCAGTGTGTCGATTTTTCTAATCACAGCACAAGTCCACAATTGAACGTGCAGCCTGAGTGTGATTCGCAATGGGGATACGCTCCCAAAAGGGAGGAATATCCAAATTCAGACAATCGACCATAACGGATCTATCTCTCAGTGACTCTTGCAGACAACAAAGCTTCTCGTCTTCCTGAGCCTGCTTTGAAATCAACACAAAACAGATCCTTTCGATTCGGGCCAGTCCTTCGGTTGCCTTTGAAAAATCGAAGTTCCTGACTTGCTCAAGAAAAGCATTGTTTGTCTTGTAGCCCTCGATATTTGTAAATCCTTCATCATTGGCGGGAGGAGATCCGCTGATCGCATCCTTGAGTCTCTGCTTGCGAAACATGTGATTCAAAAAAGCCTTTCCATCCAGGACGGGCTCGATCATCACAAGAGTTCCTGTTCGAACGTTCCGCGTGGAAACAAAGCCGGACACAAGGGCGGCTCCGAAGCGCACGCAGACAAAAATCTCCGGCTCCTTCTGAACAGATCGGGCAATATCCTCGTAAATTGTTTCCAGACTGACCTCTGCAAAGCTTCCCGCCGCCTCACCAGTCCCTCTATAATCCATCCGCTGGCATTCATGGCCTTTTTCACAAAAGGCTCTATCCATCGAATAAGAAAACCGATAGGCGGATTTTCTTTCTTCAAATAGAGAGGGGCAGTAAAGAACTCTCATGTCCGTATCTCAGAATACTCGCGGCGAAGCCTCACACGATCGATTTTTCCGTTGGCGAGCCTGGGAATGCTATTGATGCAGATGAAATCGACGGGAAGTTTCAGTGAACTGAGATGAGTGCGGCAATAACGCCTGACATCGGGCAGGGAGAAGTCTGCATCAGCGGCAACAAGAGCCACAGGCACCTCACCCAAAAGCGGATCCGGCTTTCCAACAACCACTGCTTCATGAATACCGGGAATCGAAAGAAGAACGGACTCGACCTCCTCCGGACTGATGTTTTCACCTCCGCGGATGATAATGTTCTTCTTCCGTCCCGAGACAAAAAGGTAACCCAGATCATCGAGAAAGCCCATATCTCCCGTCTTGAGCCATTCTCCAACAACTGTTTCCGCAGTCAGCTCGGAGTTCCTGTAGTAACCGGCCATGGTGGATGGGCTTCTGACCTGGATTTCTCCCTCCTGCCCTGAAGATTGTGGAAACCCGCTCTCCGACATAATCCGGATATCAACGCCAGGCAAAGGCTTCCCGACACTGCCTTCAGGAACTGAAAAATCCCGGGGTGGCGCTATAGCAACGCGAGGCGCGGCTTCAGTGAGACCGTAGGATCTGACGTATCGAATCGTCGACGTATGCTGCCTGAGACTGCAAACGACCTTTTCGGGAGTGTTGTCACCAGAGAGAATGATGTATCGCAAACTCTTCCCCGAGAGATTCAAAGTCAGCGATGAATCCGCAAGGAGCCGGGCCATATACGGGACGCAGGCAGTCAGCGTCGCCTCATGCCGATTAATACCGTCGACGAAATCTCGAACGAAGAAGGGGTCAGGATCAACAATGAGAGTCCCGGCCAGAATCAATGCGGGAAACAGATGAACTGACATCGCAAAAATATGATAAAGAGGAAGGGCGCTGTAAAAGACCTCTGTCCTTCTCTTGAGTTCCATTGCCGTACTAAAGGACTTCGCGTTTGTGCGAAGGTGATATTCGCTTAACATGACAAGCTTGGGCTCGCCCGTCGTTCCCGATGTGGGCATCAACAGCAAAACTTCATTGAGCATTTGATCACGGCGGACTGTGCCATCCAGCGTGATCATGACTTCGAGGGATTTCGGGTCGACAGCTCGAACCGTTATCACGAAAGGGGATATTCTCGCCTCACTCGCCACGCCTGCAAGATGACTGTGCTCAAGAAGGGAAGGAGTTGTCAGAACCGCCGAGCAATTGGCCTGCTCCAGAATATCCCGCGTCTCAGCGGGAGTGGATCGCGGAGGAAATGGTAACACCGCGGCACCGCAGTGATGAGATGCGAGCAGACCGATAACGAACTCCACTGAGTTCGTCATTATCAGGACAACCACGGAACCCTCTCCAACCCCAAGAGAGGCAAGTTTTTCTCCAAGGTCAAGAACCCGACTCCGGAAGTCCGAAAAAGTGAACTTCCGCGGTCCTTCTACCAGAAAAAGGTCATGAGGATACTCAGCGGCATTTCTTGCCAGTAGTTCAATCGTTGTCGCCATGCTTTTCCAGTACAAGGTCGACAAGTTTTCCGACCGATCTGAAGAGCGAAAGTTCAAAGTCGTCGGAATCAATCTTAATACTGAAGGACTCCTCCAGGGCGGTTACCAATTGAAGAATCGCAAACGAATCCAGGCCGAGATCGTCGATCAGGCTTGTATCCTCGCCAATTTCGTCGACCTTCAGTGACATGTAGGTTCTCGACTCCAGAGCCTCCTTCATGGTTTCGATCACTTGCTGCCTGTCCGGCATGTACGATGATCCTCCCTTGAGATTGAAAATTTCCTCGATTTCCAAAATCGCAACGCAGTTAAGACAACTATCATGGAAGCAACTCAATCAAAATACGTATCTCCACTATGCAGAAAACCTTTGAGAAATTGAATTTACGAGTCGCGAGAGCAATTCCCACTGTCGCGACTTAAGAGCTGACTCCATACAGTCTCCCGCGTGGCGCTGTCAGAGAATAACATGGCAAAGTGGAAGAACACCGCCTGCGTTCCTTGCCTGTGTCTGCCATGTCACAGACTTCAAACAGTCTCTTGCTCAATCCGCCTCGCTGCCGTGTCAAAAGAGAGGCACCCAGGGAAGGAAGTCTGACCCGAGTGGAGAATCCACCTGTCCATCGGCCGGAACGGGATGTCTGGAGAGAAGACTTTATCCCCCGACAAGGTCTGTTGCTTCCGGTGGCCGGATGAGCCATTCCTTCAGCGCGGAAAGCCGTTCTCCGCCGGTCGCATTGCGCACGGCGATGCCCAGCGCGCGGCGGCTCCCGATCAGAATCACCAGCTTCTTGCCCCGGGTGATTGCGGTATAGAGCAGGTTTCTCCGCAACATCATATAGTGCTGGGTGTGTAACAGCACGATGACTGCCGGATATTCGCTGCCCTGAGATTTGTGAATGGTCACGGCATAAGCCAGCGATATCTGATCGGCTTCATCGTACGTGTACTCCACGGTTCGGCGGCCGAACAAAACCCGGAACGTACTTGAGCCCGGACTGACAGACTGAACGACCCCGACGTCGCCGTTAAAGACATCCAGATCGTAGTTGTTTCGATTTTGAATGATCTTGTCACCTGCGCACAGAGTCATGCCACCCATCTGAAGCGAAGGCCCGGAGCCCGGATTCAGAGTCTCCTGCAACGTGCGATTCAACTCGTTCGTGCCGAGTTCACCACGTCGCATCGGTGTTAGAACCTGGACGTCCGAAACAGGATCAAAACCGAACTTTCGGGGAATACGGTTTGCACCGAGTTCGACAAGTGCCTGCCGAACACCTTCGGGTTCATCACGATCAATAAAGAAAAAGTCCGGCTCTGATTTTCCGGACCCAGGTTCCGGCTGCACGGGAAGCTTGCCCGCATTAACGCGGTGGCTGTTGACGATGATCGCGCTGGATTCAGCCTGACGAAAGATGACATCCAGGCGCGTGACGCGTGCCCGGCCGCTCTCTATAACATCGTGGAGGAAATTTCCGGGACCCACGCTCGGCAACTGATCAACGTCTCCGACAAACACAACCGTCGCGCCTGCGGGAACTGCGGAAAGCAGCTGCCACGCAAGAGGAATATCCAGCATGGAGGACTCATCGACAATCAGCAGGTCGATCTCAAGGGGGTTGGACGCATCCTGAACAAAGCCGCCCTGCTGGGGATTGAACTTCAACAGGCGATGAATGGTTGTCGCATCCCGGCCCGTTGTTTCCGCAAGGCGCTGAGCGGCTCGTCCCGTCGGTGAACAGAGAGCAATACGAAGCGACTCGTCCTGGAGACAATACAGCAGTGCGCGAACCAGTGTCGTCTTTCCCGTACCCGGACCGCCCGTCACGACACAGACTCCGCCCTGGGCAATATTGTGAATCGCGTCTCGCTGCAATGGAGCCAGTCCAAACCGGTAACGTTCCTCAAAAGCTTGCAGGCGCTTCGCAACCCCCTTCGCCAGGACAGGCCTTGCATCGTCCACGATTCGCAGAATGCGGCGGGCAACCCCGGTTTCCGAAAGATACAGGCTCCGCATGAAAATAGCACGGACGCCTTCCGGCAATTCACAGAGGCGTATTTCCTTTTCCCGCCGGAGTTCCTGAGACAAAGCCGCCTCGACGGGTTGAGCCTCCAGGCCCAACAGTTCGACCGCCTGAGTCAACAATGTCTCTTCGGGAACATGAGTGTGCCCCTCATCGGAGGCGCGAACGAGAAGATGCTGAAAGCCGGCACGCAATCGGTCATGTGAATCGCGCGCAATACCGGCGTTCTCGGCAATTTTATCAGCCGTGAAAAACCCGACCCCGTGCACGTCCATGCTGACGCGATAGGGATTCGTCCTGAGAACGGCTGCCGCGTCGTTTCCGTAATGGCGATATAACCGGCGAGCCAGCGCGGGAGAAAGCCCGTAACGCGACAGGTACATCATGACTTCATGCGTCTGGCGATGATCCACCCACGCCGCACTGATGTCCTGTGCACGCTTGCGGCCGAGGCCCTTCACTTCGAGGAGGCGTTCAGGTGCGTGCTCCAGGATATCAAGCGTTTCCTCTTCGAAGTGATCCACGATTCGTTTCGCGTAGGACGGCCCGATGCCCTTCACGAGACCACTGCCAAGATACTCCCGCAGCATAACAGAGTCGTTGGGCATAATCGGAACATAAGAGGCGACATCGAACGTCGCTCCATACTGGCGATGGGTTTTCCATTCACCGTGAACGTGCAACGGCTCCCCCGCCGCCACCCCCGGAAGATTTCCGGCGATGGTAACGTAGTCCTCCTCGCCTTTCGGGCGAAAACGAGCCACCTGGAACTGCCCGTCCTCGGACGCATAAACGATCCGCAGAACCTGACCGGTCAGCTCAGGTTCGTTTCTCAACTGAGGTGGTACGTTGGGCCGGTCGTTTCTCCGCTTCCAGCGGGGCCGGTCGCTCTTGCCTTGAGTGCCCATGAGTACCTATGTGGATCTGTGAGCCAGGGACGTCAACACGGAGGCTTGTTTTGCCCCTTCACTGGATCTATAAATCACTGCTGGCAGTCTTCATCCTCATGTTTGCGGCTCAAGCGGCAAGCCAGCCACAAGAGCCGACAAATCCTACGTGCCCCGTCATGGTGGGTGACAGGATCGATCCGGAAATCTTCCTGGACCATCAGGGGCGCCGAATCTGGTTCGCTGACGAAACCGCGCGTGAGTTGTTCGAATTTGCCCCTGATGACTATCTGCCGAATCTTCCCGCAGAGGTCGAGTGGGTCGAGGCACAGGTCGTCTCTTCAACTGAACCGGAACCTCCCCCACCGTTCGTCGCGCGTGCATTCCGCCTCTTCAAACGTTCTCACCCCGCATTTGTGCACTTTCCCATCGCATTGTTAATCGCCGCTGCAACTGCGGAAGTCCTTTCTCTGCGATGGCAACGGCGAGGTCTCCGTGCGGCGTCCGCCTGGTGCACGATCCTGGCGGCACTGGGCGCCCTGCCGGCAGCCGTCAGCGGCTGGTTTCTCGCCGCGTCCCATAATCAAACGACCATTGCTCTCGATGTTCACCGCTGGCTCGGAGTTGCCACGGCGGTTTCCGCATGCCTCAGCGTCGTCCTGCTTATTGGAGCCGTTCGATCAGACTATCCCGTAACCGCGCGCCGGTATTATCTTGTCTCATTGATCGGCGGGGCATTTCTCGCCGGAATTGCAGGGCACTTCGGGGCAATCCTCGTCTACGGGGCGGAGTATCTGCGGTTCTGATTCACGACTCAGGCTTCGCCAAGGATAACAGGCAAAGCTTCCGTGAGGTCCGTGATGTCTCGGTATAGAAGCGGTCGGACTCCGCTCTGCGCAATATTGCCGCCTCCGACTCCGACCGCGGCAAAGCCCGCGAGACGGATGGAAACAACACCTGCGGATGAATCTTCAAATCCGATCACCTTGCCGCGTTTTGACTTGTCGAGCCCCAAACCAACCCGAGCGGTTTCCGCATAGAGCCAGGGATGAGGCTTCGGTTCCAGTTCGCCCAGAGTGCCCGCCTGACCCGGCCGGATGGCGTGCCCCGCACTGATGACAGCGTCGTAGAATTCCAGCGGATCGCCCAGTTTCATCGTGCGAAAAGCGGAAATGATTTCCGGCCATGCCTTCTCGTAAAGCCCTGACGTCACGAGACCGATACGAATGCCGCGACTCTTGAGTTCCAGCAAAAACTCTTTCAACCCAGGTGTCGGTGTGAATGCCTCGGGTTTGCCGCGACCCTCGGCAATTTCCTTCAGTTCGTGGTGAGTAATCTCGAAGTAGTGGTTCCGTGCCTGCTCAACCGTGGCACCGGGACAATACTTGTCGATACAATACTGAAGGTGCTCTCCCACCGAGTGCCCGGAAACATAAGGCAAATCCTCGTCTTCAAGATCGAAGTTCTTGTTTTTCAGGAGACGAGCAGTGGTCTCCTGAATGATCCAGATCCAGAACTCTTCGCTATGGACACTGGTACCGTCAAGATCCATGAGCACCGCTTCCGCCGGACCTTCGTAGCAGGCGTCCTCCAGGGGATAAAGCGCGGGGTAACCCATCGCCGACTTCACCCACGTCAATGTCTTGTCGGGGTAGCAGATAAACTCCACCTTGCGGTCGCGCGGAGTCAGAATGCGCTCAACGCCGTCTTCACCGACATGAAACATACCATCCGCCGCCGACTTCAGGTCGATGAAGTCGCCCGCATGTTCCGACTTGATTTCTCCAATACCGCGCAAATGCCCCATGTGAAACGGTTCCTTAGAAGCGAAGGCCAAGAGTCACGATCTTCTTCGCCCCGGCCGCGAGCCGAATGTTCCAGCCATCCCCGCCGAGGGTCAACTTTTCGACGATTTTCTCCTCCATCGTAAGGAGCCATGCTTCCCGAACGGGTGTATCCAGACTGATCGTGACATCCTGCGATTCGACGGATGAGTTCCAGAAGCGGAGAACCGCCATTTCCCCGTCTTCACTTTCCTTGATGCCACTAAAAACAACTTCTTCAGGATCAATGGCAAGAAACGAACGCCGTGTAGACCTTTCACCAACGGTCGGAGCGGAAAGAACAGCCTGAACCGGCGACATAAGACGCATGGCTCGCCGCATAAAGCCCGCCCTTCGCCAGTCTCCTTCGTGTGGACAAAGAACAAACCGGTACGTGTGCTCCCCCGGGCACTGAGCATCCGGTGTCGGGCGCTCATACACGAACTTTCCAAAGGCCCGAAGGAGAGTAATCGCGATGGTTCGCTCCGGATTATCCACGACTTCGTACTCGATGAGGCCATCGCTGATGACACCAAAGCCGTTTTGGCCATCGGAAACATCGACCCAATTCCACATTGGATGAGTGGCGAACGGTTGCTCACGCCACCTTGTGCTGTCAGGAAGAGCGATTTCGCGTTTAAGAACGTCGAACTGACCGTCCGCGGTCGAGTGGGTGGCATCGGCAATACCTGACGGCAGCAGAACGCGAAGACGATGGTCTTTCGCCCGGTTGTCGAGAGCCAGCTTGACCTCCGCCGTCTCAGCTCCGGCCACGAGAGAGACATCCATCGTCACGGGAAGGGTGACAAGGTCATCGCTCCGGACATCTCCGGCTTTTCCCGCGGGAACGGGAAATTCATATTCAACACGGAGAGTCGCGCGTAACGGACCGTTCTCCAGAAGAGTCACGCGGCCCGGGACTCCGGTTGAGAGTAAAGAGCGGTCACCTTCCGGCTGAACCCGATTCCACGGATCACCAAACTCGGCGGTGTCCTCCAGGACCCCGAGATTTCGCATCACAAGGCCCGTGCGCTTGTCCGTCAGCGTGATGGAATTGTCCTGCGTGATCTCGATCTTCAGAAACTCATTTTCGATGAACGTTTCCGTTATCTTCAGATCCGTCTCGCCAACGGGTGGTTTTTTCTCGCGGCGCACAACAACCACGTCGTGACCCATTCCCGGCAGATCCCGCAGCTCAACGGCAACCCGACAACGCTGAAGAGGCAGAGTCATCGACAGTTCGATCCCGCTCTCCACCGTTGCCGTGTACTCCTCACGCGATAGTTCCTGAAATGCGACCGGCTTGCCATCTGTCGTTTCCAGAGAATACGCCTCACCGGCCTTTGCATTGGGAAGATCGATTATGGATTCCGCCAACTCGTCGCGATAAAAAGGAAGCGTGTTGAAAACCGTCAGCTGAAGATCTGTTCCGCCAACTGAACGTCCATCGATTCGCCGGACAAGTTCCGTCATGGCTCGGCGCGAAATACCGTCACAGATTTGCTCGACGGAATTCCAGCGTGTCAGCATTTCCGTGTGAACCGAATCGACACTGCAGCCGCCGATGGCGTCGTGAGCCTGGTTCTTGAGAATGTCCTTCCATGCGAGTTCGAGGTATCGCCTCGGATAATCCGAACCCGTCATCCATGCACAAGCGGCCAAAGGCTCCGTCTGGAGCAGAAGCTGTGCATTGACTGCGGCATTTCGCTGTTTCAGATATAAACGGCAGGAGAGAATGTTGGCCATCAGGGTGGTCCAGAGGCCGTCCTTCAGCACATGCCTCATTTCTCCGCGGAGAACCTCCAGGTTCTTTTCCTCCGCCCGAAACTTCTCCATGTAGTCGACCAGAGATCCGTGAATCACCTCCTGCTCCCCGGGATCCGCTGCTTCCTGCAGTGCCTTGATAAGCTGGACCTCCATCTCGTCAGGAAACGAATGGTCATGACCCATCATGTAGAGAAGCTGACTCGTTGTGGCATCCTGAGCGGTGTGTTTCAGGCACTGCCCAAGTGCCTCCTTCAGATTCTCCGGCCGAACCTTCAGCTCAAGATTCATCCAGCCGTACTGGCGATCCTGAGACTGCTCACTCGCCACATGGTACGGAAGCTCGGCGGGGTTCCATGAGTACTCACGATCCGCCAGCTGACGATCAAGAAGGCCGGGCCGGTAAACCAGGTAGTAATAATTGTATCGGGCATAAATCCCAAACCGAAATCCGTAGATCCACGAACCGTCAGGACCCTCCCATTGATATTCGGATTTCGCATCAGCGCGGCTGATACCACGATAGAAGAAAATGCTGTCCAGGCCGAACTCGCGGTAAATTTGTGGCATCTGTGAAATCTGGCCATTGGAGAACGGCGTGTAGCCCACCTTGAAGACCGGACCGTACTCCTTTGCCGTTCGATGTCCCATCAGAAGATTTCGCACCAACGCCTCGCCGGGACAGCCCCACTCATCCGGCAGAGTGTACCAGGGCCCGGCTTCGATGCGGCCAGCGGCTGCATGTTTCCTGACTTGATCCAGTTTCTCGGGACGGATTTCCAGATAATCCTCCAGAATAACCGTCTGGCTATCCAGAAGAAAGGCGCGATAGTCAGGCCTGTGCTCCAGCAGTTCAAGGAGGCGATCCATCGCTTCCACCAGATCCATTCGATAGGTCTGGAACGGATAGCGCCATTCGCGGTCCCAGTGGGTGTTGGAAATCACATGGGCTTGGTACGGGGTCATGAGAGATTCAATCCGGGCGAGTCTGTGTAACAATTTGCGCGCGAAGCGTGAAGAGACCCTCCTGCTGGAGTCCAGCGAGAACTTGACGCCCCCGGAAATGCATGGCTGAGGCCACATTGAGGGTTGAGCATCATCCACCTGTGAGGACTCACTGAATCCTGTTTCGCATTTTGCCAAAACCTCAAGGAGTGGGACTTATGATGAAACGTCTCTTCACATTCCCGGCAATGGCGGTTGTCGCCGTCATCGTCAGTTCCTGTGCACGCAAGAATGCACCTCACGATCCGATGGAGAGGTGGGCCTGGGAGGTCCCGTCCCCTCCACCGCCGCCCATGGCCTGGGTTCCCGCAGGACCCTTCCGCAAAGCCGATCGGACCCCCGATAACGTGACTGCCATTGTGATCCACACGACGGAGGGACGATGGAGCGACGACCTCACCCATGCGGAGAACCAGGAACGTAACTTCCGCAACGTGATCAATTACTTCAAAAAGAACGACCGAAATGTGAGCGCCCATTACATCATCGGTCGAAACGGAGAAATCTGCCAGATGGTGAATGAGGGAGATGTGGCTCACACGCAAACCTACTACAATGGCCGTGCTTTCGGAATCGAGTGTGCGGGGTGGAGCCGTCGACCTGAAACCTGGACACCGGAATTGATGGAATCGCTGATAAAACTGTGTGCGTATCTCTGTGTGAAGTGGGATATTCCGGCATACCATCCCGAAGGCACGGCATATGAAGGACCTTATAGCGTGATCGTCGACGAGGAAAACAAGCGGTTCACGGGTCCGGGACTGGTCGGGCACGATCAGGTTCAACCCTGGAACAAGAGCGATCCGGGTGACCATTTTCCCTGGGAAGAGTTCAGTGAACGTGTTCGACTCCGCATTCGCGAATACGGAGTCGAACCGATTGAACTTCCCTCGGTGGAAGAGATTGTGAGTTCCGACATTTTTGCAACGGCTCGCATCAGAGAGGAGCGAATCGGCACTGGCGAGCCGTTTACCTACGAACTCACCTTGCGTGGCCCCGGAGTAAACAGTGTCAGCATCGGGGACATTGTCTTCCCGGACTTCAGTGTGATTGAGGGATTGGAAGTCGTGTCGAAACCGGTGCGTGAGACCATATCCGAAACACTGGTCCAATTCGAAATCGGCTTGCGGCGCGACGTTCCCGGCCGCTTCAGCATTGGTGCCTCCCGCATCAGCATTGATGGGAGCTGGAATGACACACAAACGCTGCGGGTGAATGTTGAATGAGGGATATCACGGCTTCGACGGCTTGCCGTAAATCGGTGTGCCGTCGGGCCGGAACATCTCCGACAGAAAATCCTCCCGCAAAGTATCGTAGCCAACAAGCTCAATTCCACGCTCTTCAACAAGTGCCCGAAGGCGTGGGTCACAGAGCGCATCGGTTTCCGCTTTCCGGTGCTCCGACATGTTTGCCGGACCGGTTTCATTGAGATCTCTCAGAATGCGCATTTCAGGCACATCCTCTCCGGGATGCGAAACCGCCAGATAGATGTCGGGTTCCTGTAGTTTCGCGATCTCTGAAATGAAAAAGTCAGCTTTCTCATCCGGCGGAACAGAGTACATAACCGGCTCGTAACGTTCACCGAAATACCGTGAAATCGCGACACCATAGTCCGCCGCAATCAACTCGAACCGCCTGCGCATCTCAGGCGTCTCAACGGCCGCACTCATGTGGTGATCGATGTAGGAGATATTCAACCCCTTGGCGATGGCGAGATCGATTTGGGCGCGAATTTCCTTCTCCACCTCATCCACGCTTGGGTTGTTGGCCATCAGATCCGCGCGCGTTCCGAAAAACTTTCCCCACTCGTCCACCAGCGTTGGCACTTCCTTGGGCGGAAGAACCGGGCCCCAGCGATAGAGTTTCCATTCGGAGTTCAGTGTCGTGTGAACGCCAACACTGACCTCAGGGTGCTCCTTGAGGATCTCCACGGCTTCATCAAGCCAGTCCGTCACAACCATGACCGATACAGCGGTAACACACCCTTCCTCCAGCATGCGTTTGATTGCCATATTGCTGGCATGGTTGAAGCCCACATCGTCAGCGCGGACAATCAGACGAATCTTCTCGTCAGAGTAACTCTGAAGATCCTGCCGCTCTTCCGCCGCAAACGAGGACCAAACGGCGGTACAGCTGATGAGAAGAGAAAGCACGGTCCACTGGTGCGTACTCATGGAAAAACTCCCCGGTGGGTTTCCTTGAGTCCTATGTCGCAGACCCGTGCACGACCGGTGGTCAAGCGGGAAGCGTTTCAGGTGTTCTCCAGAATATCAATTCCCGGCAGTGCTGGAAACGAAACATGCGGTTCCGCCTGATACCAGTATGACACCGAGGCAAGATCGTCCTGAAGAGCCTGGTAACGCCCTCGATTTTCTCGCGGCTCGCGCCACCCCAACGCTTGAATCGTGACACGCAGGTCCTCTTCAAAACGGATCGGATCCGGAACGTGCCAACGGTACATGCCAAACCGCCGGCCCTGTTTTGTCTGTCCGTCACCGGTCACATGCTGATGAAGTCCGAGAAAAGGAGTTGAGTAGAGTCTGTGCGTTCCCGGCGGTTCCTCCCAGTTCCATGCTCCGCCGAAGTAGTCCTCCGTCCCCGTGCCACAAATCGTGGGATAGTCCGTATCGCCGTCCAAATAGAATTTGATCTCACCTTCCCCCCACCATCCCGTGCTGTTGGCCTGCCAGGCGAGATAAGTTCCGACGTAATGGCCCTTTCCGCGAATTCCCTCCGCGAGCGTGTGCACTTCCCTGTGGCGGAGAGGATGGCTTCGGCGCCACTGAGCATGAAAATATGCCGCATCGTCCGGAACTTCAGTCAGGGCGTACGTCACCTGATAGTACAGCGCCCCGAGCTCATCATTGGTGGTATTCTCAACTGTGATACGTGCTGACTTGCGGAACGGCATTGGCCAGTAGCTGTTCATGCCGGACGAAGGATTCACACAAATCGGGATGCTTGCGACATTCGACTTTTCATTCCACCCCATGCAGAAAAAATCACCCAAAGGCGTTTCAACGGAAGGCGTTTCCTCTCCATCCCAGTACATTCTCAGAACCAGTTTTCTCCAGTTCATGTGATGCGTCGTCAGCCAGATGTGCTGAATCACGCCGGGCCCTTCAACATCAGCCATGGTAAACAACTGAAGAGGCTTTACGATCACGGCGGGATTGCATTTCCAGCCGGGGCCAAGGTCTTTCGCGCACTGCCACGCAATGCCTCTCTCCCCCGCCATGTCTCCCTTTCCTTTTTCACCCGTCGGGTTTTCCGCACTAAGCGATCGGGTTTTCGCATTCGAGAGCAGGGCTATCGATCCAAGGCCCAGTGAACCAAAGGGAAGCATGGTCTTCCTCCTGATCTTCCAATAAGGGATGATGTCAAAATTACGGCACCGGACGCTGTCAACTAAAGCGCCACGTAACAATTTTCTTCGGTTCAAGACCGAAAACGAATGATTTGCCGGTCAGTTTTTTTGGTTCGCTAACGGGCTTGCTTTCGAGGTCCACCTCAGCCACGGAGGAAAGTTTCCTCATCGCACCCGGATTGGCGGACCAGTCGAGTCTCGCTTCAATGCCCTTTGTCTCGGGATTGAAAACACGTATCTCAACGGAGTCGCCAACCGTCCTGCAACTCGTCATAACCGCGCCGCCATCAAGGCGAAGGAATCCGGCTTGTCTCGGCAATACATTTTCCTGCTGATGAATATCAACATCCTGCCAACGCATACAGACAGTCCGCAGTCCCGCTCCGAGCGCCTGGCCGATGTCAAACAGTCGGCGGCGGCCGGGAGAACCGCTGAGCGGCTTGATCGCATATGTAAAGGACATGGTGCCGGGAATCTGTCCTTCCGGTTCACCGTCGGTCGCCACGGTGCGGCGCGTGCTTCGAAACAACGTCAACGCCAGAGGCTTCTCCTCAACGTCAGGAACCGCGCTTTCGATCAATCCTGTGCTGATAATGGCAAGGCCCCGCCTGTCATCATGAACCGCCGACCAGGACTGCTGCGGCTTCGTGTCAACTTCCAGCTCGAAGCACTCGTGGTTATCCTCACGCAGAGCGATGTTGCGCTGAACAACGTCAAATGCCTGATCGGAAAGCCACGTCTTTGCCTTCGCGCCTGACGGAAAAAAGACTCGGACGCGATGGTCCTTCGCCGTGTTGTTGATTGTGGTCTTCAGTTCGACGTGATCGGAGCCGGCTCTCAGTCGAACGACAGTATCGATTACGAACTCAACTCGTCGCTCCGATCGAACCATGTGCTCGAAATCGAACTCCTCCGGAATCCGCATCGTTGTGCGAATACGGATCGCCGCCTGATATTTCCCGTTTTCAATCACGGAAACATCCGATGCGGCCGCGGACGAGTAGACAACCTGATCATTGACGGCAACCCCGTGAAACCATCCGTCGCCGATGTCAGCCCGTTCCTCAAAAACAAGCAGATCGTTGTAAACCTCTCCCGTTTTCTTGTCCGTTAGCCTCAGAGTTCCGTGGGGTGTCGCTTCAACGCGGAGACCTTCGTTCTCAATGGCCTGACTGCCCGTCACGAGTGAAGGAACCATAGAGTAACGCCGGGGCTCCTTGTCCACGGCGGGTCTGACAGTCAGTGATGTGTAACCCATTGCCGGAATGCTCAGGGGAAGACAGACAGTGATCCGGTTCACGATGAGATCATCCGGAAACTTTGTCGGACGAATGCGCATCTTTTTGCGACCCATGTCCTGCCCGACACGTTGATATGGGATTTCCTCACCATCGGGACCATGCACCGTGAACACGGGAAGAGGCTCAAAACCAAAGAATTCCTGGAAGACCGGATAGTCGGTTGGAAGTTCCAGTTCCACTGTCGCCGGACCGTTGTGGTCCGTGGACAGAGGATTGAAGACAACCACACGGACCTCATTCTCTTCCGGGGCTTCTTCAATGCTCGCACCAATCCGGTAAGACGTTTCACGCGTCAGCAGTTCCGCGATCTGCCTCGACTGACTGAAACGAAACTTCATGTCTTCGTGAACCTGATCGATGCTGCAGCCGCAGATCGAATCATGCGGATGATTCTTGATCAGCCATTTCCATGCAACATTCAGGAACCCGTCCGGGTACTCCGTTTCAAGAGCCATGTTTGCAAAAGTGCTGATGGGCTCCGCCCAATGGCAGAGCATGTTCTGGCAATGCTGATTCTGTTGCTTGATCCAGACACGGCTCGAAAGAACGCCGTGAATCTGGTGCCCGGCCTTGCCGGGCACCTTGCCCGTCTCCCTCAACTCGCCCTTGAGACGTGTTGTGATTCGGTCCTTCTGATCGACCATCTCGCGCACAAACGTGTCCAGATCCGTGTGACGTATGTTAAAGCCTTCTTTACCGCTGTCCATGGTCTGACACAACAAGTCGTAGGCCTCAGGGTCCCATTCCTGGTGATCGCCACCATCGAAAATCAAAACACTGTCGATTTCGGTATGCGATGCCTCGTAGTCGATGTATTCATTCAGTTGCCGGCGATTCCGCTCGAGGTCAAACTTCAGATCCCGCTTGTCCGCATCGCGAACCTTGAACGCATAATCGCAATAGCCAATGTTGGCAAATTCATAGGCGACAACTTCCGAACCGTCCACGCCCTCCCAGACGAAGTTGCGTTTGTCATAGAGGTTGATGCCGCGCCAGATGAGTGCATTGTCGATTCCAAATCCATTGAGTAACTGTGGCAACTGCCCGATATGACCGAAAAGGTCGCATGCAAACCCGGCGCCGGACGGCTCCGAACCGAATTCTCGCGCGATTTGACGTCCCAGGCGGATATTCCGGACAATGGATTCTCCACTGACAATGAATTCATCCGGCAGAACATACCACGGACCGACGACAAACTTGCAGTCTCGAACGAGCTGTTCGACCTGAGCTCTTCTCTCCGGGCGAATTTCAAGGTAATCCTCGAGAATGATGGCCTGCCCGTCGGTCTGAAAGGGTCCACGGACCCGTCCGTCCTCGATTCCCGCAATGATGCGGTCCATCAGAAGCACCAGACGCTCGCGGTAATCCTGGAACGCCTGATACCATTCGCGATCCCAGTGGGTGCTGAGGACGTAATGGACGGTGCGCGTTTTAACCGAGGGTTCAGCTGTCATGAACTGCTCACTTTGTCTGGATTGAGTGGACGCCGACCCGCATCACGAAGGGGGGAATTCAGGGCAAGGGAAAACGGTTACGTTAACCGGGTTTCCCACAACCTGAAATGCAATTGACGCGGTCCCGGTCGATTCCCGTAATTGGAGGTACCGTGGCCGATCCCCTGGTTTGCGATCTGCGGCGGGATACAGAGTGGGAGAATCTCCAGGCATGATTTTTATCGAGTTCGACAATGAATCCAACGTTCCGGAAGACACCGTTCAAAAGGCAGCTCACCGCGCCGAAGAATACAATGCGCGTCTTCGCCGGATTCGAGGCCTGCCCAGCAGCCGTGTTGCGGCTCAGGCCAGCGCCACGGCCGGCATGATTGCAGGCCGCGCAAATCGTTTCAAGCGGATCACCGGCCGGTTCGGCCGGACCTCCATTGAGGCAACTCCCATGCGTCCGGATTATGCCGCGGCAATGAATGAACGGGGAGGAATCCGTCCTCGAGACCTTCCATGGCTGGCTTGTGAGAAAGCCATCAGAGGCGACTACGACGTCTACCAGCGAAGCGTCGGCTTCCAGCTCACCTTCTCCATGGATATTCCTCCCGCCTCTGTCACACTGCGTCTTGATGCTCGAGAGGATGAATCCCTCAACCCCGCCGAGGAAGAGGCAACGCTGCGATGCGGCGTCGCTGAAGTGCCCTTCCCGTTGCATCTGCCCGCGGGAATGCGAAGCGAAGACCTTGCAAGTGCCATTGAACTTCTTCTGCCGGTCATCGAGAAATCAGCGGTCACGCTTTGGATGCAATCGAGTGGCGGCCGGCAGGAGGTGTTCTAGTGACAACGGAGCGAATCACACCAGCCTGCAACATCTGTATCGAAGACGATCTCGACGTGGGAATATGGACAGCCACCCGCGACTTTGAACCGAGGCGGATTTCCGACTGCATTCGGTCGGCTCTTGAGCATCTGGAAGGACACTGGGCGTATGAGCTGCACCAGTTTCTCGCCAACTCGGGAAACACAGCCATGCTTTATCGCTTGAATCAGGACGAAGACGGAGCCATGCCCCTCAGCATGGGCGCGGCCCGGGGCCCTTTCGGCCACGGCCTTCTGTTGGAAACCGCCGTTTCTTCCGGCGAAAGGATTCAACTGGGAATATCGATGTTGACGGCTTTCGCCGTCACTCTCTCCCAGGGCACCGACCCCCATGATGTCCGGGTTGAAGACCTCGGACAACAGATCAGAAACCTGCAGCTTCCGGTTGCCTGAATCGTATTATGGGTTCCTCTCATGACACCCCATCAGCCTTTTTCATCGCCTCCCGTTCCATGACATCGAATCAACGCAACCCCACGAGATAACATCCGTCCGCCTTGAAGCCGGCAGCATTTGTCAACTCCCTTGTCCCGCCTGTCCAACGGGACGTCGCGAGACCGCTTCAATATCAATCGGCCGAGGAACCTTGATGCCAGGAACTTCGAGCCCTTTTCAGGCGGCTATCCGAAGATTGAACATGTTGAACTTTCGAATTACGGTGAAATCCTTCTGAATCCGCACTTCATGGAACTTGTCGAAATCGCCCGGCAAGGAAACGTTGCCGGGCGTATGAAGCGGCTTGCCCGGAAAATTCTGGAGAATCATCGTCCCAGTCGCCCCTCTCATCAACGCCGGACGGAGCCATCTCATGACACCCGGTCAGCCGGAACCTCAGGATCAGGCGAAAAAGAAACGGATTGAATCTCTCGACGCATTCCGGGGATTCACCATCCTCGGCATGGTCTTTGTCATCGCGATTGCCGCGGGAGGATACTGGCGGGACATCGCCAACCCCCTCCCCCACACGACCGGTTGGTTTGGAAGTCTTCCCGTCTCCACCTGGTGGCATGCGGAAGTGGGATATGACATCTGGGAACTGAAGCAGCACGAGAGCGGTTTAAGTGAAGAGGAAATCCGGGCCCTGCCGCAGTATGAAGACTATCACGCACGCAAGACTGTTGGAGTCACATTCACGGATCTCATCGCTCCCTGGTTCGTCTTTATCGTGGGTGTCTGCATTCCTCTTTCGCGATCTCGCCGCGGCGGCGAATGGTGGCGGCACGTTCTCTCTCGAACCCTGATGCTGATTGTTGCCGGAGTGATTTACATTTCTCTGGTAATCAAGCAGATGAGCTGGTGGTGGGGCGTTCTCCAGGCTATCGGAGTCGCTTACTTTTGCGGATGTGCCCTTGTACGAGCGCCCGTGAAAGCTCGTTGGGCAATCACAGTGGGTCTCGGGTTGCTCAACCTCGTGCTGACGGAGGTATGGCCTGCATGGACAGGAGCCATTCGCCCGCAACAGGGCGGGCTGGGAACCCTTCTGAATCCGGATGAAAACTGGCTCAAACCCCTGACAATTCACTGCCTCCCGTGGCTTTCAATTTCCTACGGCGTGATGACCATGATCGGCGTTCTTGTCGGCGAGGCCATCATCACACGCGACAAAGATTCGATCATTCGCCGGTGTCTTCTCGTCGGCGGCGTTTTCACCATCGCCGGTCTTGCCATTCATTTCACCGGCATGAGCACGTCGAACTATAGCCTGGCATTCGACAAGCCAAACGTCTCAACATCCTATGCGTTCTTCACAGGCGGACTCGGAGCACTGTGCTTCCTGATCTTCTACTACGTCATTGACGTGTTGGGTTTTCGTACCTGGGCAACTCCACTCAATACTTTTGGACGAAACCCGCTGGTCGCGTATTTCCTTATGATCGTTCTTCGACGAACCTATGAATCACTTGGCGTGATTGGGGCGTTCAATCGCATTACAGAGGATAACGTCTTTGTTCACAACTGGGCGCTCTTTATTGGCGGCGACGAACCGTCAAATGCAGTGCTTGCATTCTTTGGGAAAGGAGGATGGATGGGGGTGTTCTGGGGGCTCGTTTACACGGCTCTGTTATGGATTGTCGTCTGGTACTTTAACAAAAAGAAATGGTACTGGAAATTGTAGGGAAAGACGGTCTCCTTCAGTACTCTGCCGGGTCGGGAACCCGGTCGGTACCGCCGACAACTTCCCTGACGGCAAGATCTGAATACATCACGTTCTCCACCTGCCCTTCAAGTTTGCCGTATCCCCAGGGATACCTGTAATCCGCAGGATAATCAGGCCAGGATGAACCGTAAAAACCGGAGCGTGGACCGACCCACAGGTCGCGCATCAGCCATGTATCTCCGTTCTCAATATGAGCCGTGCCACCCAGGTGTCCACCACTTGAGAGTGCCGCGCTGTTCCATGCGTAGCGAAAGTTATGAAACCGCGGCCATTGCTGGCCACCAACGGTTCCCTCACTGCGATAGAGTTGAAGATACTTTGGATTAAAAAGTGTGCGCCAGTTCTCAACGTAGCGAAGCTCCACCAGGAGCCATGGAACACCGTCCCATGATCCTCCGGCGGCCGGCCCGTCCCCAACGGCGGCAAACGCCGTGGTGTGAGAAGGATAAGGACCCGCCTGACGGTCACCCGGAGGCAGATGATTGTAGTCGGTGTAGTAGAACTGCAGCGCTGCCGCTATAGTCTTCATGTTTGCGGCGTTGGACGATTTGAGGGCGCGTTCTTTTGCCTCTAGAAAGTTCACCGTCGCAATCGCCGCGAGCACCGCGATAATCGCCACAACAATGAGCAGCTCAATCAGTGTAAAAGCCCGGCAGCGCCTCATTGCCAAATCCCCCAGCTGGAAACGGACGAGACCGTTTGTGGCTGAAAGTACCAGACATCGCCGGTGGCTGCGTTGACAAATTCCTCCGCAAACACATGCGGAAGGCTGCTTCCATCAAGCGCAAGCGAAGGTCTTTCCCATGTTGCGGCTGCTGTCGTGAGCCGGGTTTCCTGCACCTTCACCGGCCCTGTGAGATCGATTTCGGCGTAGTAAACATGACGTCCCGACCGGCGATCCACCCACGCAGCGTGAAGGCGGCCATCGGACGAGAACTCCGCATCGCATGCAGACTCGTCGAAAGTGGGTTCCGCACTGATGGCAACCGGCGAGTCGAATGTGCCGGAACTCGAATCGTACCGGACTGCAACCACATCCCTTGTGGCACCTGACTCATCCGTGTAGATTACCCAGAACGAACCGTCAGGTGCGACAATCAGCTTTGGAGGGTCAAAGAAACCGGCGGTTGTGGAGCTGGCGACGATCTCGCTGGCTGTTGTGACAGGATCGGTGACAATAGCAAACGTCGCCGCACTGGTTCCGCCAAAATTCTCAGTCCATACCACACCCGTATCACCTGTCGGGTTTACCGCAATGTCGGCAGTCACATATGCCGGAAGCCCCGCCCGGTTCGAAAGATTCGTCAAACGAAACGAACCCAGTCCCGTAACCGCCGTAAAGTTGCCCGAGGTGTCTGAGCGGCGAACATAAATGTCTGAAACGTCAAAGTCGGCGTTGAAGTCATGCCACACGACAGACAGCACACCACTGGGTGCCACCGCGATTCCGGGAAGATATCCGTTATCGCCAAGATGACCGGCGGAGGTTTCCGTCAAGCGAATGTCGGTTGTCGAAAAAGACCCTCCAAAGGGACGATAGTCCGCGTAAATTTCGATGTTATCGATTCCGCCGGCAGGAGGATCGGGATTGGAATGGCGATGGTCGTGCCAGACTACATGCACACCATTATCTGCATCGACAGCGAGAGACGGCTGCCTGCCTCCGAAACGAACGAGTCCTGATCCTGAATCGTGGAAAGAGTCGTCAACAACCTCCGCCACGGACCAGACATCTGATGCCGATCTGCTTCGGTAGTAAACAGCCGAGGGTGAAGAAGGGAGCGTTGCGTCTCCCCCGCCCCAATAAACCAGATGCAAAGTTCCGTCAGAATCAAACGCGGCATTGCTCCCTGGATTTCGAGTCAGTCGATACCTGGTGCTCGAATCCGTCAGCTTCAATGGCGGCTCAAAGGCGGTTTGTGCGAAAGTGGCCGGCGCAACTCCGCAAAGAGCGAGCAGCAGGATCGAACTTGATGAATGCAAACCAATATTCCTCCTCGATACGGAAACGGATCGAGGAAAAGTGCATAAACAAGCCGGATCTTGTCCGGAGCCCGGGCGGCAATCTCTACGAGACATGGACCGGCACACCTTTCCCTCGAAGGCATTCCGCAATTCCATCGGCTTAAGAACCGGATGGACCATCGGCAGGTCTTCGGACTTGTGGACGGACCCTGTTCGGGTTGCCTACTCGCCGCCGCTTCCCGGTTCTTGCAAACCAGTGCTTGTGAGGCGACTTTCGTTTCCACTGACCGCTGCGGGGCAGTTCCGGATTTCCACCGGATTCCCTCTTGTGACGGCGAGTCGGCCAAGCGGCCGAACTCGTCGAACCGACGATAGTCACAGTAACCCTCCCATCGTTGCTGAGGTCAACGGATGTCTTGGAGTGAACCTCCGGGCTTTCGCCTTGACCGGTTTTGCCTCCGCTTCGTGAATCCCCTTCACGCAGACCTCAGGGGCCTGAAGAAATTCGCTTTGCGGAAACAATCGCCTGGTTGCCGCCCTTGAAGCAAATTGGTCAGCGAGTTGTGACAAAATACCACGTCTGAATGAGGAGTGCGCCGGGAATGCGTCTGCGAACGAATCGATTGCTACCAGTCATCATGGCTCTCATGGTGGCACTGAGCGTCCCTTCCTTCGCGCAAGAGCATGGCGACTCTTTCGACGGACCCAACGGGACCCGCCCTCCCAATTGGGTCTCCTATGGAGCCATCGACACCTCCTTCTGGATTATCCGGGACGGCCGATTTTATACGGGTAACGGCGATGATTACGATCCGGGTCTGGCGTGGGCGGTTCTCGAGAAACCCGGTTCGGACTCATGGAGCAACTACACCGTCGGCGTCGATCTTCGAATGGTTCAGGATTCCGGAGTCGTAACGCTCGCTGCTCGCTGGATTGATAACGAGAATTGTTATTATGTCTCTCTCGAAGCTCTTACCCCCGCGGGTGGCGGCAGCATCACAACCCAGATTCAAATCTTCAAGATTTCGAACGGGCGTTCGACATCCCTGACGAGCACGAGGGCGTCTTTACCCCGTTTTTACGGGAACACTCCTGCGGGACCTCCGACACGTCTCGATTTCCAGGTTGAGGGCTCAAACCTCCGTGCCTTCGTAAACGGACAACAGGTCCTGACGGCGAGCGATCCCGAGTTTGCAGAGGGAACGATCGCTCTCGGTCAGGAGTACAACGAAGTTTACTTCGATAACCTGCGCGTCTCCACCGCATTCGACCCGGGTTCAAGCGTCATTGTCGGTTCGACAGGTGCTTCGTCTTCGGCGGGCCAAACCGCTTATCGAATACTTGTTGTAGAGGGCAGTCCACGCAACGTTGCCGACAGTCTTGCCGAGCAACTCAGCGATTACCCGGTCGTCAACGTGGTATCAGAAGGCAGCGGCTACTCCGTCTATGTTGGCCAGTTCACCTCTGCCAGTCAGGCGTCGACTGTTGCCAGCCAACTCCAAAACGAAGGGTTCCTGCTCGCTGATCCCAGTCCCCGTCAATTCACGGCGCCCTCCGAGCCCTCGGTCGCCACATCAACCCCTCTTCCCGTCGCAACATCCACCCCTGCTCCCATCGACCTTGGCATTCCGGCACCGAGTCCAACTGTTTCACAGCAGGCAATTCTTCAAGAAGAGTTGAGCCAGCTGGCCTTGACCGCTCAGCGGGCGGAAGAACGCGGCGATCTGACCGGGGCTCTGGATATCTGGTCGGATGTTAAGGTCAAAGCCGACCGCAGCACAGCACGCTGGCAGGAGGCGGATGAGAAGATTCGAAGCCTGAACCAGCGTTTGGCGAGCGCCCCTCCTCCCGATGGGTTTGTAACTCCTCTCGCTCAGGACGACGGCCTTCCACTCGGACTGATTGGTGGAGTGATCGCGGGGATTCTTGTGGTTGGAGGAGCTGTTTTCTTTGTCATTACTCGCGGCAAAAAGAAGGACCAGGAACGACTCAGAAAGCTGCAGTCCTCCACACCGGCAACCTCAGGAAGTTCCACAAACGTCGGCAGCCTCGGGATTCCCGCACCCGCAGCTCGTCCCGCTCAGCAGGTGGCGGCCCCCTCGCAGCCGCCTGCTCAACCCCAGGCGGCACCACAACAGGAAGTTGGTCCGGAAGCTCGTATTCGCCCGGGAACGGTCTCGCGGGCCGGCGAAGTCGCTGAGGCACAGCAACCACCCGCACCCGCACCACCGGCGGCTCCTCCACCCCAGGCCCAGCCACCGGCACCGGCAGCCTCCGGTCAAACGGAGGAGTCCGGGGTGAAACTCGATTTTCTTTTTGAAGAAGAGCAACAACCTCCTGCCACAACACCCGTGAAGGAAGACACGACGGAGTTCAAGGAACCTCCCACACCGGATCCCCAGGTTCCACGCGCCGAGCCCACTCCTCCCGTGGCCGCTCCGCCCTCCGCCGAGGAATTCTATACCCAGGACTTCGAACAGGAATCACCCGGCTCCGCTCCGGCAAACTGGAAAGGCGACTACGAATACGCGTCGCTTCTTGTTCACGACGTGGGAGCAAGCGGCAGCTCCCGCTCTCTTCGCTTCGAAAAGAAGCAGGGAATCGGCAGTGCTTACTATGCATGCCGCTTCCCCAACGCGTCCGGACGCATCGGCGTCGAGTTCGATATGCGCTGTGACGACAAGAACAAGTACCTCCTCGGTTTCTACATTGAGAAGGACGAAGACTTCCGCCAGTCCATTCACACGATTGTGCATCGTACAAATTCGAACGCAAAGCCAACGCTTCGCCTCCAGAACGAGGCCACAGCTTATGAGTTCGGCAAGTGGGCACACATCCGGTTCGAAATCGACCTGCCTCGACACATTGTGGATGGCTATGTGGATGACAAGCCCGTCGCCATGGGAACACGTCTCAACAATTGTCCCAAGCACCTCAACACTCTTTCCATTCGGGACAATCTCGCGACGACAGGGTCACTGCTGATCGATAACATTCGAATCTATCGAGCCTGACTGAGCGCCTCCTCCGGCAGGACATCCGCCGCATTGAGTCCGCGGAGTTCGATTAACCGAAAAACAGTGTCTGCAATGGCTCGGTTTGGCGTGCTCGCCCCTGCCGTAAGCCCCACATTCAGCTGTCCGCTTCCCAGCCAGTTCTTCGTGGTTTCCGGCTCCGTTTTTCCCCGTGGAAGATGACTGATCGCCTGCTCTTCCAGGAGACATGAAGCATCCTCAATATGGTAGGCGGGACAATTCCGGCGGGCGACGGCAAGGAGATGGCCCGTATTCGATGAGTTATAGCCTCCAATGACCAGCACGAGGTCCAGGTCAGCTTCGGCAACCAAATCGCTGATGGCATCCTGACGGTCCTGGGTTGCGCTGCAGATGGTGTCGAAGCTTCGAAAGAACTCACAGTCCCGCCTTGAGGAGACACCTTCACGCCGTGCGATTGCATCGCCCGCCATCGCCGCGATCTCCAGCGATTCACTGGCCAGCATTGTCGTCTGATTGGCCACGCCAATTCTCTTGAGATGATGCTCCGCATCGAAACCCCTCGAAACGGCATCGGCATGAAGAGTGGAAATCACTTCCGAAGCGGAGCGCTTTCCTTCGATCGCATCACAAACAACCTGTGCCTGCTGCCTGTTGCGAACCACGATGAAGTGGCCGCCGTGTGTGCGAGCCATCGATACTGTCGCAATCGTTTCCTCATGATAGTACTTGCCATGAACCAGCGACGTGAACCCGTCCTTCGCATAGCGCTCCACTCGCTTCCAAACGTGCACGACAGAGCCACAGGTTGTATCAACGATGATGGCACCAATGCCCTTGAGCTTCTCAAGTTCCTCCGCGGAAGTTCCAAATGCGGGAATCAGCACGACATCCTGCGGTGTGATGTCCTCGAACTTGAGCTCGGGGTGTTTGTACTGACCCGACAGAAAAACAATTCCCTGATCGATCAGTCTTTTGTTCACGCGGGGATTGTGAATGATCTCCGTCAGGAGAAAAATCCGGCGGTCCGGAAACTTCCTGAGCGCCTCATAGGCCATGTCCACTGCCTTGTCGACACCGTAGCAGAAGCCGAATTCCTTCGCCAGATGGAACGTCAGTTTCGCATCGGGCACATCCAGCCGGTTACCGTGAGCACGAAAGTACTGAATGAGACCGCTGGCATAGTCGGCGGCCACCTGACTGGAGATCTCACCCTTCAGTCCCAGACTTGCCCGGTAGTAGGTTTTTTCAGCCGCTGAACTCATCTTTCCTCCGGTCATTCGACTCGTCTTCAGCAGTCGCAACACACGGACCCGGACGGACAGATCGACTCCCTGCCTGGAGACTTGCCCGATTACGGCATGTTTGCCGCTTCCATGGTCCGTCTATTCTTTTCGCCCTTGCCGCGGGGACGCCAGGGGAAAAGACTGATTCTCACGGATTTGCATGCTCGTCCGGGCGGGCGGGCGATGGAGGTTATCCCCTTGAAACGACACCTGATCCACAGCATCCTGGCCGTTTTGGCTCTCTTCGCCGTGACGGCCCACGCCCAGCCCAACGGCGAAAAGCCGGAAAAACCAAAAGGCCCGCCTCCCATCAAGGAGGGAGTGGAGGACCTTGAAAAGCGAGAAGGTTTCTTCATCCTGTGGGCTAACGAGAAGAAAAACAAGCTGTTGGCCGAAATTCCCTCAAAGCTCCTCGGCAAGGAGTTCCTCGTCGCCACAAGCCTCTCCTTTGGCCCCCTGGCCGGACTTCAGACCAACGATCTTGTGTTGAAGTTTGAGCGGCGGGACGAAGAGCTCCTCCTGATGAAGCCCAATATTTTTTACAAGGCCTCCGGAGACCTTGCCGATGTGGTGGAGTATTCGTACCCTGACGAAGTTCTCGCCCGAACGAAGATCACCGGACAGGACCCGAACGGCAACGTACTGATCGATCTCAAGTCGCTGCTCGAGTCCGAAGCCTCCACGTTCGCTTACGCCGCCCCTCCCGGAGCGTTCGTGGAGGTGGCCAAAGCAAAGTCCTTCGAGACGAACAGCGTTGTTGAGCTGCGGTTCCGCGGTGAAACCTCCTCATCTGGTATTTACTTCAATATCGGCCAGCTCAAGGACACGGGATACAAGCCCCGAAAGGCGGACCCACGTGTTGGTTACTTTCTGACAGCACAGCACGATTTTTCGAAGGACGACAGAGCCGACACCACGTTCGACCGCTTCATCAATCGCTGGCATCTGGAAAAACAGGACCCCTCATTGTCGATGTCGCCGCCGAAGGAACCCATCGTGATGTACATCGAGCACACGGTTCCCGTGAAATACAGGCGCTGGGTTCGGGAGGGAATCGAATCATGGAACAAGGCCTTTGAGGCCATCGGCTACGTCGATGCCATCGAGGTTCGCCAGCAAACGAAAACCAATGATTTCGCGAATCTCGATCCCGAGGACGCCCGTTACAACTTCTTCCGGTGGATTGCCTCGCAGCGGGCTTTCGCGATTGCACCCTCCCGGGTAAATCCCCGGACAGGCCAGGTACTCGATTCTGACATTCTCTTCGATGAATCCATGGTGCGCTACTACATCCAGGATTACAAACTCTTCGTCGACTCCGTTCCCGAAACACGAGATCTCTCGCCGCGCCTGCGCCATCGTCTGGCCCGCAACCCGTGGGAGCATCCACTCTGGAATGAAATTGCTCTCGACTACAGCCTGCGCATTCAGAACGACCCCTCCCTGGCCGGAATGACTCCGGAAAAACTCTTTGCCGAGGAACTCACTTCAGAATCCACCGGGGCTTTTCATCGTCACGGTTCACAGTGCGCGATCGGTCATGAATTGAGCCGCGAGCTCGCTCTCGCCGGCATGGGACTCGAATTCGGAATCTGGGCGCAGGAGTCCGAGTCAAAAGACGGTTCCGATGAAGAAGAGAAGAAGGAAGAAGACGAGGAAGAATCAAAAGAGGAAAAGCAAAAGAGCCTTCTGGACGAATGGCCGGAAGAGTTCATAGGTCCATTGGTTCGCGAAATCGTGGCCCACGAAGTCGGCCATTCGCTTGGCCTGCGTCACAACTTCAAGGCTTCCTCATGGAAGTCCTATGAGGAAATCGTCAACGCGACCGATCCGGAAGAACCAACATCCGGTTCCGTCATGGACTACAATCCGTTCACACTGCGGGCAGACGGTTCAATGCCCGACGTCTGGATAACTCCGACCATCGGTCCTTACGACATCTGGGCCATTGAGTACGGTTACTCCGTCCCCGGCTCGTCAGGTTACGAATCGAACGAGGAAAAAATGCTCTCGGGCATCCTCGACAAGGTAACGGAGGATGGACATGACTACGGTACCGACGAAGACGTTTCCTCCCCGGATCCACTGATCACACGCTGGGATCTGGGATCCGATTCTCTGACCTTCTTCAAGGCGCGTGTCGAGCTGGCCGACAGAATTACGGAAAAGCTTCTGGAAGTCGTTGTGAAAGAAGACGAAAGCTGGGCAAAAGCGAAGGATGCCTACATGATCCTGATTGCGCAACGTGCCCGTGCCGCCCTCGCGGCAGCCAAGTACGTTGGCGGTTACGATCTGAGACGTGATCACAAAGGAGATCCGAACGCCAGACCGCCTATCACCGTCATTCCGGGCAAACAACAGCGTGAGGCCCTGGAATTGATCACCGAGGTTCTCTTTGCGGAAGACTCCATCGAAATCTCCCCTGAGATCCAGAACCACCTCGCAGCCGGTCGCTGGTATCACCAGGGCAGTTACGACTGGCTTGAACCTCTGACTCCAAGCGTTCAGGATGTGATTCTGCGTTACCAGAACCGCGTCCTCTTCCTGTTGCTGAATACCGATCGTATTGGATACTTGTACGATGCCGAATTTCACGCTGCAAAGAGCGACGACATACTGACCCTTGCGGAAATGATGCAGTCCCTGACGGATTCGATCTGGTCGGAAGTGCAGGACACCAAACGCATCGGCCGTTCTCACACATTGCGCGAGCCGATGATCTCGACCCTTCGACGAAACCTTCAACGGGAATACGTGAGCCAGCTTGTCGAAATCGCCACTGCCGGAGAGGACAGCTATTACCCCGCCGTTGCCCGGACACTGGCCTGGAAACAATTGAAGAACATCCGCGAGGAGATCGACGCCATCCTTGAGGACAAATCCGCCTCAAAGCTCGACGCCTGGACTGCCGCTCATCTCGACGAAAGCCGGACCCGCATTGCTCGCGCTCTCGAGCCGGTCTTTACTCTCGGCGGCAATCAGGGAGGACTGCCTTTCATGTTCATGATCATGGGGAACGATCCGGACGCCAATGGCACGACGCCGGCGGGACAAGTCCCGATGCGCCGAACACCTCTCGCTCCGGGAAGCTACTAGTCCCGGAGGGATGTTTCAGCCGTGTGCAGGCCGGTCGTCCAAAAGGCGACCGGCCTTTTGCATCTTGCAAGCATCATGCTTGCAACCCACCTCAGCTGTGTTTTCCTCTTCGCCCTCCCGAACAATGAACGAAAGCGAGACCGAAATGACCATCAGCAGTTTTATGGAAAAAAACTTCCTGCACTTCAATGCCCGTGAGACCCTCGATGCCGCAAAGGCATGGCGGAATCACCTGGACAGCGGAGGTGAAATGCTGCTGGCCATGGCGGGTGCCATGAGTACTGCCGAAATCGGCATCACTCTCGCCGACATGATCCGCAAAGACAAGGTTCAGTTCATTGTATGTACAGCCGCAAATCTTGAGGAGGACATTTTCAACCTCCTCGCCCACGACGAATACAAAGTCATCCAGGACTGGCGCGCGCTCTCCGTCGAGGATGAACTCAAACTGTACAGCGAAGGATTCAATCGTGTTACGGACACCTGCATTCCGGAAACCATCATGCGGCACACGGAAGGAATCCTGCTGGACTACTGGTCCGAAGCTGCGAGCAGTGGAAAGTCGGCTTTCCCTTACGAATACGTTTATCGGCTGATGGATGACCCTTCCCTGAGACAACACTATCAGATTCCTCCGGAGCATTCCTGGGTCCTTGCGGCAAAGGAAAAGAACATTCCCATCCTGACTCCGGGATGGGAAGACAGTACTCATGGGAACATTTTCTGCGCCAGCGTCATGACAGGGAGAATTGCAAACCATCGCGCCGTTCGATCCGGGACGGAAATGATGCAGTTTCTGGCGGAGTGGTACCTGAAAAAAGCGGAAGAGAACACGAGCATCGGCTTCTTTCAAATCGGAGGCGGCATCGCCGGAGATTTCCCAATCTGTGCCGTCCCCATGATCATCCAGGACATGAAAAGGGAAGTCCCCTTTTGGGGATACTTCGCCCAAATCAGCGACAGTACAACGTCTTACGGATCTTACTCGGGAGCAGTGCCGAATGAAAAGATCACATGGGGCAAACTGGACGGCAAGACACCCAGATTCATGATCAACTCGGACGCCTCCATCGTCGCGCCCCTGATCTTTTCCTACGTCATGGAGGAATAACCGATGTGTCACCGCTCCCTGATCGCAATGACGGTCGTTCTCGGTGCGGGCGCCGCATACGGAGCGGAATTTGATCTGATCATTGACAACCTGGATTCGGGTTTCAACAGCCGGATTGAGTGCACCCGCGGAGTCCCCATCCTCATGTATCACGGGCTTGACGGCCCTCATGGGCATGATCCGGAGGATTTTCGAACTCAGATGAGATGGCTGGCAGACAACGGCTATCAGTGTCTTTCACTCGACGATCTGAAAGACTGGATCAAAACCGGTGAACCGGAGCCGCCGTCAAAATCCGTCATTCTCACATTCGACGACGTCTACATCACCGTCTATTCCGTGGCTTACCCCATGTTTCAAACACTCAGGGATGAAGGGCGGACGTTCTTCGGCTACAACTATGCTCACTCACTCTACGTGGGCGTCCCGCCGGGCGGACCGCCTCCCACGTCCTTTGACCATGCGGACTACCCGGAGTGTGCCGAAATGGAAGCCGACGGACTCATGTTCACGGAGTCACACACGGTCACTCACTCGAACCTCACAGCCCTTTCCTTTGAACAGGAATGGAACGAAATATCTCAGTCGAAATCCGACATCGAGCAGGGAATGGGCAAAACGGTCCGCCACTTTTCCTATCCCTTTGGCGAGTACAATGCCGAGACAGTGGAACTGCTTGAACTTGCGGGTTATGAAACCGCCGTCTCAACGATCGAGGGCTTGAACACGCGGGACACGCCACTTCTGGAGTTACGCAGATACAACGTCACGCCGAGCATGGCTCTCGGCTCTTCCTTTACCCGCATCTTTGACGCAGTACCGGGCACTGAATGGGGAGTGTCCGTGGGTGCTCCAGGCTGGTTCGGAGAAAATTATGCGCTCGCAGTGGCGGGCAACGGTTGCTCCACAGCGGAATGGACATTCACTGTCCCAACAGACGGAACCTATGAGGTGTCCGCATGGTGGGCGGCTCATCCGAACCGGGCTTCCAATGCACCTTTCAAAGTCAGTCATTCAGGAGGAACAACAACTCTTCCAATGAATCAGCGTTCCAACGGCAGTCAGTGGAACGCCCTTGGAACGTGGAGTTTTCCGGCTGAAACAACCTGGTCGGTTTCACTTTCAAACCTCGCTGACGGCTTCGTTATCGCTGATGCCATTCGCATCCGCCAGGTCTCCTCTCCCACTGACATCTGGGTTATTCGATGACGACCGATTTTACAATCCTCACGCTCTTTCCCAAATGGTTCGACGGACCATTGCGTGAGAGCATCTGCGGCCGGGCGCTCGAACAGAATCTCGTATCCATCGGTGTTCGTGATATCCGCGACTGGGCCGTAGACAAACACCGCACAGTCGATGACTCGCCATACGGAGGCGGCGGCGGCATGTTGATGAAACCGGAGCCGGTCGCTTCGGCCCTCGATGCCACCGCCGGCAAGCCTCACGCACCCGGACGTGCTCTCGTGGTTTATACCTCGCCTCGAGGCAAACCATGGTCCCAGCAGGACGCAGAGCGATTCGCCGCTCTCGATGGACCGATTGTCATTCTGTGCGGGCGATACGAAGGACTGGATCAACGCATCATCGACACCCGGGTGGACGAAGAGATTTCACTCGGCGACTTTGTGCTGACAGGTGGGGAAATCGCCGCGCTGGCAATCGTGGACAGTGTCATCCGCCTGCTTCCCGGCGTCCTCGGAAACGAATCGTCCGCTGCGAACGATTCGTTTACAACCGGGCTGCTCGAAGCACCGCACTATACCAGGCCGGAAGTCTTCGAGGGGCTTTCAGTTCCGGACGTTCTGCTTTCCGGCAATCATGCCGCAGTCGATCACTGGCGCCTGCAGGAAGCACTCCGGATCACTCAGGAAAGAAGGCCTGACCTCTGCGAAAAATGGCTCGCCAGGAACCCTCCTCCGGTGGCGGGCCGGCGGCGTAAAAGGAAATGACTAGCTGCCACAAACAGCAGCATTCGAATCCTCTTCTTTTCGCTCCTTCTCAGGCTTCGGATTCCAAAGCCTGACGGAGGGCGTTTCCGCCGGCAGCAGCCCGTGCTCCACCAGCTTCAAGCGATAAAGTTCGATCGCCTGCAGTTCTCGGTCACCCAACCGGTAGCGAATTGATTGCGAAAGATAGTCCACCAGATCGCGCACCTCTCGATCGTATCTCCCCGCTTCGCGAACCGCGATGTTATAAACATTTCGCTCCCCCGCCTGCCGGCACTCCACCAACCGATCCACAATGTCATGAGATACCGCGACATCACTGCCTGCAACCCAACCGGCAAAAACAAACGGGAGACCGGTCAGTTGCTTCCACGCCTCGCCGAGGTCCAGTGAATACTGGAAACGGCTTTCCCACGCCAGCGCCGTGTCACCAATGACCATAACCGCGTCATGCCTCGTTGCACCAATATCAAAGTTCCGGCCGAGAGGCTCACGGGAGACGGTGTAGCCCGGGCTGATATGAAGCAGCTCGCTGCAGAGAATACGCAGCAGGTGTGAGGATGTCAGAGAACTCCGATCGAGAAGAACCGATCGAATCGCGTTGAGAGGCGTTTGGGAGAAAAGCCGCACGCTTCGCACGGCCCCGTCGCAGGCGATCGCACAATGAGGCAGAAGGACGTAGCCACTTCGCAACAACTCAAAAACCGGCAGCGTTGCGATATCAATCTCACCATGTGCCAGTTTTTCGGCAAGCTCCCGAGGTGTTGCTGAAACGGGAGTCCGGAAACTTGCTTCAAGTCCCTCCACCAACGGCAGGACGTTGGTGTAGGAAACAATTCCAAGGCGAATGCTACGAATGGCAGACATTTTTCACCTCGAGGTTCAATAATGCAATAAACGCTCCGGATTGATCGCCAAACACACAGTCACTTCGCGGAACACTCTTTTTGAACCACTTAAAGACTAAACCTTCAGGAAAATTTTCGCCTTGTAGAGCGGATACATGACAAGAAGCCAAAGGCTGAGATAGACAAGGGAATAAAGAAACGATGCATGGGCGGCGGAAGTCGCTCCCTCGCCCAACAAACCCGTGATCGGATCCAGAAACGCATTGCGGTAAACATAGGTCTTCAGAGCCAGTGCGTCACTCCCCGAACCCACTTTAATCATCCCCCCGATGATTCGGGCCACGATACCCGATGCGAAAAAGAGCAGAATCGGGTTGGTGCCAAAAACCATCATCGGAAGCCAGCCGCGCTTCCAGCCCTGAACGTCAATGAGCCAGTAGCAAACCCCAAGGAAATGCATTGCCATGCCACCGGTAAAGAGAACGTAGGAACTGGACCAGATCTTCTTGTTGATCGGAAACCACCACGAAACAACCCAGCCCGCGACCATCAACAGCGCACCTGCAACAAACATCCATGCCGTCTTGCGCTCCATGCTCTGACCGCTTTTCAGCAATGTTCCAACAAGAATACCAATCAGAATCGTTGCAATCGCGGGTATTGAAGACAATGCCCCCTCCGGATCAGGGCGAAAGCGGTACAGGTGTGCGCCAAACAACTTCACGTCGACAAGATCGTTGAGCCTGCCGCGGAAAGGAGCATCCTCCGGCGCGTCCCAGACTGCATTTTCCACAAACGACGGACCCGGCGTGGAATAGCTCTCAGGAGCATCGAACGAAGCCATCGCGAACCAGTACATCGCCAGCAACGCAACCGTCCAGATGACACGTCCGCGATTGGTCGTAAAGAACATGATGAGTGATGCGGCAAAGTAACAAACCGCGATGCGCTTCAACACGCCCGGCACACGAAGCCACTTTCCACTCTGGTCGGAGTGAAAATAGCCGAAGTCGCCAATCCACCACCCGACGGCCAGCAGCGTCAGTAAACCACCCAGAATTTTAAGCACCACTCTCCAGACATTCCGTGGAACGCTGAAGACCGGCTCGTCCGCGAACAACAAACCGAGCCCGGCAATCACCAGGATGTAGGGCGCACACAGCCGCCAATCGGGAAATCCGCCGAGAATCAGCCCGAGAGCGAAGAGGATAATCGTCCGGCGAACAACCTGAGCGAACAATCCCCACTTGTTATCCCCCCGGGCCAGACGCTTGTCGAAAGAGAAGGTCATCGCCACGCCGACAATGAAGAGAAAGAACGGAAAGATCAGATCCGTCGGCGTCCAGCCGTCCCATTTCGCATGCTGAAGGGGAGAATGCATCGCTCCCCAGGAACCCGGATTGTTAACGAGTACCATCCCGGCAATCGTAATGCCCCGAAAAACATCCAGAGACATCAGGCGGCCCGACGGGGCCGCAAGAGGCGCAGTGGCGGTAGACATAACGAACCTGAAACTCCCATACCCTGCACACTGTCAAGACATGCCTGGCGAAACATGAGGAAATTCGAACAATCCGCTGGACGCCCCATCGGTTCGTCCCAAGGGTGAGGAACTGTCCAGTGTATCCCAAATCACGGAGCATTCAGACTTGATCAATCATATTTGGCTGGGGCTGATTGTCGTCGCCTTTCTCTATGCTGGCTGGCGCGATGTGGTCTCCGGCGATCCGCCAAAGGAGGACGTTCCTCCGGTTGTTCTTGAAGACTTTGAAAAAACAACGGCCCACTCCGATTCAGACGTGCAGATCGCTGATGGAAAGCTTGTCTGGAATTACGAGGCGAGCGCTGACCCCGCCCTCCTCTCCCACACCTTCGTCATCGAGGAAGAGGCGAAGAATGCCAGCGAACTGATCGTTGAATATGAAGCTGCCGGGCACGAGGACCCGGCAGACATTCGTCAACTCCTCTACCTCCTGATTACCGACAAGGATGGTGAACGGTTCCGGGCGGACCCTGTGGCAATGACCGCCGAAGACAAAGCATCCTTCGACCTGACTCAGCTCGAACCTGAACTGGCCAATCCCGGAGCCACACCGGATGTTCCCTACAACGTGAGCTTCGAGGTCAGAGCCATTGCCGGCCAGGCGGCTTCGGGATCACTTCGACTGGATACGCTGACACTTGGGTTCCCTCCCATCCTTCATGTGGGCGAAAGTGTTGAAGCGGAATCATGGATGGGAGTGCTGACAAAATCAGCAACGCGGTGGGCCGAGATCTCCATCGAACTCGCGATTCAGCTCATTGGAATCATGATGCTTTGGCTAGGACTGATGCGGATCGCCGAGAAGGCGGGCATGGTTCAGATGCTGGCGAAAATCATGAAACCCGTCATGGTCTTCCTGTTCCCGGAACTTCCTCCGGACGGAGAAGCCATGGGGGCGGTTCTGATGAACGTTGCCGCAAACATGCTGGGGCTTGGAAACGCGGCAACCCCCCTCGGCATCAAGGCAATGAAAGAGATGCAGAAGGTGAACAAGTACCGGGACTACGCATCCAACGCCCAGTGCATGCTGCTTTCCATCAATACATCGAGTGTCACACTCATCCCTGCAACCGTCATCGGGTACAGAGCCGCCTCCGGCTCCACAAACCTGATGGCATTCTGGCCCGTGATGCTCGGCTCGACGGTCTGTGCCACGCTTTGCGCCGTCATCGCCTGCAAGGTTCTGGAGAAACTTCCCGTCTTTGCCATTCCGGCGGATGCTGAACCGAACGACGTGAAGGAGGTGGAGGAATGAGTCTCGAGCAGATCCTCGGATACATCAACGTTGTCGCGGATTGGGCGGTGCCCTTTCTGATCTTCCTGATTCCCGTCGTCGGTCTCCTGCGTGGCGTGAAAGTGTATGAGGTCTTTGTCGAAGGAGCCAAAGAAGGCTTTCAGGTTGCCGTCACCATCATGCCCTATCTTGTCGCCATCCTCGTGGCCATCGGCCTCCTCCGGGACTCAAACGCGATGGACGTCTTTGTTCGCGCACTCCAGCCCTTCACCGGCCTGATCGGAATGCCCGCAGACCTTCTGCCCATGGCCGTTATTCGTCCACTCTCCGGCAGCGGCGCACTCGGGTACATGAACAGTGTCCTGATCGAATACGGACCCGACAGCTATAACGGCATGCTCGCATCCGTCATGATGGGAAGCACGGAAACCACATTCTACATTCTCGCCGTTTACTTTGGGGCCGTGAACATCAAAAAATCGCGTCATGCCGTTCTCGCGGGCCTTGCCGGCGACTTCGGCGGTCTCCTCGCAGCAGTGATTCTGTCTTCAATCGTCTTCAGAGATCTCCTTCCCACATGACCACAAAAATCGGAACATCATACTTCGGCAATCGCATTCTCCGCCATGTCGCCGCGGACATGGATCAACTCGTGCGCGAGGGCTTCACGTACGTCTGCCATACGTACAGCGAAAACGACATGCTCTTCTACCATCGGACAATGAAGGACATCGGCCGGATCACTCGCGAAGCGGGACTCGAATTTTACGCCGATCCATGGGGAGTCGGCAAAGTCTTCGGCGGCGAAGCCTTCTCCAACTTCATTGCCTGCAACCTGGACTGCCTCCAGGTTCTGAGCGACGGCAAGCCCGCCGGCCAGGCCTGTCCGATGAATCCACACTTTCGAGAATTCATGATCGAGTGGATCGAGAAAGCACTCGAGCTTGGTCCCGACTATATCTTCTGGGATGAGCCTCACTTCTCTCTCTCATCCTGGATCGGCGGACGCCCCGGCCAGTGGGGATGCCGCTGTGACGTCTGCAAAGGACACTTCCATGACCGCTTCGGCCATGAGATGCCAACGCAACGCACCCCGGAAGTAAACGCCTACCTCGAGTGGGGCATTCGCGACTTCCTGGCATTCGTCATCGGAGCCGTCAAAGAGCGTGGCGGAAAGAACTGCCTCTGCCTGCTCCCTCACGATGAAGGAGAGGAAGGGGCCGTCACCAACTGGGAGGAATTCGCGAAAATTCCGGGACTCGATATCCTCAGCACCGATCCGTACTTCGAGCTACAGAAGAAACCCATTGGCCATGTCGAAAAATACGGCAAAGTGATTCACGACCTGGCCGCAAAGTACAACATTGAGAGCGAACTCTGGTACCAGGGTTTCCGCGTCGATTCAGGCCGTGAACACCTGCAGGGAGAGGCGATCGATATCGGTGCCGCCCTCGGCGTTTCACGCATGGCTGTGTGGGGCTTCGACGCCTGCGACCATATGGGATGGATTCGGCCGGACGATCCGAAGAAACTCTGGTCTGTCATCACAGAGCGGTTCCAGGCAGCGCGAGGAGTTTAAGCTTTAGACTACTGTCAAACCAGTGCGAGTGGGTTCTTTGTGAAGCATGTGACCTCAACGATGGGCGTGCGTTACCACCGCTGGCAAAAAAACCATTCAAACAGTCAGGAGCGCCCCAATCACACCGCCGTTCGACCGAACGATTCTCTCGTAACAGGATGCAGCGCGGTCCATCGGCATTCGCTCGGAGATTAATGGCGAAATCTGAACTCGCCGCTCCGCCAGGAGGCCCAGAAACACACCAAGATTCCCGCGCAAAGTCCACCGCACCAGGCTCGACGGATAACCCTGTCCCGACAGTTCCCAGGCGCGATCGCCAAACCCTGGCCCAACCCCCGTCACCGCCCCCACTGAAAGTTCCTTCTCGGCAATCAGCTCCGGCGGAATGCCGCCGCCTGCGTCAGCACCGACGATGACGCGTCCGCCTTCCCTGAGAAAAAGGCCCGCCATCTCTCCCGCCTTGTCATCCGCATCGGCGGTGACAATGGCTGCATCGGCGCCTTCACCGTCCGTCATTGAATCGATTTCCCGAACCAGTGCCTTGTCATCCGAAACGAACGTTGAAGTCACTCCAACGTTGCGCGCCTTGGTCAGCTTCTGTTCCGCACCATCAACAAGGACGGGGATTGCACCTGCGGCACGTGCAATTTGAGCGGCAAGAATGCCTGTCATCCCGGCACCAAAAACAAGCAGGACCTCGCCAAGAGTCACCTTTGCCTTGCGAACCAGATGCACAACCGCAGCTCCCTGTCCCGCAAACGCGCCTTCCTCATGGTTCACTTTCTTCGGTAATTCCATCACCAGGTTGGCCGGCACACTCAGGTGAGAGGCATGATAAACATACGGATAGCCAAAGGCCGCCACTCTGAGCCCCGCCTTCAGGCCCTCAACCCTCTCGCCAACCTCGTCCACAATGCCGCTGCACATGGAGCCGACGGGAAGCCCGTCCTGCCCTTTTTTCAGGCGCGACGGAACCCTCGGCAGCAGATGCAGCTCGTGTGGAAGCATAATTCCTGAGTGAGAAACGCGAATGGCAACAGTGCCGGGTCCAACCGGCGGCTGATCCAGTTCCACGACATGAGGAGTACCATCACGGTGGGCGATAACAGCCTTCACAAGCAGTGCCTCCTCACAATTGCACGTTGCATGCGGTCCGCTTCGGAAATCATGGTTTCCGAACATTTAGGCGGACGCTTTACCGGGCAACGCCAAACTCCCGGAGACCAGTCATCGGCGAGTCCGTTTCACAGCAAAAAGCCCGTCTGCGCACACATCTTACAAAGCTGCGCAGGGAGCTGACTTCGACTGACGTCGAGAGGTTCTCCCGCGGGATCACCGGCCTGATCGGACAACACCCGACTGTTCAGCAGGCCCGCTGCATCATGGGCTATGCCCCCCGGAGAAATGAACCTGACCCCACAAGCCTCCTCACCGGGTGGCTTTCCGAAGGCCGAGTCATCTGCCTCCCAAGGGTTACTGATTCCGAAGGCCTGATGGAGGCAAGACAGGTTGCCAGTTTGTCGCAGTTACAGGCGGGCAAATGGGGGCTAATGGAGCCCGACCCCGGAGTCTGCCCGGTCTCAGACCCAGACCGCATCGACCTCGTTCTCGTACCCGGCCTGGGATTCGACCGGGATGGTAACCGGCTTGGCCGCGGAAAGGGATTCTATGACCGGTTTCTTGGCCGAATCCGCCCGAACGCCATCACCCTGGGGCTCTGTTACACCTTTGAACTCGTGGACAGCATACCCGTTGATTCGGATTGTGACCGCCCGGTGGCCTGGCTAGCCACCCCGTCCGGTATTTTGCAATGCCGCTGATCCCAGTGCTTTGGCACCCCCGTCGCTAATTACCTGCAGGCCATTCTCTCCGGAAACAGAACCATGCCAATGACGAACGGAAACTCCTAGCCATGTCCTCAGTCATCGAAATTCGAGGGCTCACCAAGGTCTATGTGCAGGACTTCATCGGGACCGAGCACGGCCGAATCAAGATCCGCCTCAGAGATCGCAAGAGAGTGGCCCTTGAAGATCTCAATCTTGATGTCCAGCAGGGAGAGATATTCGGCCTCCTGGGACCGAACGGAGCCGGCAAGACCACCACAATCAAGATCCTGATGGGCCTGCACTTCCAGACCTCGGGCACCGCCCGGATCATGGGAAAAGCCCTTGGCGACAATGACGTAAAGTCCCGGATCGGATTTCTTCCGGAAAACCCGTTCTTCTATGATTACCTCACCGGGTCGGAGTTTCTTCGCTTCTACGGACACCTTTACGGAGTGGACTCGGGAACACTGAAGCGCCGCATTCCGGAGTTGCTGGAGAAAGTCGGCATCGCTCATGCCGGCGGTGTTCCGCTGCGTGGTTACTCCAAGGGAATGCTCCAGCGCGTCGGTCTCGCACAGGCTCTCCTCAATGACCCCAAACTTGTGATCCTGGACGAGCCTCAATCGGGTCTCGATCCTTTCGGCCGCAAGGAAGTGCGCGACCTCATCCTTCAGCTGAAGGAAGAAGGTAAAACCGTCATGTTCTCAAGCCACATCCTTGGAGACGCCGAAATGATCTGTGATCGGGTCGCCATCCTGCACAAGGGGCGAAAGATCGCCGACGGACCAATGGCCGACCTGCTGTCCACGCGCGTGAATGAATATGAAGTCGCAATGGCCGCTCCCACCGACGATCTGCTGCAGGAGGCTCGCAAGAGCGCGAAACGAATCGTTGAGGGCAAATCCGAATACCTTGCCGTATTCACAACTGAAGACTCCGCAAACGCAATCGCCCGGAGACTTCTCGAGGGACAGGGCACACTGCTCTCCTTTACACCCCGCCGCGAAAGTCTTGAGGACTACTTCATTCGCGAAATCGGCGACAAGCGGGCTGAAGAAGCGAGGGCGGCACAATGAGCAAGATCCTTGCAATCGCCTTCAACACCTTCAAGGAAGCCGTCCGTAATCGCGTTCTCTACGTGCTGCTGTTTTTCGCACTGCTGGTGCTTCTGGGCGCATGGGTCGTCTCCAGTCTCGCAATCTTCGGAGCCGACAAGATCGTTCGCGACTTTGGAGTCGCATCCATCAACATCATCTCAGTCCTGATCGCCGTATTCGTGGGAGTTGGGCTGGTATACAACGACCTCGACAAGAAAACCATCTACACGATCGTTTCCAAGCCCATCAGCCGGTGGCAGTTTCTTGTGGGGAAATTCCTCGGACTTCTTCTGACCATTGTCGTGAACATCCTGTTCATGACGTTCTTCTTCATCGCCGTCCTCTATTTTCGGGACTACACGTCTGAAAGCACGATGACGGAGACCTTAATGACGGCGGCGGACGGGTCGTATCGCAACCCGTCCGCCATGGAGTCCCTCCTCTACTATGTCGGCTCCCTCTTCAAGGCACTCCTGAACTCCGTTGCAAACATCATCACCCTCGGTTTCCACAGCTCCGAAGTCACGGCCGGCGTCATGCGCGCCTCGTTGCTGACAATGCTGGAAATGGCCGTCATCACAGCCTTTGCGATCCTCTTTTCATCCTTCTCAAGCCCCACCCTGAGTGCATTCATGACAGTGATCGTGTTTCTCGTGGGAAGGGCGAACGAAGATCTCTACTTCTTCGCGGACCTGATCCAGCGCAAAGCCGGAGGAGTCGAGAACCTCCAGGGCGGACAGATCATGACCTACTGGTTCAGCCTGTTTGCATCTCATGTGGCACCGAACCTCGCGGTATTCGACCAGCGCCAGGCCATCTCCCAGTTTCAGTCCGTCGAAATCACCGCTTATTCGGTCGTCTATGCATTCGCCTACGCCGGAGCGGTACTTGCCGTCGCCACCATCGTTTTCAATCGTCGGAACTTCAAATAGTCATGGCTGCCGGAACCGGAAAAACGCTGCGCGACATGGCATTGGGAGCAATCGCTCTCGGCTTCTTTGCCGTGACAATCCACCATCAGACTGTCCACTACAGCAAATGGAACCAGGGTTCCGGCAAATACATCCAGCGGGTGAATATTCCCGATGAAAACACCATCAGAATCGCCGCCGTCGGATACGACAATCTTTATGCGGACTTCCTGATGCTTCGCGCCGTTCAAATGTTTGGCGCCGCCTGGGAAGCCGAAAACAAATCCACTGACCCCATCTACAATTACTTCGATATCCTGACCTCCCTGGACCCCAGGTTTCCGGACATCTACGAGTTCAGCAATCTTGTCCTTTCCGACGAAAACGGCGACGACGGATCCGGAGAAAACCGCGGGCACAAACAGGCTCTCCAGCTCCTGCGAAAGGGGATCTCCAAGAACCGCACGGCATGGCGCCTCCCCTACCTTGGAATGTATACAGCCCTTTGGGGAATGAACGAACCGGAGCTTGCCCGCGAATTCATCGTGGCGGCCAAACGCAACCCCACAACTCCGGATCACGTCATCCGCATGGAAGAGTACATTGCCCGTCAGTCCGGTGCGTACTACGCCGCTTTTGACGTCAATCTCGGTCAGTTTCTGGAGTACGTGGATCGCGGCATGGACGTTGAGCGGGACGTCGCCATGCGCAAGTTCGATCTCATTCTCGACGGTTGGTACCGCCTTGAAATAGCCCGGGCATGCGACGAGTTCCTCAAGAACAAGGGGCGAATCCCGAACTCCACGGAGGAGCTGCTTGCTTCAGAGCATATTCCCCGTTTCCGGGCGCCACTGAAAGCCGACCTTTTCAAATCCCTGCAAAGCCATGCAACCTTCGGCGTGGACCTCAAGAGTGAGATCGATGAAATTCGCGAGGAATCCATGCACGAGTTTGTCGGCCTGCCGCCTGAGCCCAACGGCACATGGTACTATCTGTCCTCCGTGCTGATCGAGCAAACCAGGCGCACCGGATTGCCGGAAACCGACAAACTCGACCAGAAGCACAGATACATCGTTTCCCACAGTGCAACCCTCAAGGAACTTGATGCCATCGCGCTGAGAGCGCAGCAAATGATCTTCGGTCAAATCAACGAAACCGGCATCGCTCCGAGCCATAATGAAATGTTGAACTGGCTGACGGATGACGGATCAGGAGGCCACTGGGTCTATTTTCCGGAAGTCGAGGGTGAAGACGGCCAGATACTCCCCCGCTTCTTCTCCACAACACAAATTCGAACCCTTCAGAATATGGATCCGAGACTTGGCTTCCAGGGCACGATCGACGGTCTACCGGTCCGCGAATATCCCGTAACAGACACCCAGCTGCCCTACCTGACAGCGGAGCCATCAATCTGGGACTTCCCGGAAGACCAGAATTGGGCACTCTGTCGCGGCCTTGAGCCCGGAATAAAAATTGAAGAACAGCCGCAGGATCTGCTCGATCTCGCCCGGCAACCCGCCGTTTACATCCATTGCGATCACTATATTCCCGTTCCCGAGCCCGGTGGCGACCCCGTCCTCCGGCCTTGATGCCGGGCCAAACCTTCTTCCTGCCAGTTCAGTCCGGATCAATGAACCCGGTGAGATCGCCCGGGATCGGAGCGAGTGAGTGGCTCTAAAGGACGTGCCCGCCGAATTGGTGGACCGATGTCGCCGCGGCGAAGACGCCGCGTTCGATGAATTGTTTGTTGCCATTCGCGACGATATGTTTCGCTGGATTTACTCGATGCTGCGAAACGAAGATGAAACCGAAGAAGTCCTTCAGGAATGTTGCGTGCGTATTTTTCGTCACCTCCCACGCCTCAAGGAATCTTCCAGGTTCGGTTCCTGGGCGGCACGAATGATCGTCAACCAGGTTAACACCCGGCGCGTCAAAGTGAGACGAACCCGCCTCGATCATCTTGAAGAAGGCATCGAGGCGCAGGAAGAATCCCTTCCCCTCCAGGGTTCCGTTGGACGAGTCAACCCCCGCACGGCTGCATCCCGCAGCCAAGTTCTCGACCACGTCAACCGGGCCATCTCGGATCTCCCCCCAAAGCAGCGAACCGCGGTGATGCTCTTCGACATCCAGGGATGGTCGATTCGACAGATCGCGGAGGAGCTTGGCTGTAGCGAGGGAGCGGTAAAATTCAATATGTTCCAGGGTCGCAGAAAGCTGCGTGAACGACTGGGACAGTTCGTGGATGGAGAGGGAAATCCCATGTTCGGCCATGCGGAGTAACCACCCAATGACTGATGAACGGCACAATGAGCATGAGGTTCCGGAGAACTGGTCTCCGAACGACGACACCGATGCCTCATGGGAAGGCATCGTGGGTCTCATGAGTGAGGCTGATCGCCCCGTCCTCCCCACAGACTCGCGCTATCAGAGAATGCTTCTCGATATCCGCGAACAAAGCGGACTCAGTCCCCTTGCCGTTCACAGCACCGCCAGCTTCACCGGATGGGCTCGCGCAGTGCTGTGCGACGGAGGGCCGGGAGCTCAGGTGCTGCGCATGGCTGCAGTCGCGGGGCTGGTCTGGTTCGGAGTCAGTCGCCCCGTGGTG
>JANQSL010000243.1 GCA_028284075.1 Candidatus Sumerlaeia bacterium | reverse complement strand
AGTCGGAGCACGTGGCTCGTTACACGGCTGACTTCATGTCGAGAGGCTTTGGTGACGCCATGATGGCATGGGGAGCTGCGTCGATTCTCATCGAATCCGGAAGTGCCGCTCGTGACATGGGGAGTGACAGCTTTGTCACCCGGCTTCATGCACTGGCTCTTTTGTGTGGGCTGAACGCAATTGCCACAGGTGCCGATGAAAGAGCGGATGCCCTTGTCTATGAAACGATTCCTTTCGATGCGGGAACGTTTGATTTCGACGGAGTCCTTCGAAATGGTGATGTGCTGGATGTGCAGACAGGGCTGACGGTCGGGGCGGATCTGGCATGGCAGACGGAAATTGCGGATCGCCGCGTTGATGCTTCCCGTCAGTTTGTCGGGCGTGTTACAGGCGTTGGCGATTTACACGCGGAGTTTTCGAAGGAAGCCTGGGATATCGATGGCTGCCTTGTGACACCGGGAGTGGCAATTGTGTCCGGCTCGGAGGACATCGAGTCTGTTGAACGGCTGCATGAGCTGGTTGCCTCCGGCGTCACCGCGGTCGTGTCGCCAAGCAGCCACGCGACAACGATTCAGTCGAAATTCGGAAGCTTTCCGCCGGTTACCTTTGTGTTTGTCGCTGACGACTCCTACACGCTGCTCGCAAAGCGGTTTGCCGCAATCTGCCGGAATATTCAGCCCGCCACGATATCAGGAGTTTTTGGCAAGAAGAAGCCGCATTTGTTGTTGCAGGCGGACGTGATTCATTCATGTGGCGCGAGAAACCTGGGTTCGCTGCGGCCCGGTGCTCAGGCGGACATTGTTGTTTGGGATCCCGACAAAGAGTCGCCTCGTCATGTCTTTATCAACGGGGAGGCGGCGATCCTGGACGGAGTACGTGTTACGCCTCCGCCAAGCGGTCGATGGCGATATGTCGTCGGTTCGCCAGCCTGAGAGTTACGTGCATGGAAGAGATTGATCATGTTTCTCGCAATTGACGTGGGAAACACGCATACAACGTTCGGCCTGATGAAGAACGGCGCCGTTCTTCATCAGTCACGCATCAGAACCCATCTCAAAAAAACTGAAGACGAACTGACTGTAACGCTGCGATTCCTTGAAGGCCTGCAGGATGTTGCTCGAGATGACTGGGAGGGTTCGGCTATTTGCTCGGTTGCTCCACCGGTTAACAAACCACTCAGCACGGCGGTGCAGCGAGCGACGGGTATGACGCCTCTTGTTCTTCGTCCGGACATGAACCTGAGCGTGAGGAACCGCTACGAACGACCTCTCGAAGTCGGGATGGACCGTTTGGCAAACGCCGTTGCCGGGGTTGAGCGTTACGGTCCCGGCCTGGTTACTGTCGATTTCGGAACAGCCACGACGCTGGATATCGTTTCCAAAGATGCGGAATATCTGGGGGGCGTGATTCTGCCTGGTTTGGAAACAACGGCTGACGCATTGCATTTCCGCACGTCAAAACTGCCGCTCATCACACTGGACGCTCTTGAATGTCCCGAGGGAGCCGTGGGGCGAACGACTCTTCACGCGATCATGTCAGGTTTGTACTATGGGTCAATCGATGCCGTTGAAGGAATGCATGCCCGGATCGAGGCGGAGTTGGGTTACCCACTCAAGCTCGTGGCAACAGGTGGACTGGCTCGTGTCCTCTCCGGTGACATGAAACGAATTCATGCCGTGGACTCCGACCTGACGCTTCGCGGCGTGTATCAAATCTGGCTGCGCTGTTCTCCGCAGTCCTGAGTCTTCTCAAAAGTCCAGCGCCGTCTTCATTGTCCGAAAGATATTCGTCTGGTCCTGGCGGCCCTGAGCCAGCTCAGAGCCAGGGCCATGTGCGTGAACACGAACCGCGACGGCGGTATGCTGGTTGCTGGAAAAGTTGAACTCCATTTCCTCTCGACCGACGCCCACCTTTTTGTAGGGCCCGACGATTGTCAGGCCTCCGGTTTCATGGTCGGCCGTTACAAGGATCAGTGTTTTGTCCAGTTCACCCTTCTCATCAAGGTAGTCAACCGCGGTTTGTACGGCATCGGAGAGTGCAAGAACTTCGCCCATGAGAAGATCGATCTCGTTTGCGTGTCCTGCCCAGTCGATGGAACCTCCCTCAATCATCACAAAGAATCCTCCCTCGCGGGGTTCCAAAAGTTCCAGAGCCTTCAGTGTCAGGTCCTTGAGTTCCGGCTCGTCCGTCTCCTCTCTCTGGCGGTCGAACATGTACTTGAGTTTGTGATCTCCGTCACTGTCGAAGAGTCCGATCACGCGTCTGTCGCCCGCATTCTGTGGATCAAGCTGGTCGAGGTTTTCCGTTGTATAGAATGCGATTTTCGTTTCATCCGCTGTTTCCTGTGCTTTGGAAAGAGCGAACATGTCGCCGAAAACCCCGCCCCCCAGCGCGACGTCAACAAAGTCCGCCGCCACGAGACTTTGAAAGATGTCGTTATAGTTTTTGCGGGATTCGTTTTTTGCATAGAAGGAGGCGGGGGTGGCGTGATTGATGCCGACGGAGGAAACCACGCCGGTGGACATTCCGTGTTTCTTTGCCAGTTCAGTGATGGTCGTCACGGGCTGCCTGTCGTTGTCCACGCCGATGGCGCCGTTATAGGTCTTGATGCCGGCGGACATGGATGTGGCTGAGGCGGCGCTGTCCGTTACAAGACTGTCGCCCGCAAATGTTGTGATCGTGCCCGTTACCGGAAAGTGCTCGAAGCTGAGACGTGCCGGATTGCCATCCTCATCAATGGTTTGGCCCAGGTAGGTATAAACAGTGGCGTCGACCTGAGCCGGACCCATGCCGTCGCCAATAAAGAGAATAACATTCATGGGTTTTTCAGCGGATGCTGTTGCGCAACCAAAGAAGACTGCTGCGGTCGCGATGAAGAGAAAACGAAGGGCGGGCTTCATGTTCGAAAACACCTGATGGATTTAACCGTTCTCTTCACGCCGGAGGACCGAGATGCAAGACTCACTTTGGGGCTGAATCGGATTGCGTGCCCGCCCGGCCGATTCGACGATGATTTCCGGCGGAAATCCCGGTAAAGTGCCGAGTGCCCGAATGACGTACTCCTACAGGGAAATCCACGAATACGCGCGAGACGTTCGGGCTGTGGTCAATCAGCCCCGTACGACGCTGGTCCGACCGGACGACCTGTCCTGGTCCGCCTCCCGGCTTCTTCGGCTGACGCAGATGCTGAAGGACACTCAGCCGGACCTGTGTGCATTGATCGAAGGCTGTCTTGGTGACATTGCGGCTCTCCAGCCGGACCGGGCTGTCGAGCGAGTTCGTGCTGTCGGCGAACGCCGGCCTCAAGACCCCGTGGTTTGGGCACTGGCCTGTCACGTTTTGGCTCAGATCCTCTCAGAGTACTCCAGCGAAGCCAGTGCGGAGACGGTTACCGACCTTCGCGGATCCCTTGGAGAATGGTTTGGCAAGCTTCAACAAGCCATCGAGGACCGGGGTCTTTCCGCGGACGAGGCGACACTTGTTTGCCTGCAGGCAATGGTTGGGCAGTGTGCCCTTTTTCATGATGCCGACGCATTGGACTGGGCGAGCGGGCGCTTGCTCTTTGTTCTCGCCGGCGGGCGTCTGGGTTCCGATGTGCGGCTACAGTGTGCCGCCCTTGCTGCGGGGCTGGTTTCCGGTACGGCCTATGCCGACGACCGGGCGCGTTTGACGGGTCTTCTGGATGAGGCGGGAAAGGAGAACCCCGAGGCTCTGAAGATTCGGGAATTGCTGGGGGGCGTTGTGCACTCCGTGGACCTGATGAAGTCTTCCATGGAAGCTGTGCGTCGTGGCTCGCAGTCGACAAAGGCTGTTCCTCGAGCGGGCGCCGGAAAGAAGAGGAAGAAACCCGGTGTTTCTCTGGCGGCGTTCTGGGAGTCGGTTGCCGGATGGATTCCATGGCTGCTGGTAGTGGGCGTGCTGGGAGGCTGTCTTTGGGGGGCGGGTCTTGCCTGGGACTGGCTTGAAGGCACGGCCCCCGTTGGTAACCAGACTCTCAAGGACAGTTACGCGCAAATGCGTGCGCAAAACGAAGCGCGCCGGGAGCGCGAAGAAGCGGAGGCCAACGCACCCGCAATTCCTGAGTCGGACCCGGGATATTCTTCGCCGGACCAGGGCCCGGGAGTGCCGGACTTCGAGGCTGCACCGCCGGAGCCTGTGACAGCGGTGAGTCCCACGCCTCGGCCAACAGCGATTCCGACCCCTGAACCAACTCCGGACATTCGGGAAACGGCACTTTCAAGAATCACACAGCGAGACGCGGGGCGTATGCGCGCGCGCGTTCGTCTGCAACGGAGTGTTGTCCCGCCAACTCAGGCGATTGTTCCTGGTGTTCAGCCACGCAACGTTCGCGTCTGGGGTGAGTATATTCGCACCGAGCCCGTCTACGATCCGGCCACGCCGCAACAGGCGACCGTGAAGTACTGGGTAAACTGGTTTGAGGACGGGTCGGAGCTGGGGTTGCAATGGATTGACAGCCGCTATGAATGGACTGGTGAGACATGGGAGATGACCGCGGCCGCCCGTTGTCTGAACCGTCAGAATGCGGAGGGCCTGCTTGTTTATGTTCTGGATGATGTCGAAACCCGGTGGGCAAAAGCCCTTTTTGAGCGTAATCCCTTTTATGACAGAATGGACTGACTGACTTCTATGGATCCGATCGAAAATCAGCTTCGTATTCTCAAATCTCTCGGCTTTGGCGTCCTGACGGATGTTGATCTCAAAGAAGATGAACAGCCTGCGGTTTCCGCTCCTTCCGGTGCGGAGCCTCGTTCTGCCGCGGAGCCGTCTCTCGATGTCGCACCGCTGCCGCTTGCGGAGCGGGTTGAGGCCCTTGCTCAAATCGCAAGCGAAGTGGCGGAATGTCAGGGATGCCGTCTCTGTAACAGCCGCACCAATACAGTGCCAGGCGAGGGTAACCCGGAAGCCGGCATCATGTTTGTCGGCGAAGGCCCCGGTGCGGAAGAGGACAAGCGGGGGAGACCGTTTGTCGGGCGTGCAGGCGAGTTGCTGACAAAAATTATTGAAGCAATGCAGTTTCGCCGCGAGGAGGTCTTCATTGCGAATGTGGTGAAGTGCCGCCCCCCGGGGAACCGAACGCCGGAACCGGACGAAATGGAGACGTGTTTGCCTTATTTGAAACGTCAGATTGAGATCATTCGCCCGAAGGTTCTGGTGACGCTTGGGAAGACCGCACTGGTTGGCCTGTTACCAGAGCATAACAGGATTGGTATCACGAAAATCCGAGGGAGATGGCTTGAGTTTGAGGGGATTCCTCTGATGCCGACGTTTCACCCCGCCTACCTGCTGCGCAGTCCCGCCCAGAAACGTCCCGTGTGGGAGGACATGCAGCAGGTGATGGCGGTTTTTGGCAAATCGGCAAAGCAATAAGTTTACTCCAGCAGGCGCCAGTCTTTTACGCTCGCGAGGAAGTAGCCGCTGCCTTCGAATGCACCCTTGAAGGGCATTGATCCGTCGCGCACAGTACCTTCCAGATCCGTGGTAATTCCCGCGATGGGAAATCCCCCAAACTCGAAGGTGGGTGGGTTGTTGAAGCGCAGGTTTGTGAGGGAAGTCCAGGTGCCGGACCCGGGAGGCAGCACAGTAGGATCGGCGTCTGTCGATGTGGGATCGAGTCCTGTATCAAACACCCAGTTCGACGATGTCGCTGCGGGAGCGCCGGCATTGTTTCCAAACGCCGTTCCGCCAATGACAATCAGGTTGTTGTAATCGGATATCCAGGTGCCGGCCGTGGCATTACGCGAAATGGCGTAACCGGCCGGTCCCTCGAAGCGCACGATGTTGTTTTGCAGATCAAAGGCGG
>JANQSL010000217.1 GCA_028284075.1 Candidatus Sumerlaeia bacterium | reverse complement strand
AAATTGATCCGGATTCCGGCGGACTCATGCAGAATGCCTCCACAGATGGCATTGAATCGGGTATCGAAGTCGCCGACCTCGAGATGGTGCACTTCGACTACGACCGCGCCGAAATCAAGCCCGACTGGCAGCGTATTCTGGACGGCCATGCCGATTGGCTGACAAGCAACCCCTCCGTCAATGTTCAGGTTGAGGGCCACTGCGATGAGCGGGGCACCGAAGAATACAACATCTCCCTCGGTCAGCGTCGTGCCGACGCCGTGCGCGAGTACCTCGTCAGCAAGGGTGTTGAACCCACCCGTGTCTCGACCATCAGCTACGGCAAACTGCGTCCGCTGACGTTTGACCAGTCGGAAGAAGCTAATTCCCTGAATCGTCGCGCCATGTTTCTTGTTTACACCCCCGAGTCCGACACGATGACGGCCGGCACCTGGTAGTTCAGAGACCGCCCGCGCGGGCATGACGGGACTCAGTAGCATGAAGATATTGTACCAGGCGGGCACTCTCCTTGTGGCGAGTGCCCTCGTTCTTTCTTCCGGATGCACAAAAACAAAGCGCATCAATCACTATCCGGACCTTGAGGTGCCTCAGCAGTTTGAGGTGACGGAGAAGAACGAAGAGCAGTCGAAACACTCGTTAGACAAGTCAGTCGATGAGCCGGCTGAGAGCGAGTTCCGTCCCAATGAAAAGGATGTAACGGGCACGACCTCCGAGGGCGAAGGTGGTGAGGGTTCGCCTCGTGGTACACCCATGGAGCAATTATCGCCGATTCACTTCGACCTCGACGCGGACAAACTGACAACCGGGGCGACGGAGACCTTGATCACTCATGCCGATTTTCTGAAACAGAACCCGGATCTGCACGTTGTCATCCGGGGGCATACGGATTCCAGTGGGACCGACGAATACAATCTCTCTCTGGGCAGCCGCAGAGCGCAGGCGGTGCGGGATCGGCTTGTTGAACTGGGTATCGAGGCGTCTCGCCTTGAAACAGTGAGCTATGGAGAAAACCTTCCACTGGTTGAGGAAGATGATGACGTTGCCCGGGCGAAAAATCGTCGCGCTGAATTCTTCGTTTACACAATGCAGTAATACGTACGGTGGGTTGTGAGCCGCTTGCCGGCGGTTCACAGTATCCGTCGCACCACATCCTCTTCAATCTCCCGATAGGTCTGTGCGCTCTCCCGCAGTGTGGTCTTGAATCGGGAGCGATTCTCCTCACTGTCGAATTCGAAACCCATTAGCGCCCGGCCAACCCGCTCGCCCGTATAGACATAGTTAAAATACACAATGTTGGCAATGCCGCGGATGGACTTCAGAAAATCGCTGAGTGCTCCCGCACGCTCGGGAAACTCGTACTTGATAAAACAAGGCAGGTGAAACAGCTCCGGTTCATAGTGGATGAGGCGAAATTCGACATCCTCCTGCGAGGTGACATCCTCATGAGGTATACCCAGCTCATCCAGTCGCCGATCCAGCAGCGCGAGTTCCGGTGGTGAGGCATCGAATCCGATCACAGGCCATGCGCGCTCGTTATCGGTTTTGCCATACTGAAATTCGATGATATTCACACCGCTCAGTGCGGTTTCCACGAGCCTCAGCATCGTGCCCGTACGCTCGCCAATCTCAAACCGCCAGTATCGCCTGTTGCGGGAGCCGATACCGGCATGACGAGCGATCCATGCAAGCTGGCCAAAGTCCATGTTGGCCCCACACAAAACCGTTAACACACGGCCCCCGCGAATTGCGTCTGCGTCCTTCAGCAGCCCCGCCACTCCCATGGCTCCAGCCGGTTCCGGGATTACGCGGCGTGTCTCCCATAACAACTGCACCGCTGCACAGACTTCTTCGTTTGTAACCGTGACAAGGTCGTCCAGCAGTTCGCGGCAAAGCTCGAACGTCAATTCACCTGCTTTGCGGACCGCAGTGCCGTCGCAAAACACATCCACGTAGTCCAGCGGCACGGGAGCCTTCGCGTCGAATGCCGCACGCATGCTGGCCTGGCCTTTACCTTCCACACCGATGATACGGATGTCGGGGTAGTAGGCTTTGAGCCAGCATGCCACCGCGGCTGCCATGCCGCCGCCGCCGATTTGCAAATAAGCTGTGTCGAAGGGCCCCTTGCCGGACATCACCACTTCATCCGCCAGAGTTCCCTGCCCTCCCATAACCGCCAGATCGTCGTAGGGATGAATGAACGTCATTCCTTCATCCCCGGCGGTTCGCAGTGCCAGCTCCGCCGCGTCATTGTACGTGTCACCGTGAAGAACGACATCGACACAGTGTCTCCCGTGTAATCGGACGGCGGCCTGCTTCATGCGCGGTGTTGCCACCGGCATATAGATGCGTGCATGAGTCCCGAGCTGTTGTGCCGCAAGGGCCACGCCCTGCGCGTGGTTGCCTGCTGACGCGCAGACCACTCCTTTTTTGCGTTCCACATCGCTCAACAACGCCATGCGGTTGTACGCACCGCGCCACTTGTACGCGTGAATGGGGGAGAGATCCTCTCGCTTCAGCCACACCTCCGCCTCGACCGGAGCGGCGATAGGCTCCAATGGCGTAGGCTGGGCCACGGTATACACCCGCTGGCGTGCCTGCAGGATCTGGTCGAAGAGTTCGTCGCGAAGCGTCATGGCGGATTCCATGAAGTCGTCTCAGCGTGAGCGCAAGCCGCCTGTCACTTCTGCTCCTCGTCCACTTCCTTTCCGACGGCTTTGCGATACTCCTCCAACGCATCATTCAGCGATCCCGGCGCAAGACTTGACGGAGTCAAAGGCAGCTCACCGATCATTGGCCCGCCGCCCTGGTCAACAGTGGGCTCGCTTTCTCCTGTTGGAGTTCCGTCGCTGTTCAGAATCACTCGGGAACCGAGCAAATAAGGCATCCCTCTTTCCGGATCGCGGAGCACCCGCGGGAGATACTTTGGCACCAGATCCTCCTGTTTTGATGGCCAGTTTCCCGTCTCGTGACGGTACAAGTCCATTGCCGTTAAAATACGAAGCTGATCGTATGAAATCCATCGGGCGTAGAAAAGATTGATCTGGCGTTGGATTCCCGGGATGACATATTCGAAAGCGACTGCCACGCGATGGGCACCGAACTGATTTTCAACGAGTTGCTTCCCTGGATAGGGGCAATGTACATCCCGCTCAATGGAGTTGAGCATGTCGAGCAGATGAGTTAACCGTTCAGGATCGTTTCTCCAGGCTGCCCAGATCGACCATGTTGAGTTGTTCGTGACATTTTGCATTACTGTGCCGATGATCACAACGACGAGCGAATACCCTGAGTCGATCAGCAGATATCCCAACCCGTAGCCTGCTTGAAGATAACGAAGGGCTTCCTCGGTTCGTCCGGTATTCGCGCAGCAGACTGCGCGGCCGCCAAGTAATCGCGTCACAGTTCGAAATGCGATGAAGTCGGGGTACACCGGACCCTCAAGACCGACAGCGTTCGGCTGATAGTAATCGACATTACTCGCATCGAGAAACGGTTGTATGTAGTCATCAATCTCGGAAAAGGCGGCCTCAATCTCATCAAGTGAAACTTCGTCGAGAACTTCCAGAACATCCTGCGGAGTATGGAAGGAACATATTCTCCCGATCAACTCGCGGACCGGATCTTCTGTCACTTTTGTTGCAGACCTCCAGCTTACACTCTTTCTCACATAGGCTTCTCCAAGAATTGACTGTGCGTTTATCAGCGCGGCCGGCCGATGTGGTACCGGTGGGCCGTTTGCAATTCGCTTTCCCAAATCCTTCGTCAAATGCGTCAGAACAAACCCACCGGCGTGTATCAGGACGAGCGCGGAAAAAACGACTGTCAGACCAAGGGCTTGAAACGGGTTGTTGATACCTGTCTCCTGAGTTCCACCACCGGGCCGAAGCTCAATGCCGGTATAGCCCTCGAGCAGTTTTCGTGTCAGCGGTAACCGGGCAAAAACAAAGGAAAACAGGACTGTCAGAGTCAGTGCGGCTGCACCTCTGAGTGAGAGCAGACCTGTGCCATCGAAGCCCATCAGAAAGTAGCTCAGTAGCAAACCCGTGATCGTTCCAATGATCCATTTCCAGTGTGCATAGCCACCTCGCACGGCTGTTAGTGCGCCGAGAATCGCCATTATCAACATAACCGCGCCATAGAGTGAAAACGATATTGTCGGAACAGGAATCGGACGTGGACCCAATTCAGCGGGCCACCCGCCCGGACTGCTGATTCTCAGCCATGTCTGCCACGTGCCGCCGTAGTAAATGAGTCCCGCGTAAGCTCCCACCGTCCAAAGCATCAGACACAGCGCCAACAGCCATCCGCGCCGAAAGAACCGCATAAGCATCAGCATTCCACCCAGCACGAGAAACTGCACCCCTGCCAGTGGCGCGACACCTGTCAACAATCGTTCAACGTTTTTTGCAAGCGACAGATTGGAGTTAATCCAGGGTGTTGGCGAACCCGAAAAACGGGCATGGATTTCAAACCCGGCGTCTGCAAGCGTCACAATCAGTGCCGGAGCGAGTAACACCAGCAGCAACGTTAGCTCAAGACCGTGTGCGAGCAGCCGCCGGTGATGTGTAAAGAGCATTTCGCTGTCGTTTACTTCGTCGATGCCGAGCATTTGTCGGAACGACTCACGCAGGCGTTGACGAAACAGTTCGCCCGGAGAGCGAGGCGAAGAAGCGGGCGTGTCCGAATTCTCGCTGTTCATGCCGAAACGCTGGAACTTTTGACATTCGCCTGCAATCGTGATCACACCCAGGCGAACTGAAGTGTTAGTCCTGAGTGTCCTCATCCCGCTGGCGCTTCCACTCACGGACCAGCGGCAGGACCTCGTCCATCAGTGCCGGGAGGCGCTTGATGGCTTTCATCTCTCTCAGAAAATCCGCCATGGGGATTGCCGGAGCGCCCATCAGTTCCGAGCCGGGTTTTGCCGAATAGGCAATGCCCGAGCCTGCGGCGATCTTTGTGCCGTCGCCGATGCTGATGTTGTCTTTCAGGCCGGCCTGGCCTCCGATCATCACGCCGCGCCCGACCTTTGTTGAACCGGCGATACCGACCTGTGCGACGACAATGGAGTCGCTGCCGATAGTCACGTTGTGAGCAATATGCACCAGATTGTCGATCTTGGTGCGCGCACCGATACGAGTCTCGTGAAAACCGGCGCGATCAATTGTCGCGTTGGCGCCGATTTCGACATCGTCCTCAATCACGACGACCCCCACCTGGGGAATCTTGCGAAGGCGTCCACCGGCGACCTCGTACTTGAACCCGTCGTCACCAATGACTGCACCGGCATGAATAATCACGCGATCGCCAATCCGCGACCCGTGGCGGATCACGCTGTGCTCGAGAAGATGACAATCTGCTCCGACAGTGGCGTTCCGCTCGATCACCGCATGAGACTCGATAACTGTATTGTCGCCGATGCTTGAATCCCGGCCGACCACCGCATAGGGACCAATCTGAACATTCACGCCGATCCGGGCCCGCTCATCGATAACTGCCGTCTTGTGAATCACTCCCGTCGATTTCTGCGCTGGATGAAAGTGCTCCAACAGAGTTAGGACCGCCATCCACACGTCCGGTACAGGGAATGCCCGCGGTTCACCTGTTTTCATACCGGCGGGGATCAGGATAATCGACGCCTTTGAGGAACCTGCCATCTTGAGAAACCGGGGCTTCAGCGCAAAGCTCGCATCGCCCTCTCGCGCCAGCTCCAGCGTATTCACTCCGGAGATGAGAACTTTCGCAAGTGCGGCAGGGACTTCGATTTGCAGGCGTTTACCGATTTCGGCGGTGGAAAGGGACAGTTCAGGCATCATAAAAGTCGGGCAACCTCCGGCGGGCCCGATGGCAGCCCTGTTACCGGAGGAGCGTCAACGGCGAAGGATTACTTGCGGCGGCGTGTGCCCTTGCTGGCCGACTTCTTTGCCGGAGCTTTTCGCGTTTCCGTTTTCTTTGCCTTGCTCTTCTCCGTGGCAGGGACTTCGGCCGGCTTCTTCCTGACCACAGGAGCCACACCGACAACGCGCGGTTGCTGTGCGGAACGGCCCCGCTTTCTCAGCAAGGCTTCGCGCTGCGCCGTGTCGGAGCTGTCGAATCCCGGCAGCCGGTCGCGGGAATTCTCGTACAACTCAACACCATGCAGAACCTGTGTTTTTGCCTCCGAGGCGTCCTCCCATCCCAGAGCCACCGTGCGCTGGCCTTCAAGGTCCTTGTAGACGGCGAAAAAATGAGCCACCTCCCGTAGAAAGTGCGGTGGGACGTCTTTTACGTCCTGAATATGATTGAAGAAAGGGTTATGAGCAGGCACACACAGGACCTTGTCGTCCGGAGCGCCCTTGTCGAGCATCTTGAAAATGGCGATGGGTCGAGCCTCGATAATACAGCCGGGAAAGGTCGGCTCATTGATGAGCACGATCGCATCCAGCGGGTCACCGTCCTCGTAGTAAGATCGGGGTATGAACCCGTAATCGCCCGGGTAAATCATCGGTGAGTAGAGAACGCGGCTCAGGTGATAGGTGCCCGTTTCCTTGTCCAGTTCGTATTTGTTACGGGACCCTTTCGGAATCTCCACCACCACGTTGATTGTGTCGGGAGCCTGGGGGCCGGGTCGCAGATCGTGCCAGGGGTGCATGAAATCGCCTCATCGGGTCGAAAGCTGGCGCGAACCCATGCAGACAAACCCGCCGAGGGCAAGAGAGAGGTTGTGAGGATTGTGTTCGGTGCTTTTGCGTGGAATCGGAGGATCTCC
>JANQSL010000126.1 GCA_028284075.1 Candidatus Sumerlaeia bacterium | reverse complement strand
AAGAAGGGCGGCGGCACGCTCGACTGCCGCCCCCGGGCCCAGCTGCCGCGTCCAGAGCAGCGGCGCCGCAACAGCATCGACGCACCGCATGCCCGCCGGAAGATAGTGATGCTGAAAAACGTATCCGATGGTAGCCGCCCTCCATCTCGCCCGCACGCCGCCACCGCCCGGCGATATGCAAACCCCCTGACAGGAAACGGTTCCCGAGTCAGGCTGATCCAGAGCCGCCGCGAGATTCAGCAGCGTCGTTTTGCCGGAGCCGGAAGGCCCGGCAATCATCGCCGTCGCGCCACGTGGGATGGAAAAAGAGACGCCATCAAGTGAGAAGGACGCGCCGGAACCGGAAAAGGTTCGCGACACGTCCTTGAATTCGAGGAATGGCTCGGTGTCCGGGGAGCCCCCGGTCACCTACTTGACCATCTTCTGGCCACCCTTTTCAAGGGCGGCGCGCTCAACGGCGATAGAGGGTTTGTAGTCGCCGTGAACCCATTCGAAATAGGTCCCGTCTTCTTCGATCCCGGGCTGATGCCCGAAAACGATATCCAACTCATCCCGCGACACGATCCAGTGAACGGGGCGCGTGACAGCATACTCGGCGACAACACCGATGGCGTGTCCAATATGCGCAAACGGCCTCAGCAAGTGCATATCCGACTGCCGGTCATAACGATGAGCGGTAGCCGGGAGGCTCAATCCGACGAGTGCTGCCATCAGCAGTCCCGCCTTGAGAGTGCGATTCATGTCAGAATCTCCACAGAGGGTTTCTGGGCGCTACGGTTTCGGGATCGCCCAGGTGCGTCAAGAAGGAAAGGCCGGGCTTGCACCGGCGGGCAACGCAATATACTGACACAATTGAGGTTACCAGGCGGCATAATGCATTTCCAGACACCCCGGCTTCTTCTCCGGCCATGGGCCAAAGGCGACGAATCCCTGCTTCTGCGGATGACGGGAGACGAGGCGACAATGCGCCATATTCCCAACGCTCCCCCGCAGGGAGACGAGACCGCCGCCCGGGAGAAGCTTCTTTCCCTCCGGCAGCACTGGACTCGTCATGGTTTCGGGCTCTGGGTCGTGACGGAGCGGGAAACCGGAGAATTCGCGGGGCGGGCCGGACTCCAGTACATCCCCGGAGCTGACCCGCCGGAGATCGAGGTTGGCTACCTGCTCCTCAGCGACTTCTGGGGAAAGGGATACGCCACCGAACTCGCACAGGCCTCCCTCTCGTTTGCCTTCGAACACCTCAAGGCGGAATATGTGGTGGCACTGGCGCTTCAGACCAACGAAGCCTCAATGCACGTGATGCGAAAATTGGGCATGACCTGCGAAGGAACCGGCACCTGGTATCGGACTCAAATGGTTCGCCATTCCATCACCGAAGCGGCCTGGAAAAAACCGGACTGGAAACTCCAAAGAGCTGACTGAGAGTGGTTTTCAAAACCCCAACAAGGCACGGCAAAGAGACCTGGGTTTTGAAACAGGTCCCAACCAGGAGGAGTAAACAATGCGCGTCTTGATCATGGCTGATCTCGAAGGTGTGAGCGGAATCATTCGCTGGGAACAAACCGGCGGTGACAGCCCGCTCTATCAGGAAGCCCGGCGGCTCTATACGGAAGAACTCAACGCGTCCGTGCGTGGCGCCATCAGCGCCGGAGCAAAAGACATCGTCATCGTCGACTGCCACGGCGCCGGTGGCGGCTATCAATTCAACTCCATCGTTCCCGAGCTGCTGCATCCCGAAGCGCAGTGGGTTGCCGGACACATGTGGGGACGCTACACCGAATTCCTGGAACAAGGAGCCGATGCCTGCCTGCTGGTGGGAATGCACGGTCGCGCGGGAACACCCGACGCCGTTCTGTCTCACACGATATCGACCGTGAACTGGGCCAACATGTGGTTCAACGACGACCATGTCGGCGAACTCGGAATCAACGCCGCACTCTGCGGTCACTACGGCTGCCCCATCGCACTCGTTACCGGTGACGAAGCCACCTGCCACGAAGCACGTGAAATCCTTGGCGAAAACATTCCGGCACTCGCCGTCAAAAAAGGACTTTCCCGTTACTCGGCACGTCAGGTCGCGCCCGTCAAGGCACGCCGGCTCATTGAAGAAGCCACAAAATCAGCTCTCGTCGACATGAGCAATGCCCATGTCTACGTTCCCGGCAAACCGACAGAGATCAGCTTCACGGTTCACACCATTGACAAAATCGACGGCTTCCGCGGAAAGCCCAACGTCGAGATCATCGAGAAGGATCGGCTCATCAAAACCCGCGGCGCCGACTGGATGGAGGCCTGGAACCACATCTGGCCCTGGTCATTGTAGAGTCAGCGCCACACTGCGAAACTTCCCATGCGTTTCTTCTCTTTCCGCAGCAAATGGTCACTCGTCATCTGGTATGTTGCGACGCTGATACTCTGCTTCGGAATCATCTCGTCCTTTGGCTGGCGGTTCGGCGGTGTGCTGGGATTCACGGGACTCGTCTACCCCCTCTACCTGGTGGTCGGTGGAATCTCGCTGACGAAAGAGCTTCGTCTCCGTGGCTACGACTGGATCCGTTTCCGGCATGGCTTCGTTCTCGTAACACAATACCACGCAAAAGCATGGCGGCTTCCGGCGCGCGACCAGGCCGCTTCCATTCCAGGATACGAAGACTCCGTCCCGGGACTCGGACGCATCATTCGTCAAAGTCACGACCTGCCCGAAGTCCTCCAGGGAGGCGCCCCCATTCCGGAAGTCCGGGAATGGATCGCGAAACACGGCGCACTGCCCGAACCGCCTCCTCTCCCACTCTCCATACGACTCTTTGCCACACCCATGACCGGCTTAACCTTTGTCTTCCTGGCCATCAACATCCCCATCACAATCCTCGAATATCGCACCGGATGGAAAACCGCCTGGCTCTACAGCTTCAACGGCCTCATGGCACCCCTGTACATGCTGCTCCTTGCGGCCTTCATTCCCGGCCGCCTTCGCAACCTCGGCTACCCTGTAATCACCTTTCCCCGGACATACCGGATCGCCTTCATTCTTCACCACCACATCTGGAAGGCGCCCCGGCACGAAGACCTCCAGAACGTTCTTCAAACTCACGACATCGTTGACATCGAAACCCTCTGCCGGGCCATCGGTACGGCGAATCAGAAAAGATGACTCATCGTGCTGACCATGTCTCAGATTCACCTCGATGACTTCGCGGTACTGCTCTTCACCCCTTCTCCTTTCCCCATTTCCACGCCTTCCATATTTCCCATCCTTCCCAAAACAGCCTTTCTGGTTAAAGTTTCCCATTTCTCCCATATTTCCCACGGATTCCTGAAATCCGGAACAGCCTGTGGTTCACTTTTGCCCGTCAGGCCTGACTGAGCAAGACCTCACGCCGGACAAACCAGTCCGGCGATCATCGAAGAACCAATGCAACACGACACACCAACACCGGGCGCGCGCCCACTCACCCCAACCCTCGCCCCCGGCTCCCCGGACCCGGGCATCACAATTCCATCGTCTTTCCTGCGGTTCAGTTGGATGAGGCTTTTCTTTTTCCGCCCCGTGATTCTGGATTCCGGCTGACACGTCAGAGCGAAACAGGACCTCTCGACAACAGGAAGCAGCATTCCGTCACCACCAACCCCTGACCGCCAGCGACCACCACCATGCCCCATTCCTTCGAGACACTTGCGATCCACGCCGGACAGGAACCCGACCCGTCCACCGGTGCCATCACACCTCCCATTCACATGACCAGCACCTACGCCCAGCCCGCGCTGGGAAAAAACAAGGGCTGGGTCTACTCCCGTGGCGGCAATCCCACGCGGGAGAATCTTGAAACGTGCCTCGCCGCCCTTGAGAAAGGCGCCGGCTGCTGCGCCTTCGGCTCCGGCATGGCCGCCATCACCGCACTTCTGCAAACGCTGAAACCCGGTGACGGTGTCGTCGCGGGTCTCGACCTTTACGGCGGAACGCACCGCATTCTCGAAACGCTTTTTCGTCCCTGGGGCGTCGAGATCGTTTATACCCCCGATGCCACGCCGGAAGGTTATCGCGACGCTCTCGCACACACCGCAAATCCCCGCCTCGCATGGGTTGAATCGCCCACCAACCCATTGCTCAACATCAGTGACATCGCCGCCATTTCCGCCGTCGTTCATGAGCACGGTGAATGCAACGTGGTCGTCGACAACACCTTCGCCACGCCCTGGCTGCAGCGCCCCATCGAGCTCGGCGCCGACTATGTCATCCACAGCACCTCGAAATACCTCGCCGGACACAGCGATGTCGTGGGTGGAGTCATCGTCGCCAAAACGAACGAACTTCTCGATCCGGTCAAACGCATGCAAAAAAGCGCCGGTGCCATTCCCTCACCCTTCGATGTGTGGCTCACACAACGCGGTGTCAAATCTCTTGCCGTGCGCATGCAGCGTCACTGCGACAACGCTCTCGCCCTCGCGCAGGCACTCCAGGCCATGCCGGAATTCACTCGTGTTGTGTATCCCGGACTTCCCGATCATCCCCATCACGAAATCGCGAGGAAACAGATGGACGGCTTCGGCGGGGTTGTCACCGTCGAAATGCGCGACGGATTTCCCGCCGTGGAGCGGCTTCTCGAACGGCTTGAAATATTCACGCTCGCCGAAGGCCTCGGCGGCATTGAATCCATGGTCAACTTTCCTCCGCGCATGAGTCATGAAAGCCTCAGCGAGGAGGAACTTGCCGAGCGTGGCATCACGCAAAGCACCGTCCGGTTCAGTGTCGGCATCGAAAACATCGACGACCTGATCCGCGATATTCGACAGGCTGCCGGGTGAAACCGGAAACGCCTCAGTCCTGAATCTTGCTCTTGATATCCGGCAGCGTGGAGGAATCGCCCGCCTTCATGTAGCGGCTTTCGCTTCCCGTGGCCGTCACATTTTCATAAACGCCGGTTTCACGCTTCACGAGCTTGGTGAAACCCAGGTTCTTCAGGTCCGCATTCGTTTTCGGCGTGGCAATTCCGGCGGGAAAGAGCAGCTTCTCAACAGGCGAATCCTTTGGCGTTTCACCCGGATCAATACCTGTCCGGTCACACAATTCACCCCAGGTGGACAGCGATTCCGTGATCGGGTGTTCGATTTCCACAGCGGTCTTGTTCGTTTGACAGAAGTACTCGTAGACAGGCATCGGCCTCATGATCCTCATGCGTTCTGAGACCACGTAAACCGGAGGCATGCCGGATGCCAACGGCGAATTACGCCAAAGGGAGTTGAACCGTGAACCTGGCACCGCCACCCGCGGCACTCTCGGCTCGAATGGTCCCCCCGCAGGATTCGACACACCACCTGGCCACGGCCAAACCGAGACCCGAGCCTTCGCGCACCGTCCTTGCAGCCGCCTCCGATCGATAGAACCGTTCAAAGATACGCTCACGGTCCGCATCCGGAATGCCGGGACCACTGTCTTCCACGGCAATCCTGACCAATCCATCGTTCCTGCCGCACTCAAGCCGGATTGATCCGCCGACCGGAGTATAACGAATCGCATTGTCAAAAACGTTCATGACCGCCTGCCGCAACAACTCCGCATCAGCATTCGCAAACAAACCGTCTGCAACATTGATCTCAACAGTCTGCTCCTTTTCCTGAGCAAGCACCTCCAGAGTTCCCGCCACCTCTTTCGTCAATTCACCCACATCCACACGCGCAAGACGAACCCGGCTCTCCCCCGCTTCCCCGCGCGTCAGCAGCAGCAGAGTATCAACGAGACGGTTCAAATTCTCCGCCTCTTCCAGCAACTGTCCGACAGTATCTCGAAGCCGGTCCGCGTCGGTATCTGAAGAAAGTGCGGATTCACCGATAGTTCGCATGGCAGTCAGTGGTGTACGCAACTGATGCGAAGCGTCGGAGGTAAAGCGGCGCATTTCGCGAAACGCACCCTGGAGCCGGTCAAGCGTCGCATTGAACGCATCGGCAACAACACCGATTTCATCGGGATTCTCCGCGTGAAGTCGCCGCGAAAGGTCCTGTGGCCCAATTGTGCGGGACTGTGCCGCGAGCCGCCGCAGCGGTCTCGTTATGGCGCTTGCAAAGAACCAGGACACAGCCAGTCCGGCAATCATCACCGCCACAAGACTCAATGCCAGCACCAGAAAGAGCCGCTCGCGAGCAAGCTCGAAACCGGTCGCATCTCGTGCCGCCGCGATCATGTGGCCGCTGCTGACGAATCCTCTCCGGACACAATAAACCGGTCCTTCCGGCGGGCGATGCATGAACTGGTCGCGCGCGGAGTTCAGCACGGCGCCATCCAGTCCCGCATGGCTCCAGGGTTCCGTCGACGCGAGGCGCTTGCCGTCCAGCCAGACCGCCACCATCGTGCTTCCAAAATCCGGCGGCAGCGCTTCCTGGGGAGTCGATGCGCTCGCCAGCCGCAGGGCGAACTGGGAGAGGTCGCGCTCGAGACCGCGATCCAGCTCCTCCCTCATCCAGGAGGAAACCAGCAGGTAGACGATCAGCGACAAGGCCATCAATGCAAGCACCAGGGAACCGGCGAACCAGAACATCAGGCGGGTGCGCACGCTGGTGAGGACCTGTGACACGCTGCGGATGTTCCGGAGCGG
>JANQSL010000125.1 GCA_028284075.1 Candidatus Sumerlaeia bacterium | reverse complement strand
TCGCTCCGGGTATACCGTCAGCGTTTCAAACACACCGGCGAAGACGCCCGGTGCGAGAGATAACTCTGATGCGGCATCCATCGCGACGTATTTTGTCCATTGTGTGTCACGGTTGTAGCCGCCGGGCGCGGCCGTGCCGATGCCGAGAAGCGTTTGCACATGGCCTGACAGAGCGGCGGCCTTTGCACGCGTGACTTCCGCAAAGTCGGGATTGCGCTTTTGTGGCATGATGGAGCTGCCGGTGGTGAACTCGTTCGCGAGGCGCAGCCATTGGCGCGGCGGCGTGCTGAGAAGGATGAGATCCTGTCCGATGCCGGAGAGATGATTCATGGCTTGTGCGGCGGCAAAGACGAAGCGGGCTTCAAGTTCTCCCCGCGTGTTAATACTATCGGCGGAGTTCGCCGTGGGCGCATCGAAACCAAGCCGCCGCGCCGTTGATTCGCGGTTCGTCGGCCAGCTCGATCCGAATGACGCTGCGGCGCCGAGGGGGCACTCACGGCATTCGAAGAGGACCGACGCGAGGTGTCGAATATCACGAACGATGCGTGCCAGGTAGCCCGTTGTCCAGTGGCCCCACGTTGTGATCATGGCGGGCTGCATGTGAGTCATGCCGGGGACTGCCGTCTCGATGTGTTCGAGAGCGTGCTTTGCAAGCACCGAAGAGAGTGAATGCAGCGATTCCACGACGAGTGCGATTTCATCCCGGAGCCAGAGCCGCATGTCCGTCGCCACCTGGTCGTTTCGGCTTCGTCCCGTATGAAGGCGTCCGCCGCTTCCGGCACCGGCCATCTCGGTGACGCGAACCTCGATGGACATGTGAATGTCTTCAAGCTCGCGGTTCAGAAGGGAATGAGTTTCGTTTCGAAGATGGAGCAGCGCCTCGAGAATCGCCTTTCCCTCAGCGGGGGAGAGGATGCCCTGCTCCTGAAGCATCAAGGCATGAGCTGCGTTTGTTGCGAGATCATGGGGCGCCAGTGCGGCGTCCGCGGGCGGAACCGCGTGGACGTCGCGCCCGGCACAGTAGGCGACGTTGAGGGCTTGCAGGTCGCGATTTGTGTCGCTGTCTTTCGACCAGACGGGCTGTGTGGCCATGTCACTGCTCCTGAAAACAGAGAAGCCGCCGGGTGTTTATCCGGCGGCTCAAAACTCTGAGGTGTGCGCGGAGGTGCGTCACTCGAAAAGCGCCTTTTCCTGGACTAGGGGGATCTGTGTCTGAAGGTGTTTGGAGATGCCCTGAAGAAACTTTTCCAGCTCACTGGTGGTCAGATCGTAGGGCTCTTCCGCCAGCGTGTTGATGTCGACATTGACGTTCAGTAACATGTCCGGGTTGCCTTCGGCGCCGGTGCGCATGGGCCGCAGTCCGATGCGACGGTTCACGTTGACCTCGCCATTGATGACGGTTTTCGCAAGGGCGTTGATGTTGATTTCCTGAAGCCGTTCGCCAAAGAGGTTCTTGCTGTTGAGCACATGGGTCTGGATGCGCTGGTTGGCGCTGCTCTGCACTCCGGCGATCAGGTCCGTGACGATGCCGATGCGGGATGCCGTGGCGCCGAAGTGCTCCGACATGATACTGTGAATGCGCATGGCCTGGGGGATAAAGGCCTCGTAGGCCTTGTCGACGGGAAGGGCCTGAAGGCTGACCCCTTTTTCAGTGCGCTTCGCTTCGCCGGGCATCATGCGAAAATGAATCTTGGCCGGGGCGGCTTCCATTGTGAGGCGCGTGTCCTTCGACATAAAGCGAACCCGAGGTGCTTCGGGTGGTGCATTGGGCGGAAGCTGAGGATTCATCTGTGGCTCGGCGTCGAATTCGGGAAGGCGCCAGGGAAGGGACTCGGCGAAGTTGCGAAAGTCCTGCACGTCCAGTTTCCTGAGAAACAGGCCCATGAGGATCGATGTTGTTTGAAAGTTCTGGAGCATGACCATCCTTTGTGGAGGAAAGATGCCGGAATAACCGGCCTGGTTGCATGAGCGGGTGTCTTCAAACGGCCCCGCGGCTCCGGTGCAAGGGCAGTCTCCAAGGCCGGAAGTCTCAGGTCACGGGAGGGGAAAGAATCGTTGCGGGATAGGCGGGTCCCCGCAGGATCTGGTCGATCATGGAACCAAGAACCGGTTGGTTTTCGAGCAGGCTCGCATAGGTGGAGTGAAGAACATAGGCTTGTTCCACATCGCGCAATCCCTCGTGCAGGCAGTCGATGTCCGGCCGGTCAGGATGATGACGGGCGGTTTCCCCGGCAATGTACCAGTTGATGAGAGCGGCGTTCATCAGCATCAGTCTGTGGCCCGTGCGAAGGGTTTCCGCGACCAGCAGGTCCTTGCGGAAGAGGACGTGGCGAAAGTACCGTGTAAGGAGTGAATCATACTCCTTGTTCCGTTCATCGGGCCAGAATTTCCGAAGCTCACGATAGCTGATGGGCTTTTCGAGCGGTGGCAGATGAATGCGTCCAAGCTTTGCTGTGTGCGCGGCATAGAAACGTCCGGCCATCAGAGCCGCGCTCCAGCGGCTTCGTTCCCGCCAAAGCATCCGGCGGAACGTGGTGACGAGACCGATGAACGCACGGTGCAAAGGAGGGAAGGGCCTGAGGCGGACACCTGCGGCGAGGAGACGCCCCCAGCCGTCCGCGCGATATCGGTTGGTGAGCCCTTCGACGATTTCAAGGTCCGCGGCACTATTGGCTGCGATTTGTTCCTCTTCGGAGAGGTTGAGCTTCTTTTCGCGAGAGAAGCGAATCGTTTCGAAGGCTTCGACAATCACATCCAGCAGCATGCTCTGAGCCAGCAGGCGGCGGGAGAGCGGTGTTCCCGGAATGCTCAGGATTTCATCCATGGCCCGCTCGACCGCCAGATATGCTTCGAAAGTCATGTCGATACGGCCCGTCAGGCTCGGATTCCGGTGGTGCTCGCGAACGTGAACAGATTCCGGATAGTTCCTGGAGATCTCGTCTCGCTGGTCCTCGACAGGCCGGCCGTGATTTTGAAGGACTGCGGTGCAGGCGAAGCTGAGACCCACGTACGGGCCACCCGGCGTGTCGATGAAGCGAAAAGGGAAATCGATACATGTCTGCGGTTTTTGTTTCAGGCCGTGGGTCGCATGCAGCGCGCAGAGTTTGTCTTCCCGCAGAAACGTGCAGGAGCCGTTTTCCCGGCAAAGGACCCGGGTGTCGTCGCCATGCGAGCCGTCCTCTATTGGCGGCCGGTCTTTGCCGCGTTGTTGAAGGGAGCGAAGATCGATGTTGCTGAGCCGCTCTTCAGAAACTTTGTCGACTTCGATGTCCCAGGCGTCCATGCAGCCGCGTCCGCACTGGACGCAGTCGTAACGCATCTGACCGGGAAGATGGAGTGCTTGAGGGTTGAGCTCATTCACCGAATCACCATGAGCCCGTGCCGATGCCACGGGCGAGCGTAATCGGCAGGGGCTTTGCCTTTGACAACCACGCCGCGGGGCCACGAGGACGTTTGTTTCCTCCGGAGCCTCCTATGCAAAACCTGACACGCCGCACGCTTTCAAACGGAGTTCGCTTCGTTCATGAATACCGTGCTGACAGCACATCGATGGCGATTCACGCGATGATCGCCGCCGGCAGCCGCCATGAGCGGGAGGAGGACTGCGGACTGACTCACTTTGTCGAGCACATGCTCTTCAAGGGGACGGACGCTCGCGACGTGTTTGAAATTGCACGGATCGGCAATTTGTTCGGCGGAGCCATGAACGCCTCGACCAGCCACGACAGCCTGCGGGTAACCACACGGGTGATTCTGGACGATCTCCGGCCCGCCCTGGAATTCGTGCGGGAGCTGTTGCTGGAAAGCACTTTTCCAGAGGAGGAGGTTGAGCGGGAGCGAGGGGTGATTCAGGAGGAAATCGCCGAGTATCAGGATTCTCCCGAAGATCTCTGCTTTGACAACTTTCTGCGTCAGCTTTGGCATCCGCATCCTCTGGGGCGCCCGATTCTCGGAACGGAAGCAACGGTGGGTGCGTTTTCGCGCGAGAGTCTTGTCGAAGGATGGCGAAGGATTCTCTCACCAAATCGGCTGGTGTTGTCGTTCGCGGGAGGAATGCCGGTGGAGGACCTGCTTCCAATAGTTGAAGAGATTTTCGGGCGCTTCGGCTCAGACTGTCCGGACACGATGGATTGGACACCGGCGGTGGGACAGGGTGGTTGTCTGCGTGTCGAGCGGGCGTTGGAGCAGGTGCAGTTCTGCATGGGTCTGGAGGCGATCACACGGCGCGATCCGCGTCGTTACGCTCTGATTCTGATGGATGTGATTCTGGGGGGCGGCATGGGATCGCGGCTCTTCAACGAGATTCGCGAAAAGCGCGGACTCGCTTATACGATTGGCTCGTCTTTCGTGCCCGGACTGACGGAGGGCTATGCGATGATGTATGGCTCCACCACTTCGGATCACATTGATGTGGTTTTGGAGTTGTGTCAGGAGGAAGCGTTGAAACTTGCGACTGAACCGCCTTCCGCGGAGGAGCTCGAGACCGCCCGCCGCATGGTTGTCCGTTCGCTTCTCTTGAGCCGCGAGAACAACGGCTTCCTCGCCGGTCGAAACGCGGACCGTGAACTCTATGGGGATGAGTGGCTTGATGACAGTCGAATCATTGAGCGGCTGCAGGGCGTTATGCCGGAGCAGGTCCGCGACGTGGCGCGCGACGTTTTCGGCGGGCGCGAAATGACGCTCAGCCTGGTGGGACCGGCGGCTGCCGAGAGCGCTGCGGGCGATGCGGTCTGATCAGTCCGCTGAAACACCCAGTTCCTTTTTGATGGCTTCCTGAGTATAACCGAGAATTTTCTCCCGCTCGGCTTCGTAATCCACCTGATCGTTGAAGTAGCCCGAGGCGTTGCGATGTCCGCCACCGCCGCAGCGCTGTGCGAGGGCCGCGCAGTCAACGCCGCCCTTGCCGCGGAATCCGGCACGCAAACCACCGCCTTCAACTTCATGAAAAAGGATGGCCACCTCGACACCTTCGATTGATCGAAGTTCAGTGGAGAGTCCGTCAGGTTCGTGGTCCACGCCGCCCGCCTCTGCGTAGTCGGGCCACAGCAATTCAGACCAGGCAAGCTTTCCATCACAGTCGAAGCGGATGCGTGCCAGGGCCCGGCCGGAGAGAAGGATTTCTCCGCGGCTTCGGGATTCGAACAGGTTGCGGCAGACTTCAGCGGGGTCGGCTCCCAGTTTGGTCAGTTCAGCGGCAAGTTCGAAGGTTCTGGCGTTTGTGTTGGGAAACCGGAAGCTGCCGGTGTCCGCACAGATGGACACATAGAGGCTGTAGGCAATCTCCGGGGTGATCTCAGCACCAAGGACACCAAGCAACTCATGGATCTGTTCGCCAACGGCACAGGCGGAAACGTCAATCCAGTTGAGGTCGCCAAACTGCTCGTTTGTGGCATGGTGATCGATGTTAATGAGAAAGCCCTGGGGCTGAAAGGTGGGGGAGACGCGCCCGACGCCGCCACAATCCACGAAAATGGTGGTGTCCGGAGTCCAGTCGGGAAGGTTGGTTGAAACAAGGTCTGAGTTGGGTATGAACCGGAGTTTCTCAAGGACTCCGGTTTCATTGTAGCCAACGGCTTCAATGCCTCTCGCCCGCAGAGCGGCGAGCAGCGCCGTTGCCGAGCCGAGGCAGTCTCCGTCCGGCCTCAGATGGCTGACCACCAGTATGCGCCGGCTCCGGAGAATCACATCCGCAACGTCCTGAGCGCTCCCCATGGTCGCCTCTGTATCCGTGTTTGCCTGTCCGATGGTCATTCAAGCTCCTCTTCCCTGCCGGTGCGGTTTGTTCCTGTCCGGCGAAGCCCGACAGAACATCGATTGCGGGGACTCGAGTCAAGGAGGAAGGGAGCCATCACGAGGCGATCATTTTGCCGGTTTCCGACTTCGACAATGGCAAGGCAACTGGTCAGAGACGAATTGAATTTGTTTGTCATCGAATTCGAGAAAGGCGGAGAAAAATGATTTCAGCTCCAGTGACAAAAACCGGTTCACCGACAGAAACCCGCAAGTCGTACTTGCAGTCATCACCGCAACTGTTGCAGGGTAAACGTAGATGCAAAGCGAAAACACACAGAGAGACGTTGTGAACAGGCGCGTTCATACATCGACGTTTCGCACGTTCAGCGAATCGAATCGAAGAGATTCGTTTGCCGGTGGATCGTTTCTTTGGACGTGTTGCGGATTAAGCGAAGCGGCCAGACGTTCGCGGGTTTGTTTTTGTGCCGGCGATTTTCTGCCGGCGGTCGCGACAGGTCACGACCGCGCAGGCAGCTTTGGTTTTCCGCCTGGTGAATACGGCCGCCGTGGAATCCCGATTCGCACGTCAGAGCCCGAGGGAGTGGAGGGCGATGGGCCCTCTGTATCGTGCTGATCACAATCAGGTCAAAATTTCCGTATACCTGCTTTTGAACTGATTTCTTCACTCATCAACTAACAACGATGACAAGTCGAGTCGGTGTATAGAGTCTTCCACAGGATCGGGGGAGTGCACATGGATGATGTGAGGGGCAAAAAAAATTTTCCACAAGATGGTCGATTGTAGTTGACTCCATAGACGCCGCATTTGAACAGTCCGTAATCTAAAAGGTTCATGGATTTGGCCCAGAGCCTTTAAAGACAAATGCCGACGGATGTCGGTGGACTTCGAAAAGCGAGGTGTGATCGCTTATGGCAAAGAAAGCCGCGAAGAAAAAAGCCCGCAAGGGCGCCAAGAAGGCTCGCAAAACAGCGAGAAAAACCGTAAAGAAGGCCGCGCGTACAACTCGCAAGGCCGCGAAGAAGGCGCGTAAAGGCGCAAAGAAAGCGCGCAAGGGAGCGAAGAAGGCTCGCAAGGGCGCGAAGAAAGCCCGCAAGGGTGCGCGCAAGGGTGCGAAGAAAGCCCGTAAAGGCGCAAAGAAGGCTCGCAAGGGTGCAAAGAAAGCGCGCAAGGGAGCAAAGAAGGCCCGTAAAGGCGCGAAGAAAGCGCGCAAGGGTGCGAAGAAAGCCCGTAAAGGCGCAAAGAAGGCTCGCAAGGGTGCGAAGAAGGCCCGCAAGGGCGCGCGCAAGGGTGCGAAGAAAGCCCGCAAAGGCGCAAAGAAAGCCCGCAAGGGAGCGAAGAAGGCCCGCAAGACTGCTCGCAAGGCAACTCGTCGCAAGACTCGCCGCTGAGCACGGCCGTGTTTCGTTGAACTCTGTGGGCGCGGAATTGAAACCGCGCCTTTTTCTTTGGAGTATCAATCAAAGCAGCCCCGGCAAAGACCGGGGCTGCTTTTGTATCACTCAGAAGGGTGGTTGAGAATTCGGAGGTTTATTTGCTTCCACTCAGCGCAGGTTCTTCTTCTTCCTCGCTCTCGCCACTTTTCACGATTTCAAAGACGATTGCGTCGCCATCTTTGTTCATGTGTGCGGCGAGTTCCGCGTGATCAGCGATCTCACCGGATATCAGCATCATCGACAGCGGGTCTTCGAGATGATTCTGAAGGACGCGCCGAAGGGGTCGCGCGCCGTATTCCGGGTCGTACCCTTTTTCCACAAGGTATGTTCGAACTTCCGGATCGAGGGCCAGGCGGATATCCTTTTCGGCGAGGCGGTTGTTCAGACGGACCATCATGATGTCGATGATCCGATTGATGTCCTCGTGGGTGAGTGGGTGGAAGACCACGATTTCGTCGAGACGGTTGAGGAACTCGGGATTAAAGACCTTCTTCACCTCTCCCATCACTTTTGTCTTCATGGTATCGTAATCGATTTCGCCCTGCTCAGCCTGGAAGCCGAGAGAGCCTGCCTTGATGTTTCGGGTTCCCACGTTGGAGGTCAGAATAATGATGGTATTTCGGAAGTCGACCGTGTGTCCCCATGAATCCGTGAGGCGGCCGTCATCCAGCACCTGAAGCAGCAGTGAAAAGACATCCGGGTGGGCCTTCTCGATTTCGTCGAGGAGAACGACGGAGTAGGGCCGCTGCCGAACTTTCTCTGTCAGCTGCCCGCCCTCTTCGTACCCGACGTATCCTGGAGGCGCTCCAAGCAGGCGGGAGACGCTGTACTTCTCCATGTATTCACTCATATCGATGCGAATCAGGGCGTCCTGCGTTCCGAAGAGGAATTCCGCCAGTGCCTTGGCGAGTTCGGTTTTTCCAACACCCGTTGGTCCGAGGAAGACGAACGATCCGGTGGGCCGTGCGGGATCCTTCAATCCGGACCGGGAGCGCCGGATCGCACGGGAGATGGTTTCAATGGCTTCCTTCTGGGAGATGACCCGTCGCGCAAGATCCTCTTCCATGCGGAGCAGCTTGCGGGTTTCCTCTTCCTCCAGACTGACGAGGGGAACACCCGTCCATTTGGAGACGATATAGGCAACATCGTCGTCTTCGATCGTTTTGAGGGTTTCCGTGTCCTGACGGGCTTTGCGCCATTCTTCCATCATCTCTTCGCGCTTTGTCTGGAGCTCATCGCGCCGGGTTTTGATTTCCGCGCACTTTTCGAACTCCTGGCGGTTCTTGTAATCACGGAGCTGATCTTCCAGGTCTCCGACCTCCTTTTCGAGGTCCTTGATGTCCTGGGGCTTGGTGTTTGCCTGCAGGCGCGCGCGGGAGCCCGCTTCGTCGATGACGTCTATGGCTTTGTCCGGAAGGTGACGATCCGTGACGTAACGTTCGCTGAGATGCACTGCCGCGCTGAGCGCCTCGTCGCTGATAATGACGTTGTGGTGGCTCTCATAGCGGGGACGAAGGCCCTTGAGGATTTCGACCGCCTGGTCTTCAGACGGAGGGTTGATCACGATGCTCTGGAAGCGGCGTTCCAGAGCGCCGTCTTTTTCAATGTACTTGCGGTATTCCTCAAGGGTGGTGGCGCCGATGCACTGGATCTCGCCGCGGCTCAGCGCGGGTTTCAGCATGTTGCTGGCATCGATTGCGCCTTCGGCCGCTCCCGCACCCACAAGGGTGTGAAGCTCGTCGATGAAGATCAGAACATCCTGACTGCGCTGGATTTCCTGCATGATCGCTTTCAGGCGTTCCTCGAACTGACCGCGGTACTTCGTGCCGGCAACGATTGCGGCAAGATCGAGGGAGAGCAGGCGCTTGTCGGCGAGAATGTCGGGAATGTCGCCACTGATGATACGCTGAGCAAGACCTTCGACGATGGCGGTCTTGCCAACGCCCGGTTCGCCCAGAAGGATCGGGTTGTTTTTTGTGCGGCGGCAAAGAACCTGGAGGATTCGTTCGATTTCATCTTCGCGGCCGATGACGGGATCGAGTTTTCCTTCGCGGGCCAGGTTTGTAAGATCACGCCCGAATGTGTCGAGTGCGGGGGTTTTGGACTTCTCGCCACCCTCTCCACCGGAAACCTTGCCGGAGCCAACTCCGCCTCCGCCTCCGGAAGCGGGCGAGTTGCCTTCGATCAGGTTCAGGACTTCGCGCTTCACCTTGTTGTAGTCGACATTGAACTGGCGAAGGCAGCGGGCCGCGAGGGTGTTCTCTTCCTTGATCAGTGCGAGCAGCAGGTGCTCGGTGCCGATCCAGTTGTGCTTTAGCTGTTTGGCAATGTTGCGTGCGGATTCGATGACCCGTTTTGCTTCAACGTTTTGTGGAAAGATTCCAACGGTCGGGCCTTTTCCGACCTCGAGCATGCGTTCGAGTTCAAGCTTTACGTCATCGAGGTCGAGTCCGAGGTTGAGCAGTGTCTGCACCGCAAGGCCTTCCGCCTTGCGAATGATGCCGAGAAGAAAATGCTCCGGTCCGATGTAGTCATGACCCAGACGCCCTGCTTCGTTGCGCGACTGGCGCATGACCTCCTTCCATCCTGGTGTGAAAGGTGTGTCATTGATCGGCATATCCTGCAGCCTCCGTGCGGCTCTTGTCAGCGGTTCATGGCGAGGTCGGGAACTGGCCGCGACCTGATCACATTCAACAGTATAGGGGCTTCATCGGCTGGAGTGTCAATGGAGCCCGGTTTAAGCTGTCTTCTCGTCATCTGGTTCACGATGGGGCATGTCCGGCATGGCCGTTCTCCGCCTGTACATGGTCTCGCAAGAACGCGGCCCGTGCCTCGTCCCGCGACTGATACTTTCCTTCGAGGTCCCTTCGCCTCTCCAGGTGGGCCGGCTGGACGTCCAGCACCAGCCGGTTGAGTCCTTCATGGCTGAGGTCACCAAACCAGCCTTTGTCGATTCCGAGCCGGATCATGCTGAGGAGGCGCATGGCCTCGGACGAACTGATTTTCCGCGCATAGCTCAGTGTTCCATAGCTTCGCCAGACAGCGTCCGCCACGGATACTTCATGGTGCTTGAAGAGTTCGAGCCGTGCCTCTTCTTCCTTTTCGATGAGACGTTTCACAACCATCATCAGGGTTTCCATGATTTCGTCAACGGACCGGCCGAGGGTGATCTCGTTCGAGATCTGATAAAAATCACCCGTATATTCGCTGTTCTCGCCGTAAAAACCACGAACGGTCAGTCCGTGGTGGGCAATTCCCTGAAGGCTCGATTCAATCTCTTTCAATTGGCGCAAGCCGGGTAAATGCAGCATGACGGATGCTCGAAACCCTGTGCCGACATTGGTGGGGCAGGCTGTCAGGTAACCGTATTTGTCGGACCATGCG
>JANQSL010000120.1 GCA_028284075.1 Candidatus Sumerlaeia bacterium | reverse complement strand
CACGAACTGAATCGATCGTAACCTGGAGTCGTGCAGTTAAGTTTTGCGCTCTGTTTCGAGTTCCTGTGGCGTTTCAAAGGCACGATAGGCCCTCTTTTCGCGAATGAGCTTTTCAAGAGCATTACGATAAATATCCCCACGCTGGCTTTGGAAGAAAGGTCCCTCATCCCAATCAAGACCAAGCCATGTCATGGACTCAAGAATTTGATCCGTCGACTTCTGCGTACTGCGCTCGGCATCCGTATCTTCAACACGAAGAACAAATGTTCCGGAATTCTTGCGGGCCCAAAGCCAGTTAAACAACGCGGTGCGGGCGCCTCCGAGATGAAGAAATCCGGTGGGGGATGGTGCAAATCGAACACGTACGGTCACGGGCAGCCTCCTTATGAGCGCGGCGTGATGTGGAGGAGAGGGACTGCAGGGTCAAGACATGCCGTGAATTGTGTCAAAGGAACGGTTGCCCACAACACCGTCTGCCAGCGGAATGGCAGTCAGATTTCAAGAGGTCATCCCCAAAGCCATGCCGGACAGTGAGCCCGTTGAGCTGGAACTGGAAATCGACTTGCTGAAGTTTGAGGAAACGTTCACTCCTCGAACGGTACATGGGACTCTGCTGTCCATTACTCCCAATTCGGCCCGGGTTCGGACAAAGGACCTGACACCGGATGAGTGTGACGACATTGCGGATCAGCAATGCATTGCCCGGCTTTTGGTGGACGGGGGCGGAGAGGAGATGATTCCCATCAAGGGCCTTCTGTTCTGGGTGCGGCACATCCGGGAGCGGGAATCGGATCCCGGCTACGCGGATCTGGGCTTCAGTCTGCGCAACATCGGTCCCGATGAGATGAAAGCCATTGAGAATCTGGCTGGAATTGTTGGCGAGGAATAAGGTCGATCCTCAGTAACATCCCCAGATATTTCCCACAGACCCCTCGCCCAACGTGTCGGCGCGAAAATTGTCAGCGCGTGTTCCAATCACGTTTGAAAGCGTGGTGAAGTACTCGTGATAGCCGATTCCACTGACACCTGCGGCGTGCGTGTCATCGTTTGTTTCGAGTATAAGCTGATCATCGATATAGAACAACAATGTCGATCCGAGTCCTTCAATGCGCATATTCCTCCACGCCGTCCCGGTCTGAAATAGAGCTTCCGGCAACAGGTCTACCGCTACTCCGTTGACGTTCCTCAGACATTGGATGCGCCCGTTTGATGAGTCCCATGTGAGTGCGTAACAGTTGCCTTTGATGCCGGAGAGGGAACTCCCTTCAAACAACCCATTGCCGTCGTCCCGAAAGAAGATCCCCACACGTTCGAAGCCGTTGGCAGATAGTTCCGGACGATATTCGCAGTAGATGTCCGCCTCGACGAAGTAATCACGCGCCTTGCCTGAACCAATGCGGGCTGTATCTATTCCTCCACTCGGATCACGCACCAATAACACGAAGCCATCGCCTTCCGGAGAGGCGGGAGTGTGAGGAACAACGGTGTGGGTAACGAAGCGGTCGGCCCAGGTTTCGAGGTCCCGGCCGGTCGACGGGAAATGATCAATCAGAGGGAAGGCGGCTTCGATCGCGATCGGATAGCGTGGCTTGTCGATCACGCCTTCGTCGCTGAGGATAGGGGCCAGTGCAGGATCGCCGAGCACCTCCTGAACCGTCGTTTCCTGTCCATCCAGGATCATCTCGGATGCAACGAGTCGAACACCGTGGCTGTAGTCCGCGTACCAGTCGACGTGTCCCAGATAGAGCGGCTGAATTCGAACCCCGTTCAACTGATGCCAGCCATAAATGGCGACTTTGTTCGCATGCTGTGGAAGATACAGCTGGGGTGTGATGACGACGTCCTTCTTGTGTCCCGCGGTGAGCCTGCCTCGCACGGCACCCACAGCATCCAGCTGACCCTCGACTGTTATATTGTGATCCCAGAAAACGGGTACCGTCGTCATCGCCGGACTGGGAGGGATCGGGGATGGTGCGACTTTCGTTTCAGCGGCATCCCAGATGAGGTCTGTCATTCGCCGTGTTGTCAGAAGAGTACCGGTTAGATCCGCGAGTTGCTGCCCCAGGATGGGAGTCATGGGAGTTCGGAAGAAATCATCATTACTGCCAACACCGAGATAGTCCGGGAGAACGTAAATTGTGGCCTCGTGAGTTGTCGCGGCGATGGTGGTCGAGAAGGTCACAGGTTTGAAGTTGCGCAGCCAATCGGGAATATTGCCGGCCGAAATTGCAGCGCAGATAGCGTCCTCGCGGGGTTCGCGCTCGAGAGACTCAATCTGCGTCTTGAACTCTGACCCGGTGGGAGCGCCGATGGCCCGCGGAGGCAAATCAAGGATCGGTTGGGCCGCGGCCGTGGCGGCAAGAACGAGGGTTATGGCGGCAAGACCGCTCAGGAACTTCATCCAGTGACTTCTCCTCCGATCAATTGTCCGGCGAACTGAGTCACGTTTGTTACACCGCGGGTTTTTCAGCGTCAAACCGCAACGTTACGCCAGCCTCTCATGACTGCACCACGAGTCTGATAGTCTTTTCCTTGTTCCCCTCAGCTGAATACGGCCTTTTTTGGCCATGATAGAGGGGCAAAAACGAAGGCTGGCGACTTGGGCGGTTTGGCCCCTGGCTGTCCTGGTGGCAGGGCTTTTCTTCGCAGGCCCCGCTCCATGGTATCCGAATTGGGACAACTTCGCTTATCTGGACGCGGCGCTGACCGGTAAGGGATATGCCCCTCTGGGCTTTGGTCGCCCCGTGTTCTGCAAACTTGGAGAATTCTTCGCGCTCGTCGCAAAAGCAATCAATCCAACGGATATCTTCTCCCTGTATCGTGTGTGGTCCGCCGCGGGCCTTTTATTTCTTGCCGCCTCTCTTTCCACACTTCTCTGGTCGATCTCTCAGCGAGTCAACGAAGCCGCTGCATTTCTCTTCGGCGGCGCCTATGTCCTTCACATCGACTCACTGGAGCTTTGGCTGGAAGTCTGGCCGGAGAACTGGGCACGGGCGACCGGGTTTTTTGCGGCCGCGTTTCTCCTCCTGCCTCGTGGGAACCGGTGGCTATGGCTTGTTTGTTCCATCGTGGCAGCTGTTCTCATGGTCTGGATCAAGGAAACCGCTGCCTCATTTCTTCCAGGCCTTGCAATCCTTGCACTGGCAACAGAGCGTGGCAATTGGCGGCGCAGACTGATGATTGTCTTTGTTTGGTTTGCCGCAGCGTCTGCCACCGGTGTCTCGTTCCACTTTCTTTCCCCAAAGTTCATCGACGGACTCGCGGAATCCCAGAGGGACTGGCTTGGCAATCAGTTCAGTGGTGAGAACGCGGTTATTCCAGGACTGCAAACTGTCATGACAAACTCGGCTGAATTGTGGCGAACCCTCTGGCAATCACCGGGTCAGGTGGTCACCGGATTCGCGGGACTGGTTTTTGGTCTTCTCTCATTTTTCAGAGTGCATCGATTTGATGCCCGGACTTGGACGATACTGTCAGCGGTGGCTTTACTGACAGGTCCCTGGCTGTTTGTCACACTAACAGGCGCCACGATGGGTATGGCGCGCTACTCGCGTGAATTCATTCCCGGCCTTTTGATGATGGCCGTTGTTCCGTTGATTTCCCATCGGCCGGACCGCGTGGAGCTCTGGCAGAAATGCTATGCAGCCATCGCCGTCTTTGTTTTTGTTATGACACTTCAGTCAGGGCAGCTTGCGCGGCATGAAAGGGACGAGCGTGGCTCCTATATTCGCTATTTGCACATGCAGACCCTCTGTGGCGAGGGTGTTGCGCTGATCGCGGGGCATGACGCATGGGCTGCTCATTTTGTTCATCTGCAAACTGTCGGTGGCATGGAGAATTACAAATGGGCCATCGCCTGGTCGACAGATGCTCAGGGTTTGCCGCCGGAAGCGTGGCTTGAAGAACAGCGGCTTTCAGGAAGACGGATTGCCGTTCACGATTCTGTACCGTCCGGCGTTGGAATCGACCTCAACGAGTACCTTGCACGGTTACCCGGTGAGTATACGTGGCACTTTAGCGGCTGGCGTTTGCAAGAGAGAGAGCAGTGAACTCGGCGAGCATTTAGAGACCGCTGCGGGGCACCTCAACTTTCACTGCAATGCGGTTCTCCTCGTGGATCATCCGAAGGATTCCCTCCGGCATGCCCGAGGGATCATTGCGATAGTGCTCTCTCACTGCATCGATGAGTTCCCGCGTGACTTTCTTGTGGTGCCGTCTCTTAAGACGTGCCGCGATTTGCCGTGCTGCCAGTACGGCATCGCCCAGTGGGTGAGTGTCCGCGAGTATTTCCGGAAGCAGTGACGGATCACCAGGCATTGTTCCTGTCGATTCCGCTTCCGCAATGAGTGATTCCGCGTCGCCATCATGGGAAAGCAGAAACATAATCCACGGATCAAGACGGTCATCGGAAAGCCAGGAAACATCAAGTTCCGCCCGCAGGACATCGAGGGCCTTCTGGTTTTCCAGCATCAGTTTGAGTGCAAACCGCTCCGTCGGGTCCACCGGCGCGCGGCCGGACAGTTCCGGAGCCTCCGGCCGGTTGTCGTGGGCGGGTCGTTGTTGGGCGGCACGACGCTGAATGGTTCTCATGACCGCTTCACGCGGCAATGTTCCGAGATACGTGAGCAGACGATTGAGTCCGGCGGCGCGCTGAGCATCGCTTGGCATCGCGTTCAATAACGGCGCGGTTTTTTCCACCAGTTCCGCCTGACCGGCGAGCGTTGCCAGATCCTCTGATTTCGCGAAGATTTCCAAAGCGAAGTCGAAATATTCTCGTGCGCCATGAACGAGTCTTTCGAGTGCTTCCGCACCTTCCCGCTGAAGGTATGTATCGGGATCGTCTTCTTTCGGGAGGAGAATAACGCGCGTGTCGATGCCGGCTCCGAGAAGCGCCTCGCCCGCTCGCAGCATGGCGTTTCGCCCCGCGTCGTCACCGTCGTAGAGAAACACAACGCGCGAAGCGTAACGTTTGACAAGGCGTGACTGTTCCGGAGTCAGAGCGGTTCCGAGGCTTGCTATCGCCTGGGTGAAGCCAAAGCGATGAGCCATGATGGCATCCATATAGCCTTCGGTCACAATGGCGTAGCCGGTATCAGTGATTGCTTTTCCGGAAACATCGAGGCCGTAAAGCGTTCGCCCCTTGTGATAGAGCGGCGTTTCGGGAGAGTTGAGATACTTCGCCTCATTGGGGTCTTCCGAAAGTCGGCGTCCCCCAAAGCCGATCACGCGGCCAAGATGATCGCGAATAGGGAAAATCAAACGATTGCGCAAGCGGTCGTAGATCGTGCCACGCTCTTCGTGTCGTTTGCAAAGACCCGCCTCCACCAGCAGATCATCACTGTAGCCTTGCATGTTGGCGGCTGTCTTGAGGGCAGCCCATTCGTTCATCGCCGCACCAAGCGCGAATTTTTCCGCGAGGTCTGACGTAATACAACGTTTCTCCATGTACGTGGAGGCGACGGGGTGACGGTTCGACGTGAGGTTGTCACGAAACCACGTGAGAGCGAATTCGTTGACGGAGTAGAGTGCGCGACGACGTTCTTCATCCTCGTCCCGCGGCCCTCCATAGCCGGAAGCGGTGGGGAGTTCGATTCCCGTTTCTTTTGCGAGTTGTCGCAACGCCTCAATAAATTCGAGACGTTCGGTGTGCATGACGAAGTCGATGACAGACCCGCCTGCCTTGCAACCGAAGCAATGATAAATACCCTTGGCGGGCACAACATGGAACGAGGGCGTTTTTTCCTTATGGAAAGGGCACAGGCCCTTGTAGGAGTTTCCAGCCTTGTGGAGTGCAACAGTCCGCCCGACGACGGCGACGATATCGGCCTGTTCCTTGACCTGACGAATGGCGTCTTTCAACGAGGATGCCATGGCGTGCTCTCCGCAAAGGAGTATGGGTATTCACTGGTCGCGCTGCAAGGGATGGTTGACCTGGGCTGCCTGGTTTCGGGTGTGATGACCGAAACTGTCCTCATGGATACGATCCACTGCACGGGACTCTTGCAACAATATCATCTGGAAAATCAGTGTGACCGGAAGGATCTCCATTCCTGCTGTACCTTCTGACCGGCCAATGATATATCCTTGCAGATATCTTCAGGCATCATCCTGAGAATGAATCTGGAGCCTGTTGGCGAGTTCGCCCGATTCAATTGTCTGGCTTGAATTCTGAAAAGATATCAACATTCGCATGGAGTTGCGCATCTGCACGGTTCTGCAACGGCAAGACGAAAGACTGACAAAGTGGTTCATGGTCTTTCCGCCGCTCTGCCTTCGAATCTGAACCACCAGAATTTTCGGGGGTGATTGAAGGTCGGTGCAGCGGAGGATGGTCATCGAAACAGCCGTGCGAGATGGTTTGGGTGCTCAGGGTATTGCGGAGTCGGTCGGTGAATTCCCGAAAGACTCCAGGGCGCCAAGGATTTCATCGATCGACGGTGCTTCATCGTCCCAGGTGGCCATTGGAGTTCCATCCCGGACGATTACAAACCGGGGAGGGGCGCTGCCGATCAGGTCGAAGAATTCAAGAGCGGGTATAAGGCTTATCGGAAACTCAGGGTTGGTTTGTCTGCGAAATTGCTCAAGGGTTGTTTCATCGCCGAGGCAGAGTGCGGCAACCGGGAGTCCTTCCCCCAGAATGCGGTATGTCTCGTTCAGATCCGGAACGGACTCGATACAGTGATCGCAAGTGGCGCTTAGAACGGCGATGAAGCGTTCTCCTTCACCCACGTGAAGAGTTTCTCCATTTGCGCTGTCAATGATGTAGTGAGCATAGGGCCCTTGGTTTGTTTCCGTAACATGCCCACTGGCGCTGGTGGAATCGCCCGGCTTCGTTCTGAGCATGGAAACGGGAATCGCGGAAAAGACTGCAAGCACTGCGATAACGATTCCCAATAGAGCCGGCTTTGAGTGTGATTTAAAAATCTTCTCCCCGGTCTTCCACGAGATATGCCATGAGATTCCGGTGACCACAAGTAGTACCATGTTTTTCAGAATAGAGACCTGCGGGGACATCTTCAGTGCGGTCCCAAAACAACCACAGTCTTCCAGGTTCAAAGCTAACCATGCATAAGCCAGGAGCGTGGAAAATGCAAGGAGCAGTCCGGTCGTAATTCCATGCAAAAGATGGTGATGAGAGAAGACAGAGAGGAAGGCAACACCGAGCCCTCCCTCAAGAATGGCGACGAACCACGCGACCATAACCGCAGCGCCGCTGTCCGAAAGAAGGCGATAACCGAGTATCTGGGCTCCAAATCCTTCAATGTCCACTAGCTTGGTCCAGGATGAGAGAATGAAACTGCAACCAACTACCAACCGGCAGGTGATCGTGATTATTCGACGGCAAGCTTCCGCTGAGGCCATTGCTACGAGCCTTCCTTTGATTTCTCGATTGGCGAACGGGCCGTCAATGCCACTCGTTGTACCCGATCAACTCCGGGCGAAGTGAACGTGAGCACAAAATCTATTCGCTTCAAAATGCGTTCTTCCGAGTCACCTTCAACAACAGGGTCGAAAGAGATGGCATGGCAGCGATCTGCAATGACGCCCCAGATAAAGTCGTTTTCAGTTCCGTCTGTTGCAAGATCCGCCATCCCACGCTCAAGTCGCCATGTGCGGTCCTCGTTCTCTCGGACAACATACCTGATTAGCAGCGCTTCGAGTGTGCTGTCTCGTTCCGAATCCACCTCGTAATCAGGAGGCGTCACGAGGAGTTGCATAATACGTTCAGGTGAGTCGGGATCAGAAGTTTCCGAGTAAGGCTGACGCCCGTGGATTTTTCCGCATGCAATGTTTGCCACATCCCGACTTACGATCCGATATGCCTCCCTGCAAACTGAAGCGTTGCGACTCCGGCTTCGAGCCACTCGATCAGCGTCCGTGGCGGTTACGATCGCGTTCGCCGCAACGACTCCGACAATAGAAAGTATCACGAGTGAAATCAGCAATTCAACAAAAGTAAAACCGGGGGAGGTTTGTCGGGTTCGGCTCATGGGAGTCTCTCGCCGCCCTGTTCGAAGTATCGGACCATCGAAAGAGAATCATCGCCTCGAGTTACAGTAAGCTCCACGCGAACAACTGATCCTGTGCCGATCGGCTCTGCTTTCGTTTCAATACGGTAGCCTTCAGGATCGATACTTTCTCTGGCCTCTGATCCCGCACTTGCCAAAACAGGACCCTGGGCAAGACGATCAAATTCTCGTTCCGTGATTAAAAGGGCCATTGAGCGACGTTCCTGCGTCGTGTGAGCCTTTACCGACGATGAAAAGGTCATCATGATTCCGGCAAGTCCCACTCCAACAAGCATCGTGGCAAGGAGCAATTCGATGAGGATAAATGAGCGAGGCGAATGAATCATTGTGGAGCGACTCCTGGCACCGAAGTGAACAGAATCCTTCTTTGAGTTCCACGTCTTCCACGTAGTATCAGTTCTCCCTCATTGGATCTTCCATCGGGGTGGAATCTGACCTGACCGTATCGACTGGATGTTTTCATGTTGAGTCGAACGAATGAAACTCCGGAAGGCAGGAACCCCTCCCATTCAATCCGTACCGACGACGAGTTTTCCGATTCTGACTTCAAAAAATACGATCTGTCATTCATTTGAAAACTCAGCACTGCCGTGGCTCTGTCTCTGCGAGCGACCTGAGACGCACGCACTACCGCCCCTTCAATATCATTGGCAGCGCTTTCCAGTGATATTCCCGCGTATACACCACTGAGATTTGAAACAACGGCCCCGGCAAGCACGGCAAGAACAAGAACGACGAGCATCATCTCGATGAGTGTGAATGAATACCGGCGCCTCATCTCTGAATACTCGAGCTCAGGCTGAATATGGGCAGTAACATCGCAATGACCATAACACCAACAATCATTCCAACTAAAAGTATCAAGATCGGTTCCAGGAGCACAAGTAGCTTCCTGATACTCTGATCTGTTTCCTTTTCAATTCTCTCGGCAGTTTCAAGAAGCGTCGAGTCGAGCCGGCTGCTTCGTTCAGCCACAGCGACGACACCAAGGACGGATTCCTTGAAGAGGCCTGACTGGCGCAGTTCCGATGACAGCCGTCGGCCTGACCTGACGCCGGAAGCTACGTTTCGAAGAGCATGAGCAAACCGTTCACTGCTGGAGATGGACGCCCCGATATCGAGCGACTGCGCAATTGGGATTCCGCTCTGTATAAGAATACCCAGATTTCTGAGAGTCGATGCAACCTCTCCATCGCGGAATATGGCGCCGACAAATGGAAGGCTGTTTCGGATTACATCGCCGATGCGTCGTATTCGCGGATGTTTGCGCTGATGCCACAACAGGACTGCGAAGACAAGAACCACAAGACTGATCCAGACGCCATAAGCCCGCAGGAAGACACTTCCATTCAGAAGAGCGGAGGTTACGGGTGGCAGTGTGGCATTCATTCCCTGGTAAATTGCCGCGAATTTCGGGAGCACGAAGAGTATCATGACCAGGAGTGAAACAAGACCAAATCCGACAACGAAAGCGGGGTAGGCAACAGCCTGGATCACGCTGGCCCGGATCTCAAGTCTGCGCAGGAGATCAGCACTTGAACGCCTTAGACCTTTCTCCAGGTTCCCGCTGTGTTCGGCGGCACGGAGAATTCTGCAGTGAACTCGGGGAAAAATCCCGGTCCTTTCCATGGATTCCGATAGTCGCGCGCCTCCGTCGATGTCACGTGCGATGCGGTTCACGACAGGAGCCATTGAGGAACCGCATTCCCGCTCAAGGGTGGACAGACAGAGCGAAATATCCAATCCTGCACGTAAAAGGTCAGCGAATCCTTCGAGAAAACGTGCGACTTCCCTGTCGCTCGGGCGACGAGTGACTCGTCCGGAAGTCCTGGTGTCTGCATCACGAATGCTGACCGGAGTGAGGTTCTCACTCAGCAGGGCGGAAAGAAGTTCCGTCTGTGTGCCGGCCTCACGTTCGATGGTTCGTGACTCTCCGGCGGGCGTCTTCGCATTTATGACATAGCGTGGCATAGTCCGTTCATCCGTCAGGTCGACCAGCTTCCGCTGACGCGCAGGACTTCTTCGACAGCGGTGGAGCCACGGGAAACAAGATCCCACCCGGAATCGAACATGGATCGGATGCCGAGAGATGCGGCATGTCGGCGCAGCTCTCCGGCATCGGAGCGATTCATGATCAGTTCGTGCCAGGATTCTTCCAGTGTGACAATCTCATGGATCGCTATCCGACCCGCGTAGCCGGACATGCGGCAGGCCTCACACCCCACGCCTCCATATGGAGACGATGAGATTTGGCGTTTCGGCATGACTGCTCGAGCCTCCTCCAGCGCCGCCCCCTCAAGGGGCCGCTTGCAGTCCTCGCACAGTCTGCGCACGAGTCTCTGGGCTATGACGCAATTGAGCGTGGTGGCTAGAAGATATGGCTCCAGCCCCATGTCCAGAAGCCGTGCGATTGTAGAGGATGCGTCGTTCGTATGCAATGTCGAGAGTACCAGGTGCCCGGTCATTGCCATGCGAATCGCGATCTCGGCAGTCTCCTGGTCCCGGATCTCGCCTACAAGTGCAACATCAGGGTCGTGCCGGAGGATCGAGCGCAAGGCCCTCGCGAAGGTGAAACCCACTTCGTCTTGTGTTTGCATCTGTAGAATGCCTGGCACTCGGTATTCAATGGGATCTTCGATGGTTACGACTTTGACTTCCGGTGATGCGATTTGCGTCAAGAGTGAATAGAGCGTGGTCGTTTTGCCGCTGCCGGTTGGGCCGGTTACCAACAGGATACCAGTCGTTCGCCGGGCCGCTCGCTCCAGCTCGAGCCTTGCTTCGCCGTCGAAGCCCAGGACCTCGAGGTCAAGAATGAGACCGCTGCGCTTAAGCAGGCGTACATTGACTGCTTCGCCAAGGGGCGTTGGAAGAATTGACACTCGCAAATCAAAGGTTTCGCCACCCGACCGGAACTGTATCCGTCCGTCCTGCGGAAGACGCTGCTCGGCAATGTCGAGTCGTGCCATTACCTTTATGCGGGACACAATATCCTGCTGAAAACGCTTGAGGGTCGGTGCGACAGGGACTTCTTGAAGCAGACCGTCGACTCGGTATCGGATTAGAAAAGTGTCCTGGCCGGGTTCGAAGTGAATATCCGTGGCGCCGGCACGATGTGCCTCGCCAATCACCTGATTGACGAAGCGGATGAGAGACGCTTCGTCTTCGGGTCCTTCGCCGAAGTACTCACCTCCTTCGATTTCGGCGGAAACCTCCGATACATCGGAGAGCCGTTCGAGGGTTTCCGCTCCCACGCCGTAGTGTTTCTTGATGCCCTCAAGCAAGTGGCGTCTCATGCAGAAAGACGTGCGGACGGGCATATCGGTCAAAACTGACAGTTCGTCCAATAGAGACCTGTCAGTGGGGTCCGGCGTTGCGACATGGAGTATTCCCTCCGTAACATCAAGAGGCACAACACGGTAATGCACCGCCAGCCTGGCTGACACCATTGATAGAATGTTCGAGGAGATTGTCTCGGTATCAGGCCGTGCGCATTGAGTTCCCAGGTATTCCGCAATAGCTTCGGGTAATCCCTCGGAGCGCACCCCTAAAACATCGAACAGGCATTCACCAAGCTTTTCGCCATCCTGCTGTTGCAGGAGGAGTGCGGCATCGATTTCCGCCTCCGACACAAGTCCTTTGCGAAAAAGATATTCGCCGAGCCGCTCCGTTTTTGAGCTTGCGGCTCTACCCGAAACCTTTTGCTCCGCTCTTGCGGTCAATTCGCTTCTCTTTTCTTGAGGCGATCGGCCTCTTCTATGGCGAACGTTTCAGGCACCAGGTGATAGGATTCCGGAATGACCTGTGGCTCTTCCACGTTCCGGTTTTCGATCCTTGGTTCAAGAACAATGACCAGTTCGCGTTCGAGATATCTGTCTCTTGTTTCACCGAACAACTTGCCAAGGATCGGGATCCTGACAAGGAACGGAATGCCGGAGCGGCGCTGTTGTTCCTCTCTTGTAATCAGTCCTCCAAGGAAAACAAGGGCGCCGTCCGCCACTTCCACGGTGGAGTCGGCTCTCCTCGTGTCAACGACAGGTATTCCATCCCGAACCTCTGTCAGAGAACTGAATTCGGTGGATACTGCAAGTGTCAGGACATTTTCGGGACTCACATAAGGCGTGACTTCGAAGGTGACGCCGACGTCGATGAATCGCACGTTCTCGATCGCGTTTTGGTCTTGAAAGGTGACTTCTCGATACGGCTCGCTAGTGCCTGAAAAAATCGAGGATGTTTGACCCATCAGCATTCGCAATGTGGGACTTGAAAGAAGCTGGGTATCGCCATCCTGCTCCAGTGCTCTCACCAGGAGTTCAGCCTTGACGTTTGGTTGCACCGATTCCGTCCACCTGTCAGTCGTTTTGACCGGGTTGGTGATTGGCCCGTCGGGGGGATTGCCGAGTGGGCTGCCAATCTCTTTCGCAAAATCGGCAGCGAAGTTTGGATTGAAGCTGAGATTGACGAGCGATTCGTTTAGTCCGTCCAGATCCTGTCCGAAGAGTCGTATGCCGATCTCCTTCTTCCTGTCGGTGGAAACCAGCATGATTCTCGCTTCGATAATGACCTGAACATTACGGGTCGAATCCAACCGTTCGATGAGTTCCTCAATGGATTCCATCTGGTGTTTGTCGGCTGTAACAACAAGCGATCCAGTTCTCGCGTCGACAGCTGTTGTGACTTCCGGGAACGCCTCCGAGACGAGAGCCTGGATCTCGGGAGCCGTGGCATTTCGCGGGCGAATGACTACACTTCTGATGTTTCCGGTGAGTTCTTCGATCACTTTCTCGAAGTGGGCCAGACGTTCCAGCGTATCAGTGACAATGACCTGATTGGTTCCCTCCACCGCCTGAACCCGGGCTTCAGACCTGAGCGAAACGGCTCCACCACTGGTTGAGCTTCCTTCGCCTGGAGCACCGAGTTCGCCTTTCTTCAATTGCTCGACAACCTGGAGAGCATCCATGCGGCCGGTAAAGAACACTCGGGTGTGGACTTGAACATCGAGCTCTTCAACGAGTGACACTGCCGTCTGTAGTCGTTCCGGCTTGTCTGTTATAACGAGACGGTTCGAGCGCTCATCGACAACAAGCAAACCGAGAGTATCCGGTTTTACGAAGAGAACCGATCGGAGCGATTCGGCTATTCTCTGTGCAGCGGCGTACCGAACGGGTATCGTTATAGTCTCAAGGTCTGTGTCCAGCGATATGACAAGTTCCTTGTAGCGGTCGATCTGATCGCGTGCGCCCCTAAGAAGCAGCGATCGTCCCCGGACGTCTGCCGTTATACTGATCAGGTCTTCCGAGTTCGCTCCTGAGTTCTCCAGAATGGTGGCAAGCGCGTCGGGTGCGGCGTTCGTCACGGAAACGATCTCGCTATTCGCGTACTGTGCCATGAATTCCTCGCGCGTAACGAGGAGGATTGACAACTCATCCTCGACAACACAGAGCTCGTTTGCCCGGGCAAAGGCTTCCAGTGCCGCATTGAATTCTATATCCTTGAAGAAGGCAACGACGTTTCCGCGCTGTACTCCCTGACCAAGAACGATTGTTTTCGGACTCGCGCTTCCGAGCAAGGTGATTGCCTGCTCCAGCGGAACTTGAGGAATCGCGGTATCAAGAATGGCAGCCTCCGCATCGCTTTCATTTTCTTCGTCGGGCGAATGGCGGCGCCATGCAGCTGTGTCCTGGCAAGGGGCGGGCAGCCAGGCGGAGATGAATACGGCACAGGCAAGAACACGTGTCCCTCGCCAGGTCTGAATCCGTCCACAGGTTCGAAACAATTTGCGATTTCTCATCTCAATAACTCAAGCCTTTCGCCACCATGGCCGATGACCACCTTTTCCGGAAGGATTTCAAGAATCTGTGCATCCGCGAGGTTTGCGCCCGTGTCGTACAATGCAGACTGGTTCGTGGCAGTGTTCTGGATGAATGCGCGGCGACGTCCTCCCTGCTCGATAGCGCCAAGATATCGAAACGCCCCCAGCAGGTTCAGTTTTTCCACGTTCGGAACCTGGTAAATTACACTTTGGCGGAGCATATCGCGACGTTTCATAGACGAGAGAACATTCGAAAGACTGACCTGAGGATATTGATCGACAGGACGGATTCCCACCCCGGCTGCCGCGAATGCCGGTCGCGCATACACTTCGCTCCGTCTCTGGTGCGCATAAGCGATGAAAGCCGCGACCAGAAACACCAGTGCGAGAAAAAAATTCCGCAGAGCATACAGCCGCCTGATGTCATCATCAACCATCCGTGTTTTCCCTTCCGATCAGCCGTGCGAGTTCCAGTTCCGCTTCCAGTCGGTGTTCGCGCATCTTTGCATTCACGCGTTCGATTTTCAAAAGACTGGAGGGGGACTCCAGGTGGTGAAGCAGTTCGGCAATTTGCAGCGGCGTACCAACCCCCTTGAAACGAAGCAGGTGACGATCAAGGTATTCTTCGGTCTGATGGCGAACATGCTCGTTCTCGATAATTTCAACACCTGCCTTCTTTGCTGCACGTTCCACCGAAAGGAGAAGTCCTATGATTTCGCTCTCCGTTGAACCCGCCGGTTTGAGTTTTTCGCGGATTTCTTCATACATGCGCTCTACGGAATCGCGGCTTTCAACCGTTCTGCGCAAACGTGCCGCCTCTTGAGAGCTAACCAGTACTTTTGCCTTCGATCGGCGAAATTCCTTCATGACAGGGGCTGCCACAAACATCTGAATAAAAGACAGCAGTGCCACAGACGCCGTCAAGATAATCAGCATCTTTTCTCGTCGGCTTGGAACAAAACTCACGGTTGGGCTGCCTCCGCCGGCTTCAGCCTGATACTGAATCGGATGGATCTTCCCGCGCCAAGGCTTCGGAATTCAAGATTTGGCGAACCTTCAACTCGAAGTGATGTTCCCCGGACTGCTTCTGCAAGACGCCACGGAGTAATATCATTCGTCGCGTGCCCCTCGATTGTGATACTGCCGGATGAATCATACTCGAATCCGTCAAGATACAAGCCTGCCAGTTTGTTTGCATCCTCCGAGAGGATCTGATTCAGCTGCAGAATAGCCTCGAGTGGGGAAACCGTGTAAGTGAGCTGGCTCCGCAGTCCGTAAATGCGCTCTGTCATCGCCTCGACCTCCGCGGCACCCGGACGTAGCCGGGCGATTTCCGCCTCGTTTGCAGCAAGCGCATTCCGGGTTGAATGAACTGCATCAAGCAACCCAATCGCAACAAGAAGCGCCAGTAACAGTGCCAGACATGCTATCTGCAATGTGAGTGATCGCCGTCTGGCCTGGCTTCTCCGAGCACGGATTTCGCCAGGAAGCATGTCGAACAAACGTTCGGGCTTCTCCAGAAAGTTTTCCGGCACGGGGATACCCGAAGGTAACCGGCAGACTTCATTCAAGCTTGTCTCTGCACCCACCTTCGAGCTCTGTTCATCATGATCGGGAGTTTGGCCATTGTTGATTTCGACAACGTGGCTTTCGGCGAGTTGCCCTTTCGAATCCCAGCGAAACAGGGCGCTACCAAAGCTGGAGCCATTGCTCAGAAACTGCACGGCCAGTTGCGCCGACTCACTGTTGTTTTTTTCCGTTCGAGGGGATAATGCATCTTCTATGAGAAACAGGTCGGGATAGACGGCAGCAACGTGAACTCCTCGTTGCTCAAACTCCGAGACTGCGTCCAGCAATCTCTTCGAAGGAAGCCAGCATACAGTGACATCCCTTTGGTTATCGTTATGAGCTATTCCTCCTCGTTTGCATCCCCAGGCGACGTCCGCGAAATCGCAGGGGATGAGGGTTTGTAATCGAAGTTCAGCCATCCCTCTCGTCTCTCGGGCGTTTCCTGGAGGAAGCTCGAGTTTTGTGACATTATATTCACCCCGGTAAAGAACGAGATAGAGAGCGGGAGAATCAGTTGTCCATTCCTTCGGTAAGGCAGCGGCAAGTCGCTTGAGGTGGATGTGGCGGTCTTCGCCGACAGTACGTGGCAATTCAACTCGCCGTACCTCACAGTGCGAGTCTCTTCGAACGGGTGTCGCTATTCTCGCAAGGGCTAGGCCTCCACGCGAAATCGAAGCGACAAGGATTGCACGCCCACGACGATTCATGGCATATGGATTTTCGGAGACGCATGGTGCGATGGTTCTCTTGCCAACGCCTCAGAATCCGTAGTCCTCCTTCCAGCACACCACCTGAACTCCCTCATCCGTTCGTAAAAGAATCGTTTGTATTCGAAAGAGCATTCCGTCTTCAGATTGAGCCGCTATTCTGACATCGAATCGTTCAGTGGAGGTGCGAAGATAGCTGTTTGCACGACCAAGAGTGAATTCTCGAAACCGAGAAACGGAACTCAAGTCAAGAATGCTGTCGACGGTTTCAAATACGCCATCATCACGAGTTCCCTCGATACTGTCGGGACCGGCTCGAAACGCAAGGATTTCCTTGGCGATGGCTTCGTTGATTCCCGGGATTGTCAACAGAACCTCTCGTGAGACCATATTGAGATTGCAGACTCCCGAACCGGACAGAGTCAGAAATTCCTCAAGGCCGGGGTCCAACAAACCGTCACCGTTGTCCGGCGGATGGGAGAGGTTGCGATCCCGCTCGTTCTTGTCCAGCTCTCCGTCAAAATCGAGATCTTCTCCGTAGAGACTAATCCCCCGGATCGCATTGTTGCCGACCAGGCGCCGGAGGCGAAGCCTTGGAACCTCGTGCTTCTCATTCGCGGTTGCCGGAGGGTCCCGATCCGTCCAGAGAACCTCATTGAGATCGAAGGCGGATTTGCGTGCCTGGAGCGGCTCGTGCCCCAACTCTTCCAGGAGCATGGCGAGTCTCTGCTCGTGATCGCTGGTGGGCGGGACTCGCGAATCATCGTCATGGATTTGTACATGGATTGAAATCCCCGGAAAGTCCTCCTCGAACTCCTGACTGTATTGATCGGCCAGAATTCTCCAGCCCCAGCCTTCTGATGGAGCATCGAATTCCAATTCTGAGTCCTTGCCAAGTGCGGCCCTGATCAGGGCCAGCGAACTCAGTGCAGCGTTACGAAGTTGCGCCTCTTGATCGGCCTGGCGTGTACCACGAAGCCTGAGTTCGGCATCACGCAACTGGCTTACAGCGAGCAGTGCCGCGATCAGGATGACCCAGGACAAAGTGACGAGAATAAAGCCCTTCTTGACCATAACAAACGATGAACCGCGCGTGGATGATACAGAAAAGCTAGTGGATATCGTCGCCCTGCATCGCCTCATCAGTTCCGTTCGGGCCGGGGCTATACAAATTGAAATCGCGTGTCTGGTCCACGCGGGAGCCGGCGGAAAGGTAAATATAAGCATTTCCCCATGGATCGATCGGATCCGTTTCGCCAATTCGGCGCCAATCCTCCCTTGGGATCGTGGATGGCCGCTCCAACAGTGCCATCAATCCGCCATCCTCATCCGTTGGATACCGACCGTACCGCTGCTCGAACAGAGCGATTTGTGTGCGCAACTGCGCGATGTCAGCCTGGGCACGCGAGATCCGGGCATCTGTCGACATGCCACCGAAGTTCGTGATCACCATTGTCGCAAGAATCCCGATGATTATCACGACAAGCATGATCTCCATCAGGGTGAAGGCGCGACGGGAAATGGGGGCATGAAAATAGCAATTCATCATTTACCAAACTCCACATCCATATCTGCACACTGATTCGTCTGGTGCAAGCGCAGATTGAGCAAGCCGAACCCAAGCCAATCGAAGTTACGATAGCCTGGCCGCTCCCCCCTGCATTCTCTTTCACCTTGTCCGCTAACGAGCCACGCTGTCGAAGGTTTCATTACCCCGGTGACCTGTCACCCGGCGGAAATATTTGCCGAAGGCTGTCAGGTGTGGGTACGAGAATTATCCTCGTTCCGGAAACCGTGATTTTGCCCGCAAGCGTTTCACAATCCCGGTTTGCCGTTTGTCAGATCGGAGGATTGATAACATCTTGATTGGACACCCCGACCTCCTCGACAGCGAGATTTTATCTGATCGGGCGACACTGCTTAAGATTCAGTGGAGTGCACTGACTGTTCGGAGCATGGCCAGGGAATTGGAGATTCGTCATTGGCAAAGTCAAATTGGCAGTGGATCTTGGATTTTGCGCGGGCCTTCGAGATACCCGAATCGTCAGAGTTTCGCCCATTATCAGAACCATGATCGAGAGCGGGGAGGCACTTTTCCTCTTTGTCGTTGCCCGGGGCTGGGTATACCAATGATGCTTTCGTAAGAAAGCTTTGAGTCCCACAATTCACGGAAGCAAACTCCTGATCGGGTCAAAACAAGAGTGTGAGCGTGCACTGAAAGAAGCGTTGCCAGGTGGCATTCGCAACTTCTCCTGACGGAGTGGTATACTGCATCGTGCGGTATTGGAAGGCTGCGGTGAGGAGACAGAGATTGATACATGAGGAAATCCGGGATCGCGATCAAGTGCTCCACTCCGTGTCGTGCCGGTATCGGGTGGCTGCGGCTGCTTCGAGCCGGATGGGATCACTAACCGGATGAGCATGACTGCCGGTCTCATTCGGCTGCCTCGAACCTTCGGAAGCAGAGTGTTGCTGTCCTCGGGTGTGGTTGCGGCCATGGCTTTTCTGCTTCGATTGCTTGGCTATGCGGAAAAGAGAGTTCTCGCTTTTTTTTTCGGAACCGGAGATGCAATCGAGTGTTTCTTCGTTGCGCTCCAGCTTGCTCTGATTCTTTACTTCTTCTTTCGTGGACTCCTTAGAGTTTCGGTCGTTCCGGCTCTTGTTCAGGCACGTACTCGATCACTTGAACACGCCCGGCGATTTGGATTCACCTGCTTTGTTCTTGTCGTTGGTGTATGCGTTCCGGTTTCCGTCACAGGTATTCTTTTTGCCGAAGAGCTGGTCGCTCTCCAGGCACCGGGTTTTTCCACGGAGAAAAGTGATCTTTGTGTTCGTCTAACCAGACTGCTTTTTGTTTCACCTCTTTTTCTGCTCCCCTCATATTTGCTCGTTCTCTCGCTTGAAGCCAGAAAACGGTTTGGAACAGCATCTTTTTGCGACTCACTGCAGAAGCTGTTGTTCCTGCCATTAGTGTTTGTTGTTGCATGGATTGGATCATTCGAGCTGATCTCTCCGGCTTTTCTTGTCAGTGCTGCAGCCACCTTCGCGTTTTACCTTCTGACGCACCGAAATCTCCTGATCTCTTTCCGTTTCCCTGTACCGGAGACCTCTGCGGCGAAAGCCATCATCGCATTGTCAGCACCATTGATTGTGGGTAATGCGATCAGTCAACTCGGCAAGGCCGTGCAGACACGCTATGCATCGACCCTTGAGTCGGGTTCGGTGGCTGCTGTCAAGTTTGCGCAGGCCCTTATCGATCTTCCTCTCCTGATGGCGCCGGTATCGTTGTCTTTTGTATTGTATCCGTTCTTTTGTGAATTCGCGGAACAAGGCGATCTTCAGAAACTGGGAGTGTATGCGAAGCGCAGCTGCAGGTTTCTGGTCGTACTGTTCGCTCCGGCAGCCCTTCTGACGGTGGTGTTGCGCGAAGAGGTTGTGACATTCCTTTTCGGTGGGGGAGAGTTCGGATCCGATTCCGTTCATCTCACCTCTCTCGCTTTGCTCGGCATGGCGCCGGGGCTCCCTGTGTTTGCTGTCGAAACAATTCTCGTCACATATCTTTTTTCCCGCAAGAAAATGGTCCTTGCAGTTGCGATCGGGGCGACCGCGACCGTGAGTTCCGCTTTGCTTGTACCGTCACTCGCCGAACTTCTGGGCGTCACGGGGGTGGCCGCATACGGCACGATAGCAAAAACGCTGAAAATTGTCATAATTATTGCCGCCGCTCGGCACCTGGGACTTGGTTTTAATATCATCCGAGCCCTCCGATTTACCTTGTTGCTCCTGGTGGCTTTGGTCCCCTGCGGTATCGTGGCGACCGTCTTGTCAGCCTATGCTGACCGACTTCAGATACTCTTGTTCCTGCCACTCGCAGCCGGGACAAGTTTGGCAGCCTACGCTTTATCACTTCATCTTCTTCGGATGGAAGAGTGGAAGTTTGTGCTGGCAGCCGCAAGACGTCGTCGTCGTGCCACGGTACGACCTCGCGAGTAATCCTGCCGGATTTCAAGTTCAGTTAGCAGTTGACGTCTCGCTTCATCAACAACTAATATATAACGAAAGTGTGAATTGTGAAATGGAGGGGCAATTCAATGGGCAAAGCCTACGGTTTTTTGTCTCTTTTTGCAGTACCAATGTTGTACATCGGTAACACGGTACATGGTTCGGAGGTTCTTTGGCAGGACGATTTTTCCACCGATCGATCCATGGAATATACAGTCCTTCCGGTCATTTCTCCAGGAGCAGGCCCGATCGAGCACCGTGTGGTTTTCGGATTCGACTTCAGTGCCGAAAGAGTCTCTGAGGTTGGTACCCGGCGGCCGTCAGCCCCGATTCCTGCCGCTCCCGGTTCGGGCGACACGTCAGCACTCTTGCTCGAAGTCAATTATTCCTCCAGGGTTTTTCAGGGCATCTCCGTTTTTCCTACTGCCGTCGTACCGCCGGAGACTGACTTTACGGTTGAAGCCAGCGTCTTCTTTCGGATTCCCGGCAGCCCTGACGGGCAGTTCACGGGAGGTACCGGTTCCACCCAGTTCTATATGCTGGGGATTAATCATGCAGCTCCCGCCCCCCAGCCCCCTTCGATTCTGGTCTACGACGCGAACGTCTACGGCGATGGGTACGTTTGGGCGGCCTCCGGGGACGGTGGCTGGGCAACCGACTACGCTCTCGCTCGCGGTAGCAATCCCCACACGAAGACGGTCGTTCTTTGGGGGGACGACTTCTACGACCACTTTGCTTCCGATCCGAGCAGGGTGGACAATGGAGTTGATGCAGAGGAGCCAGGCGCGCCATTCGGTGGAATCTATACTTCCGACCGGTTTCCCTATCCCAAGGGAAAGGGAGGGTCCTGCGGAGATGCATGGACCCGTGTTCGGATCGAGCATCTTCACTCGTCGTGCATGACAAGGGTCTTTCTGGACGGCCAACTTGCCGCAACATACACTGATTCGTCCAGGCTCTATGATGAAGGGGGACATATATCCGTATCGCTGTACGACCCTTCCAATTCCTCGGCGAAAAAAGACAACCGCTGTTATCTCCTTGTAGATGATCTATTGATTGTGAGGGGTGTAAAGGGAGGGGCTGTGAAATGAGAAAAAAAGTCAGCTACATTAACGTCTTTGCCATGCTCCTGCTGATTTTCGTTCCGTTCAGACACGCATTGGGACAGACTGTTCGCGTACCTGGTGATACTCCCACAATTGCGGAGGCTCTGTTGACTTTTGCGGAGGGTCGATTGAACCACGGGAAAACCGATGAACCCAACCGCATTATTGTCACGTCGTTCGGTCCCCATGTCGAAGCATTTCCCGGAATCGGAAGTCATGTCGTGGACGGGGATGAAGCCTTTGTAATTGAAGGAAAATTGTCTGACGGAATGCCACTCATTCTCGTAAGGCGAGGTTACCGCTCACTTTCGAATTCAGCGCTGGATGGCTGTGTAAACGTAAATAACGGTGTGAGCGTTGAATTTCGAAATCTTGTTTTTGCGGCGGCACCCTTGAGCAGCAGATTCGTCCACAACGACATGTTTCGGTTCGGGCCGGGTGGAACGAAGGTTGATTTCTTGAACTGTGTCATAACCGCCTTGCCCGAAAACGCAATAAACTACGTGCGCTACTCCGACATTCCCACGGATCTACTCGATGGCACAAGAAACTATGACAAATCTCTGATTCGTTCCGGCGACGATGCGATGGATCTCGGATGGCGCGAGTATGATTCCCCTTCTCCCACAGGCCTTGAGCCTTTGGAGATTACAATTTCCGACACTGTCATTACCCAGCAGGGAGGTTACACATACTACAAGTCAGGACACACTCCTGACGCCATTAACATGGAGCCTCTTGTGAATCTGAAGCTCGAAAAAGGGACACGGATCACTTCCAGTGCCCGAGCCGGAGTCCTTGTGGCTGGAACAAAGACATGCCGCTTGCAGGTTGAAGGAAGTTCCGACTCCCCCGTTATATTTGCCAACAATGGTCACATTAATGACCACGAGCATCGCGGTGGCCTCGTATCCGCCGGGCATGCGGAGCTTCTCGTGTCACATGCAGTATTTTCTGGCAATCGGCTGGGTCTGGGACTTCCCACTCTTAGTTGGGCAGCCCGATTCAGACAGGTAAGGAACCCCGGATCACCAGAGTTCAACGGAGTCAACAGTCTTGATTCTCTTCGGTCGTCACCCGTTACGATAAATCGCTGCATCTTCGTGAATAATAATGACGCGATCCTGAATGAAGAGCCGTTTACCGTGATTTCAGTATTGCATAGCACGTTTTTTGGAAATGAAACAGCCTTCGCCGACAGGAGTAGCGAACCGTTCGCCGGAACATCACAGTTCGAGTATTGTATCTTCGCCGCGGACAGTGATCAAGACAGAGCAGCCGCATTCGAACTCGATACGATGGACACGGCGATTCGGTTGAAAGATTGTGCGGTTGTTCTTGAGGGTCCGCAGGCACTCACGGAGAGTGTGCGGGGAGGAGCTGAAATGAACCAGGTACGCACTATCATAACTGACCCGGCATTCGAGACCGTGGACTTCTCCGGGGACCTGAAGCTTCCCTCAGGATTCCTCAGAGTCACGGCTGAGGAATACAGGTTGCCGGATGGAAGTTGTGTGGGCGGAGCAATTCCCTGTGATTAAGCATTCAAAGCATCGTTTGGGCTCCCTGTTCCTCGCCCGGATTGCCCTTTTCGCAACTCTCTGTACTCAGGGATTCTCACAAGATGTCCACGACTCCCAGACTGGTTCGGACGTTGTTGTGGCAATATCGGATCGGATGCAACAAGACCTGTCTTCATTCTTTGAGCATCTGCGAGAGTCCTCGCCCGGAAGCGCATGGCGACTTCTCATGGATCGAGAGCTGTCTGTCGGCCTTGCTAACTCAAGAGATCAAGCCGAAGACATAATTGACCTGCTTGAAACACACGCTGAATCGGAAGCGGCCTTCCTGTTGTTCAACGCGGCACGCGACCGTCTTGCATGTGATGGGGACGTTGAATCAGCCCGGCGACTGGCCGGCCTGGTTACGAAGTATCCACATTCTGCCCTGGCTACCGCTATCATCCTCGAGGCAGGGCATCGAACAGAATATGCACCGGGTGTTTATCATCTGATTGAGGTTCCGACGCAAACCGCGGATATGGATGCGGTTCAAGCTATCGTGTCCGAAGTGGAAAGTCGCTCAGGCAACAACGACGGTGAGGAGTTCGAAGCTCTTGCTCGCGTCGGAGAGCGTCTCGCCACGGACTGGAAACAACTTGGCGTGCCGGAAATGGAATTGTTCTCTGCTCGGCTTGCTCGTTATATGATGTTCTCCACTGGTCCGCTCTCCATGACGGGCACGCTTTGCCATTCCGTCGGAGATGATTCCCGACCCGATTTGAAATATTCGAGTCTCTCCATGGAAGCGGTGAAGAGTATTCTGTATCAATCCTCCTACTGTAGCGAATTCCACCCGGACTTTGCGGATCGACAGAAAGATGAAGCTTTTCAGCACCTTGCTGACGGAATTGTTCACCTTGCGTTCGATGAGAGCGGCGCGGACTCCCTGACAGAGTACAGAACCTTTCTTGAGAAGGCTGGTCGCCTCTATCTTTCCCGGGAAGACTATACTGCGCTCCTCGAGTACATTTCAAGTTCGGCAGCCGGAATCAGCAGCGAAAAGGACCATAGTCACGCACTTGAGCTGACAGTCTTTCTTTCGGAGGCATTTGTGGCGCAGGAACGCTTTGAAACGGCCATGCCGTTTCTGAAACGGATTGCTGAAGAGGCGCCAGGTACTTCCATGCAGCAGTCCGCCTCGGAGACCATGGCGGACTTGTATGTCAATGTCTGGAACTCACCCGAACTTGCGATGGAGGCGCTTGAAATTCTGATTCGTGATTCGAATTCGGGTCCGGTAAAGAACGCGGCACGTTTTCGGCGCGCGAAGATTGCGTATGAGACACGGCTGTATGAGTCGGCCACTTTCGATCTTGAATCGCTGCTGAGTGAACCGGATTTGAAAATCGACTCAGCTCCCGTTCGCACACTTCTCGGTCTCAGTTATCTCGCCTCGGGAGAAGGAGAGCTTGCTCGCGGAGAGTTCGCTCGGGTCGTCAATATTAACGACGGAGAGTATCGGGAGAAATGTCTTTATCTAATGGGGTACTCACTCATCGCCGAACAGCGCTATGGGGAGGCGGAGAAACCTTTCCGTGACCTGATTGGACTTTACCCCAACGGAAGCTACACTCAGAGGGCGAGTGAGTTTCTCGCCAAAGTACAGAACTAGATACCGCAAGGATTCGTACGGTGTCTTTCATGCCCCGATCGCTTATTCCGCTCGCTCTGGCGCTGTTCACTTTTTGGCACGGGCGATCAACGTGCTTTGAGCCCGTTTACATTTGGCTGGAAGGGGAAGACGCAAACGTCGATGCCGCATTCTCAGTCGTGTTGGATGCCTCTTCGGAGCTGCCTGAAACGGGAGCTGGTATGGAAAACTGGGTTGGAGCGGGACGGGATCAACGGATTTCGGGCGAAGGCTATTTGGTTCGCGATTCTGATGTGCCAGAGGGCTCGCAACACGTCACGCTGACGTTCAGCGCACCTGTCGACGGAGAGTACGCCTTTTGGGTGCGCTTCCTCAATCCTCCCCCTTGTTTCGGTTCGTTCAACCTGTGGCTCGATGGTCCGGAAAGCAGAGAAGACCCGATTTTGTTTCTAAATGACGTCTGGTCTGTCTGGAACTGGTGGGGTTGGGGGGGAAGGCGGAACGACGGAAACCTTAGAACTTACTTCCTCAAGGCTGGAGAGCACACCCTTCACGTGGGTGATGTGACACCCGGTTCATATATCGACAAAATCCTCGTTACAACTGACATGGCCTATGTCCCGATTGGAGCAAACGAGCACAACTACACCCGAGACTTCGAGAACGTCAGGATTGTGGGATCCCATGGCGAAGGGTCCGGTTATGAACAGACCATTGAGACGCGCGCAACCGGTTGGCTTCCAGACCCTCCGGAAGCATGGCAACTCGTACAGAACAAATATCGTGACACGAGATCGTGGCGTGCGACGGCAACAGGGGAGCAGGCGTCGGCCATAATCAATCATCTTCGTCTTTCTACCTTCAAGTGTGAAGCGGAACTCCGGCTCAAAGACGAAGAATCACTGGCGGCGATAGACTTCGAAATGGTTGGCGACAGGAAAACAAGGGTCATTCTTGGTACACAGCATCTTGACGTACTCAAATTGGACGGGAACGATGAATTTGAGCTGCTTTCCATCAAACACTCGTTCATTCCCGTCGCGGAATTTGTGACTCTGACAGTCGAGCGGGACTATACCCATCTCCGAGTACTCATCGGCAATCACGAGCTTGTACTCCTTCCACTGGGGTACCCTGATACCGGGCAATGCGGGATTGGTGCAACTGCGGGCAGCGTGGAGTTCGATTCCGTTACCTTCGATGAGCTTGGTCCTGGCGGACTGGTCGATTTTTCCCAAAGCGAAACAGTCAGTCTTGTAGATTGGCAACGCACAGGAACATCGGATGAATCAATACTCTGGTGGAACATCCCGTCTTTGCCGGAATGTACACTGATTCTGGAGCGAACCGAGACATTCCCTGAGAGTGTCACGCTTGTAGTCGGGAACCGGCCGGATTCCGATCGGCTCGAACTGCAATGTGAGTCCACGAATACCGGAACGCGCTGGAATCTTGTCCGTATCTCGAGCGATGGAAGTATTGTGGTACTGGGGGAGAGGAGCACTGCTGATCGGTTCCCGGCACTGGAGCTCCAGTTCGTTCGAGGCCGGTTAATTACGAGTGTTGGAGGCAAGACGCTTTTTGATGCTACAACTGAGGGATTGTTACCTGTTTCGATTGGTTTTCGACTCCCAGCCAATCAACTTCCCCCCTTTTCACTGAAACTTTCCGGGAAGGATGCGTACATTGAAGGTTTTCCGTTGAGCATTTTTGGTGGCAAGAAGGGTCTCGTGGAAAACGGATGGCAAAAGGAGGGAGGAAACTGGACGGTTGTTTCCGCTGAGTCATTCGGACATGCAAGTCAACCCGGCGACGGAGTCGTTGTCGCCTCCACTCCCGGGATCGTGTTTTTGGGAGAAGACATATCGGGAGATTTCAGTGCAAATCTGACTGTGCGTCTTTCCTCAAAAGTTCGGTCCGGGGTCTGCCTTCGATCAAAAGCGGACGTGCCGGAATTTCGTTTGCAGTTTGCTGAGGGATACATAGAGAGCGGCTTCATGGTTGGTAATAACTGGATTTCCGGTGAAAGGCAGGCGCTGCAGATGCTGGGCGAAACGGGATCCTGGCATGATGTTGCAATAATGCGGCAGGCGGGACGCCTGACTGTAACCGTGAACGGCTCAGAGGCCCTGGCCTGCAACCTGTTGAGCGAGGACTTGAGGCTCGGGTTCGTCAATGCGGGTGAGGAGGAGGCTGCAGCATTCGACAGCCTCCTCCTCCGACGTTCAGGGTCGTCCGAGGGCTTCTCACCGTCTTCCGATCAAGATACCTATCTCCTGCAGACGCTGGAGGATCAGATTCTGAGTTCCGAAGTGGATGCAATACCTTGAACCGGTCGAACAAAAAGGGAGGAGGGTCGATAGCCCGGTGTCTCGCTTTTGCCGGCCTGTTCAGCAGTCCCATGGTTTTTACGCTCATTCTCGGCAACGCCGGGCAGGAGCGTATGCTACGATTCTCCGGGCTTGAATTCTTTTTCAGTCTGTCGGTCTTGTTCCTTGCAGTTGATTTTGTTCGAGAGCCAAAGCGCCCGTCTCATCTTCCCTCATCCTACTTCGGGCTCCTGGCCATTCCCTGGCTGATCCCTCTGCTCCGTGCACCCGGACTGGGGGCTGCCATGGAAGCCCTTCAATTTGTCGTATCGATACTCCTGCCGGCGGCGGCCCTTTGCCATTTCTGTAGAGATCGTGAGTTTCGAATCAAAGCTGTGGTCGCGTTTCTCGCCGGGGTCGGACTCTCTCTGATCATTGCAACCGCTCAGGCTCTTTGTGGAACAGACCCCAGGCTTGTAAGGGGTTTTTCTCCCACAAACCAGGTTCTGACTGTGTTGCTGACTGTTGCCATACCTTTTGCAATTTCTCTACTGCACGGTCGATGGAGCCGAGGAATGACACTGTTTTCAGCTACAGGGATTCTGACACTTGGCAGCTTTCTTGTCGCCGATCCTGTGATGGTGGCCGGGATGTGGATGTCAGCTGTCCTTGCCGTTTTCTTCTCCGGAGGCCGTCAGCAACTGCTTGTCTTTGCAGTGACCTCCCTCATCATTGGCGTTGCGGTTCAGGCTTTGGTGAACGGCAGAGAGATGAAGGCGGCTGGCACATCTCGGGAATATGCGGACGTGAGTGTCGCATATCTGCACGCAAGCAGTCTGGCAAACTTTGTCCCTGGGCAGTCGCCCGAGGTCGAAATTGGCGGAAGGAATGTTCGTCTTGGATTCTACGGAGTACCTGTTGCTGCTGAGGCAAAGCCGCCACCTGATCTGGAATTCGACTCCACGATTCTCAAACAACGATACGCCGAGTGGGTGGCGGCAATAAGGTTGTTTATGAACTTCCCGTTTCTGGGAGCTGGTCCCGGGAATTATCAGGCAACCATTGGGGAGTACTATACTCCTCTGCCCAAACTGAATACAACCGTACCTGATCGGCAGAACGGCTGGCTGGTCCTGCTGGCCTCGCTCGGCTTTGCAGGGCTTGTCCTGGTTGGGGGACCGACCGTTGCGGCTGCCCTGGCATTCAGGCTAAAGGATGAGCCTCTGGCGGGGGCGCTTGCTGCCTCCGCAACAGGACTTCTGTTTGCCGGTCTTTGGATGCCTCCTCTGCAAACCGGTCTTACCGGCGCTCTTTGTCTTGGGCTGGGTCTTACGGTATCATTACTGAAATTTCCGAGAATGAAGAATACCTTCCAGCTCGGTGTCGCGGCTGTTTTTGTACCCTTTCTGATTACCGGAACCAGGATTCTCTTATCGGAATCAGCGCCGGACACGAAACTTGTCTATCGGTGGATTGAAGCCGAATCTGCACACTCTGTCGAAGAGCCCGCCGAGCTCATGACCGATCCGACCGCTTCCGGTGGAGGAGGACTGCGAATCCCGGAAGGCGCGGGAACAGGATGGAGGGAGGAGGCCGGTGGAGAGGCAAAATACGTGGTCGACCTGCCGGGCGATGCCAAATGGACATTGTGGGGGCGAACCAGATGGAAGGATGGTTGCGGAAACGCGTTCTACGTTTCGGTCAATGGCGGCAGGAAACTCATACTGGGAAATGACGCGGAATTTGGAAGATGGCACTGGGTCAGAATTCCGGGAATCCCCATGCAGCCCGGCTCCAACAGTATTACCATATCCAATCGGGAAGATGGTGTGGAGCTCGACAAACTCCTCATCACAAACGATACTGACTTTCAACCGTCTCACACATGGGAACTTGCATTCAGTGATTCATTCAAAACGGAGGATCTTCACGGCTGGATTCGGCTGGATGAAAACGCCCCCTGGGTTCATCGCGACATTGATGGCCGTGGGTGTTTGGCGGCGTCTCAACGCAGATTGCCGATTGTCGATTCGGCTCTTGTTCTGGATGGAGCAATTGACACGGATTTTCGAATTACATCCCTTGTCCACTTTGAAGAAGTATCATCCGATGCGGCGTTACTGTTTCGCTACGAGGATCCTCGGCACTACTATGCTGCCGTGATTTCACCGTCTCGGGCCGGAATTGCGAGGGTGCAAAATGGAGTAACCGAGACTCTCACGGAGAAAGCGAGAGAAACTCCGGTTGGGAGGTGGACGGAACTGGAACTACAAGTTCGCAATGGTGTTCTGATTCTTTCAATCGATGGGTCGGAAGAGCTGGCTGTCGTGGATAGGCGAGTGTCTCGCGGAAGCCTCGGATTTTCAACATCGGTCGGGGGAGTCTCGATCGCGGAGTTCAAGGTCAGACCGGTTGAAGGGATCTTTCGCCGTTTTGAGCTTGCAGAGGTGGAAGGACAGAAAGAGTTCAACGTCGGAACTCCGGATTGGAGCAACTACACACTTACGCTGGAAGTTGACGACTTCTCCCGGATCAAGCCTGTCCGTCTCTGTATACACGAAGACACGTGGATCGAACTTTCATTTGATTCCGTCGCTCTGAATATCTCAGAGCGCGGAGTTCCGTCTGATGGTTCCGAGTGGACTCTTGAACTCGACGACCCTCTTGCTCCAGGGGATCGAGTGACGTTTCGGGTCTATGACCGTGAAGTGCGAACATTCCTGAATGACAATTCGATCGGAAACACTTTTTTTTCTGCCGACAGGGTTCTCAAAGGAAGCATTTCGTTTTCTGCCGACGGCTTTCTCTCGGCAGAAGTCCGAGGTCTTAGAAGATTCTATGACGGTTTCGGAGGGTGCGACGGCAACAATTCAGCGTCCTGGACTCCGGTACACGGTGAGTGGAGAGTCGTCGACGAGAGCATCGAGGGATTTCAGGACACATTCGCGGCGACGGGGGAGGAGAACCTTGCGCTGGCAGGCTCTCCACACTGGCAGGCCTACGACTTCGGCTTTGCCGTGCGAAACTCGGCTGCTGAAGCGATCGAAGGAAGGTTCAATATCGTTGGAAACGACACATATGAAGGCATTCGTTGGGATGGAGAGGGTCTCGCTGTTTTTAGGCACAAAGCGGGAAGCGAGACTGTCATCGCCCGGCTTCCGAGACCTCCTATGGAGGATCGATGGTACGAGTTCGAGATTCGCAACGCGAAGGAGTCTCGTCAACTTCTGCTTGATGGAGAGGTCGTGCTTCGTTTTGACAAAACAGGCCCTCAGCGTGGTCGAATTGGCCTGTGGTCCCGTGGCGGCCCAGGTGCTTTCTTTGACAATATTCGAGTCGATATACCTTGATGAAAATCAGAAAGCCCTCGACGACAATTATTGTCATTAACCCGTACGGTGGAGTGTACGGTGCTGAACGGAGTCTTCTCGCTCTCCTTCAATGGCTGAGGATAGAGATTCCGGGGATTCGTTATGTCATCATGTGCCCGCCCGGTGACCTTGCCGAAAAGGCCAGAAGCAGGGGGTTCCGTGTTTTAGAGTTCGAATGCCTGCGGCGGCATCGCCGGCCGGCCAACGTTCTCGACTGGCTGCCAATCGTTTGCCGGTTCGTGAGCGCGAACATCCGCATTTTACAAGTTCTTCTCCAACAGCATGCGGGAGTGGTTCATGCAAATGGCATCTCAGCCCTTCCCCACGTGATTGCGACTCGAATTCTGCTCCGAACCCCTGTCCTTTGGCACATTCGAGACACTCAGCCCACTGGGCTGATTCCCGCCATGCTTTCGAGGCATGTCCCAACCGTAGCGGTGTCACCCAAGCCTTCACCGTGTCACGGCCGTGGTTTTGGAGGAAGAATCCTGACAGCTTTGAATCCGCTGACAGGCCCCGCCGAGCCATCTGCCTGGTACAAGCCTCGAATTTCCAGCGTGCCAATCTATCGGATCGGGATAGTGGGTCAGCTGATTCCGCGTAAGCGGGTTATCGAAGCGGTTCTTGCACTTGCTCCTTATGTTCGGAAGCACAAAGAGCTTGAGCTCCATATTGTGGGAGATTCACCCGAACCGTCTGACCGATGGTATGTGGATAATCTCAGGCAAAGCATTCGCAGCCGTTACGCTGCTGCTTCCGGGCGGATACACGTCCGAGGCTATACGGGTGATCCATTCGCTTTGTACCGTGAGTTGGACGCCGTCGTGCTGGCTTCCAGAGCCGAACTGTTCGGGCGAGCACCGCTTGAAGCAATGCTGACAGGTTGTCTTGCCATTGTATCGAAGACTGCTGGAGTATCCGAACTCCTCAAGCATCGCAGAAATGCCCTGCTATTCAACCCGGATTGTCCGACCGACCTCCGCAGACAGGTTGAATTCGCATTTTCCAACCCTTTCGAGTCATCGCAAATTCGTGATTGCGGACAAGCGATTGCCCTAGAATACCTGTCGCAACAGAGGAGTTGGGTCCGTGTCGTGGCGCGATTACACCGACAGCTCCTACGAGAAAGCCGGCGCAGGGGTGTTGTATGGAGATTCGCCTCACGATCACTGATTACCGCAGGCTGATCAGGTGTTTCCTGCTGATGCCCCTGATTACAGGCACATTTCTCCCAGGCATGGCTGTTTGTGCCGAGTCTCTTCTTGTGGTGTGCACTTTGCCCACTGCGGCCAATCGCACGCTGGTCGATGAGCTGCGGAACACCGCATCCGAGGGAGTCGAGGTCGACCTGTTGGTTACGATGGGCGACTTGGGGAAGGTTCAGGAAAAAATCGATTCGAGACAGCCGGAAACTCAAATCGTGTGCCTCGATATGCCTGCGTTACGTGCAGTATCGGCGCTCGAAATCAGTCGGCCCGTTATCACACTTCCGTCTTTGCTCGCCGTCGATGACGAAGTCTCTTCTCTATCCAGTGCGCTCGTGGTGGAAACCTGTCCTACGGCTGAAGACGTCGTTCGCGTACTGGAGCATGCCGGTTTGCATGACGCTGAACTGGGTCTTGTGTACACGTATCAATACGCACCCTCCGAAGCCTTTGCTCGCACGATTTCGAAGTCGAGAGATCGCACGACGATGGCAAACACCGGAGAAAAGGAGTTTGGTACACCCGCTTGTGTGATAGATCCTGGTGCATGCAGGAGCCTCGGTGATATCGAATTCGCACTTCGGCGCACCTTCAAGGATCTTCCTCCTGGATCTCCTGTTGTGGTGTACCCCGAAGGCAACACTCTCAAGTTCGCGTATGCCTTCGAGCGGTATGCGGAGGAGAACGATCTTGTATTGGTGAGCGTTGGAGACTTTCCCCGCAACAAGGCACCCCTCGCTGTCTATTACTCCCCGAATGCCATCGCGAGAGCTATCTTGCGTTCTATGGAATCCGAAGAAAAGGCCGTCCGTCCTGAGGTATCCTTGCGAGTCGACAAGGATTCTCTCAATGCGATACTGACAGCCGTTCACGGAAGCAAAACCCACGACAGTCGATGAACCGGAGTCGTACGGTAAACACGCCATGCGAATTCATGATCCGGCTCGGACTACAAGACTGATTCTCGTTCTTGAAGCGACAACCGGCGGGACGCGTCGTCACATCGAACTTCTGCTCGAAGGGCTCATTGGGAAGCACTTCGAAATCACATTGGTGTATTCTCTTGAGCGGGCTGATCATCGATTTCGCCAGGTACTTGATAACTTTCGAAAGCTGGATATCAAGACGATCGAGATTCCAATGTGCAGAGATCTGACGCCATTCAAAGATCTTCGTGCCGCCCTCAGACTGTCTGCAGTCATTCGCCGGACAAAACCCCATATTATTCATCTTCACAGTTCAAAAGCAGGGCTCATCGGGCGCCTCGGTGCTGTGGTCGCGGGCCAGATGCATAAAGTTGTCTATTCACCCCACGGATTTGCTTTTCAGCGTCATCCTCATCGGGTCGTCGACCATTGCAGCGCGTTGGCAGAGCGTGTTCTGGCCAGAATGACCGATTCCTTTCTTTTCGTCTCGGAAAGCGAATACTTACACGCTTCAAGGAACTCGGTAGTTGTGCCCGGACGGTCTCACTACAAGGTTCTTTATAATGAAGCCCCTCCGTGTCGGCCGAGATGCAACCGGGCCAAATGGCGAAGGCACTGGGGAATCGAAGAGCATCAGTTTGTCTTCGGCTGTGTCGCCAATTTTCGCACTCAAAAGGGCCACAGATACCTGATAGATGCCTTTGCCTCTGTAGCGAAGAGAGATTCCGACACGTTACTCGTACTTGTTGGCACCGGGCCTAAACTCCGGTCTTGCCGTGACCAGGCCACACGTCTCGGCCTCCTGGAACGGATTCTTTTTGTGGGTGAAGGGAAGTGTGTCGACTCATGGCTGGGAGCCATGGATGCCTTTGTCTTGCCGAGTCTGTGGGAAGGTTTTTCCTACTCGCTTCTTGAAGCGATGGGAGCCGGCCTTCCCGTCATTGCCACTTCTGTTGACGGGAACTCGGAGGCTGTGAGCCACCAGCATAACGGGCTTCTGGTCGATCCGGCGGACGCTCGGCCTCTTGCGTTGACAATGCTCAGAATTCTGCAGGATTCGCAACTTAGGCAACGCCTTACAAGGCAGGCACTGAAGACTGCAGCGTCCCGCTCGACTCTTGATCAGTGGGCCAGCGACTATTCAGACTATTATGATCAGGTTGGGAAAATCAACGCCCGATCCGGACGATTCCGCGCACACGAAGTTCGAGACGTGGTAACGAATCGTCGTTTGTAAGAAGAACTATGGAAGTATCCAGTAATTCGTCTGACTCCGGAGTGAACGTGAGCAGAAGTTCGACAGAATCGGGCTTGTCAGAGACCTGAACTGAGAGCGAATCCGAGCCTCCTTCATAACCGGTGATTTCGATTCCGTGCGATAGTTTTTTCGCAATAATCCGTTTCTCGTACTTTTTTTTCGTCCGAATCAGCCCGAACTGAATCTCTTTCGAATCGAAGCTCAATCCGCCCTCGATCGTGGCCGAAACAGGAACGTTGAACTCTGAGAATCGCTCGGCGTTTGTCTTGATCTGAACGATCCCCGTATGCACTCCCACTTCCAAACCCTCGAGTGTTTCAATGCCAACCGCGAATCTGAACAACGGTCCGGATCGTGTTTCACGAAGTATTCCCTGATTTTCCACTGATATGGCTTTGCAAATCATGGAATTCCTTGGTTCTACTTCGAGTTCTTCATTGAGAGTGTCGATGAACAAAGTCGAGCGTTTCGTTTCACCCTTTGGGATTCTGCCAAACTCGATTCTCTCGGGGCTAACGGACACATCCTTGAGTATTGCCGCGGAAATCGTTCCGGTCCGTACCCACTCCGATCCGGAATTCGATTCAAAAGACAGATTTACGGAATAACTGTGATGTCCTGGTGCGAGGTCCGAACTGATAAATGCACGCAGACTCTGAGTTTGACCGGGGAGCAGGTCTTGTGTGGGGATCACAGCAGTTGTGCAGTTTCTACAGGAGGTTTTGATTTCCTTGATTCGAACCGTCTCTGGGGCATCGTTTCGAATAACGAAAACCCCCGAGATCTTGTCGCCGCTCCTGAATTCACCGGCATCGAGTTCCTCCGGAACAAGGAGGATGCTTCCCTCCGAGGCAGGAACCACGGGGAACTGAACTCCCGCACCTTGCCATTCTGCCTCGAACTCACGGAGCGAAAAAACTCCCTTGTTCGCCCCGTTGCTCCAGCTGATGAGGTCGTTCGCGATAGCGGTCACGTGAACGGTGGTTTCATCCCTCAGGATACAGACGATTGGCGAGGAGGAAAATTCAAGCTCTTCGATAGACATGTCCTCACGGAATATGGCGAGCAACCCAGCTGCTTGTGCAGCACGTTCTGCCTCCGCCCTCATTGAATCCCGGCTCTGAATTTCCATACCTGGCAATAAGTCTGAATCGGCTCCTGCCGCTTCCAGGGCGGAGGTGATTACAGCCGCGGCATTCTCGAACGGCTTTGCCACGGACGCGCTGGCCAATAGCAGGAAAATGAAAAGGTGACCGACTTTCTTGCTGCCCACGGATCTGAATTCCTCAAAACCAATTTGTGGAACCAATCATGAAAGAGTAACAGGGGTTGGTTCAAGGCAAGAAACGAGGGGTTGCACGATTATATTCATCTCCACAGGCAGTGTGTGTTGACTGATTATCACCAGGCGGATTCTCGAAGTCAGAAAGATCTGACAGCGGCGGAGAAATTCGTTTTTGACAGTCGTCGTGCGGCTTTTTTTCCCGCCTTCATTGTCTCCCGGTTCCCTTGTTGGTCAGAACTTTTTCTCCTCCGTGAATTCCGGGAGTTCCGCAAACAAGGGAATCACTTCCGGATTTTTACATTGGAACCGCCCAAAAACGGCTATCGGTACCACACGAACGTGGAATCCCTCTCAGTCAGTGAGTTGTTCAATGCGCGCTGTTTCCGCCAATTGCCAGGCCTGCGCTTCGTTTCGGGGATTCGTCGACTCCGCAACATTGCACCGCGAGGACTCGTTTCCACGGCTTCCGCAATGGTGCGCGCGGTTGTGCTCGCCTGCAAAGTGAAGCAATATGGCATTAACCATCTCCAGGGCTGTTTCGCTACCTGGCCTGCAGAAGTTTGCCATATCGCGGCTGAACTCGCGGACGTTGGCTATTCAGTGTCGGCTCATGCGCACGACGTTTGGGCACGGCCGCCTCTTGAGCCGGTTATTCGCGATGCGACCGTCACGGTCACTTGCTCTCGTGCGGCCTGTAGAGAGCTGCATCGTCTATTTCCCGGCGCGAATGTCCATCTCGTGCGGCACGGAATTCAGCAATCTCCCCTTCGCCGATTCGACTCAAACGATGGACCGATTCGAATTCTGGCCGCAGGTCGTTTCGTGCCCAAGAAAGGGTTTTCGGTACTTCTTGAGGCTCTTTCGATCTTGCACCACCAGGGGTTCCCGTTCCGATGCCGTATAGCAGGCGACGGACCCGAATTTCTTTGCCTTCAGAGGATGAGAGACTCGCTCGAACTGGGCGATTGCGTGGAGTTCACCGGTCAGCTGGCGCAACGTGATCTTCGTAAGGAAATGCGCCGCAGCGCGATTTTGGCCTTCACAGGAGTACGTGACCCGCGGAGCGGTGATCGAGACGGAATACCGAATGTCATTCTCGAAGCCATGCAGGAAGGATGCATTATCGTGTCGACACCACTGGATTCAGTCTCGGAGGTTGTAAGGAATGGCGAGACAGGATTTGTTTCGCGCGATGCTTCACCGGCTTCCCTGGCTGCATCAATTCGGCTGGCAACATCGCGGCAGAGTGGCTGGTCTCGTATCGTCCGTGCCTCCCGGACACTGCTGAACAACAATTTCAATCCTCGCAGGAATGCAAATCGGCGCTGGAAACTCATGCGCGGCGATCCGGAATTTACACCCTGACCAGGTGTTCAGCCCCGGAGTTTGTCGTCAATTGAGCCGTATGAGTGTTGTTGCAAGATGGATGACACTCTCGCGGTGCGTGGAGATCTGGCACAAAGCAGGCATTTTGGCGAGAGTTTGGTTCCAGTTGATTACTATGGCTCGTGCTGCCACGCTGAAGTCATCCGCAAGCTTATCCTCCCGGATGATTATCACAAGGAAGCGAAAACGAGCGCATTATGGTTTTTCACCTCTTTGTTGAAACGGTTTTCTCGAGTTCTTTATTGTCCTGACGAACAATGGTGCTCAGTTTGCCAATCGTGAATGGGACTGTTACGGCTTGGGAAGCCCCCGGTGAACACTTGAAACACTCCAGACTCTCTTCACAAAAGAGGTCAGACGTCACTCGAAAAACCATTCCTCAGTATGACGAAAGAAACCTGGCAGATCCCATTACAATCCGGGATTAGACAACCAGGCCGGGCTGAAGCGAATGCACTTCAGGGGTCTGCTCGCTGGAATGCCGGATTCCGGCGCAGAATTGAATTCAGGTTTCATGAAGAACTGGCGGTGAGGGTGGGATTCGAACCCACGATAGAGTTGCCCCTATACACGCGTTCCAGGCGTGCGCCTTAAACCGCTCGGCCACCTCACCACAGAGGGAGCGAAACGAAACGGAAACGGGGTGGGGGCGGTCAACGGGAATCCGGAATATTCATACCGGCTCTTCTTTTCCAGGGGTGAACGGATCATTGATGGCTTTCCAGTTGTCTCGGTGCGGGGGCTCTGTTGCATTGCCCGACCTTCCGGGCCAGGCTCCGGAATTCCCCGTGGTTGCTGACTCTTATGGCTGCAAAACGTCGCCCACGCCGGTCGCGGAAGACAGGCGCCCGGGCCTTACAATCCACGGCGCTCGCCCGCACACCGACACCGGAGACAGAAGAGAGTGTTCGGCCGCGAGGCCGACGATTCTGGATCAAAACCTATTTGACTGCATTTGGGGCGGTTGAGGTTGCTTTGCTCGTGCTCTTTCTTGGTTTTGGAGGTGAGTCTCGCCGGAATGTTGCAATGGTGCAGAAGGCGGATGGTCATTTTGAGGCAGGCCACACGGAAAACGCCATTGAGCTCATGGAAGAGGCGGGTCGCCGTTGGCCGGAGTACACCAATTCGCCCGCTTACTTACGCCGTATGGCACGAATGCTTTCAGCCGTGGGAGACTACCAGCAGGGTGGACTGTACTTCGATACGTTTATTGAGCAACATCCTGACAAGTGGGACGTACGGGCGGAGGCGGGTCTGGCAGCCTGGGAGGCAGAGAATCGCGAACGAGCGGTTCGGCTGTTTTCCGCCGAATTGAGCGAAGCCAATCCACAGAACGACCAGGCTCAGCTGTATCTGGGGCTCGCCCGGCTTGATCGCGGTGATCTTCAGGGTGCGCTGCAACGATTTCAGGGTGTCGTTAACCAGGATTTGCTGAGAGGCAAACCGGCACAGGCAATCGCCGAGGCGAAACGCATGCTGGTGGAGCCAGCACGCAATGCAGCCTTTGAACTCGCCACAATAACCTCTCCCAATTCAGCGAATTGATTATGAGCACACAGTTTCCATTCCTTTCCGATCATTCCAACTTGAACGAAGTTCGCTACCAAAAAGCGGACACAATGCGTGAGATCGGCATTAGTCCATATCCCCCTCATTTTACCCCAACCCATCTGGCGCAGCAAATTGTCGACAACCCCGATGACTTCCTGGAAAAGGAGGATGTTGTCGTCACTCTGATGGGGCGCGCAATGACCGTGCGGCGCATGGGCAAGGCGGCGTTTTTTCACCTGACGGACCGCTCCGGCCGTATTCAGGTGCATATCAACAAGAAAGAGGTTAGTGAAGAGGGCTTTCGCGCCTACAAGGAATTCCTGGACACGGGTGATATCGTTGGTGTCACGGGACCGGTCTTTCGCACGAAAACCGGTGAAATCACGGTGATGGCGAGAGAATTGTCACTGCTGACAAAGAGTACACGCCCGTTGCCGGAAAAGTGGCACGGGCTGACGGACAAGGAAACCCGTTACCGGCAGCGATATGCCGACCTGATCGCGAATCCGGAAGTCTACAAAACCTTCCGAATGCGATCGCGGATCGTTGGTGCGATGCGGCGGTGGCTGGACGAAGAGGATTTCCTGGAAGTGGAAACTCCGATGATGCAACCCCTTTATGGTGGCGCGTCAGCCCGTCCCTTCGTCACGCACCACAACACACTGGATATGGATCTGTATCTTCGTATCGCACCGGAACTTTACCTGAAACGCCTCGTCGTTGGCGGGATGCATCGCATCTATGAGATCAACCGCAACTTCAGGAACGAGGGCATTTCGCTCCAGCACAACCCCGAGTTCACCATGTTGGAACTCTATGCGGCGGGCTGGAACTGCTCGGACATGATGGACTTTGTGGAGCGGCTGTTGACAGAAACGCTCAGAGCTGCCCTGGGGAAAACAACGTTCGATTACGACGGCAAAAGCATTGAATTCGGGAACCTTCCGTGGCCACGCTTGTCTATTCTGGAGGCGTTGAGGAAATACGCGCACGTCACGCTGGACTGGGACATGAGCATAGACGAGGTGCAGGCGGCGGCGGATGGATTGCACGTGCCGGACGGCATCAACAGCGGTGTGGATGCGATCATTCATCTCTTCGAAGAAAATTGTGAGGCGCATCTGGTGCAGCCGACATACATTACGGAGTTTCCCAAAGCCGTCTCACCACTGGCAAAGGCTAAAGATGACGATCCGAATGTTACGGACAGATTTGAACTCTACATTTGCGGGATGGAACTTGCCAACGGTTTCAGCGAACTGAACGATCCGGCGGAGCAGTATGCACGCTTTGCCGAACAGGTGGAGCGCAAAAAAGCGGGTGATGAGGAAGCCGTCGGTGAAATCGACGAGGATTATGTGCGGGCTCTTGAGTACGGCATGCCGCCTACCGCCGGGCTTGGGGTGGGCATTGACCGTTTCGTTATGGTAGCGACGGGTAACCCATCCATCCGTGATGTGATTCTGTTTCCGCTGATGAGGTCAAAAAGCACGTCCGTTGATGCCTCGGCAGGGGACACCGAATGACCGCAGAGACTCAGACAGTCTCAAATGCGAACGGTACCACGGCACGGCGTGGCCCGGGGGCCCGGCTGGCCGGTTTCGTCCTGGACATCCTGTTGCTGGCGCTCGTTTTGGCGCTGGGCGTTGCAATTCTTGATGTCTTCATCAAGGTCGTTGTGCTAATCGTTGGGTTTTTTCAGCAGCCTCCGCAGGAGTATATTGAGCTTGGACTGGCTCAATGGGATCCTGCTCGACATCGCAAGGACGCCGTCGGTCTGGGTCTTAGCCTGGTGGCAGCCGCCGTTTTTGCCGTGATCTTTCGCGTTGGCCTGAAGGTGCGGCGGCATTTGCTGTCGAAATTTATTGATGCGACGTTTGAGAGCTTTGTCAGCAAGCGTTATCTGCTGTCTCGCGAGGGTGGCTCGCTCGTGAATCTCATCACGACAGTCTCGGTCCTGGGCGTGTCCGTTGGCGTGATGGCTCTGGTTGTTGTGATTTCAGTTATGGACGGCTTTGACAAAACGCTTGTCGACAGAATGATGGGTGTCTTTGCGCATGTAGAGGTCTGGCCCGCTGGAGCGGGGGAGGACGGAGAGTTCACCACCGCGGAGTACGAGCGGATTCTCCAGGTGATTGATGCTCATCCGCGGGTTGTCGGTGCGGCTCCGTTGGTTCAGCGCAAATCTTTCTTTCAGACATCCACCGGATCCGGCGCCGAGAAGTATGCCGCGATTATTCGTGGTCTTGACGTTGAACGGGAACGCAACGTGACTCGTCTGGCAGACAACATCATTCATGGGTCCGGCGATCCGGAGCAGGGAGAGGTTGTTCTGGGAAGTGAGCTGGCACGAAAGCTCGGAGTGTTCCAGGGCGATGAACTTTATGCTTTTGGAGGCAAAGTTGTTGCCACGGGCGGGCGCGGCCCGACGGCGAAGATTTCAAAGCTGCGGGTGGCCGGTGTATTCAAGACCGGGCTGTACGATGTGGACGATAATTTCGCCTACACAAGCGTCGACACGATCCAGCGGCTGACGCTGACGGAGGGACGAATATCCTCCATTCACATTCGCCTGGACAATCCGCGCCATGCGGAGGATGTCGCTTTTGATTTGCGAAAGGACATCCCCGTTCCTGCCATGTTGAGAACATGGGAGCAGATTAATCCCGAGTTTTTCAAGGCATTATGGGTCGAGAAAGTTGCAATGTTTGTGATCCTTTCGCTGATTATTCTGGTCGCCTCACTGAATATCATTGGAACTCTGGTAATGGTCGTGACGCAAAAGACCCGTGAGATCGGCATCTTGAAAAGCATGGGTGCATCGGAGTCCATGATCCTGAGAGTGTTCCTGTTTCACGGAGTGTTTATCGGAATTGTGGGAACATCGCTTGGCGCTGCCTGTGGTTTGTGGCTGTGCCGTTTTGTTGAACACGACATCGACAAGATTTTTCAACTTCCAGCCGCAGTCTATGGCATGGACCGCTTGCCAGTGATTGTCGATTGGGGAGTCATGTCGTTGATCGTCAGCATATCGCTTGTTATTTGTACCCTCGCGGGCGTCATTCCCGCCCTGAGGGCTGCACGATTAAATCCGGTGGAAGCATTAAGATACGACTGAGGTCCGGCAATTCATGCGTCTTTGCACAGTTCGCAGCAGCGACATCGATTCTTTTTTCGGTATAGAACTTCGTAAGCGAATCCTCCGTATACCGGCGGCGGCAAAGGCCTATCGCCTGCGCCCTTCACAACGCGAGAAACTTTCCGGCATCCTTGCGTACCTCAGTGGTCTGCCTCATTCAGAGAAATCCCTGCGCGCTCTCTTGCAGATGATCGCGGACGATCCGTCGCCACTCGGGGAGGAGTCTGAGGATGGGTTTCCGTTTCTCTACAAGGAGTCTGAGATCGAGTGGTTGCCGCCGATTCCACGCCCTGGAAAAATCCTTTGCGTGGGATTGAACTACCGGGATCACTGTGAAGAGCAGAACAAGCCGGTTCCCGAAATCCCCATGGTGTTCAACAAGTTTTCGACATCCCTGATTGGTCACAATGCGGAGATTCCACTGCCACTGAAAGCCGACCCGAACATCGATTACGAAGCAGAGCTTGCGGTCGTGATTGGAAAGAAGGCGACGCGTGTCAAGAAGGGCAATGCCATGAGCCATGTCGCGGGTTACATGCTGATGAATGACGTCTCGGCAAGGTCCACTCAGGCGGTGGAACGGCAGTGGTCTCGCGCCAAGGGATTCGACGGTTCCGGCCCTTGCGGACCATATCTTATTACAGCGGATGAAATTCCGGACCCCCACGCTCTGAGCATAAAATGCCGGGTGAACGGCGAGCTGCGGCAGAATTCGAATACAAAGCACCTGGTTTTTCGCATCGACCGGTTGATTCAGCACATCACCCAAATGGTCACACTGGAACCAGGGGATGTCGTTTCCACGGGAACACCGGGAGGGGTGGGAGTTTACCGTGATCCGCAGGTTTTTCTGGCTCCCGGAGACAAGGTGGCCGTGGAGGTCGCGGGTCTCGGCACACTCGAAAACGTGTGCCGCAAAGCCTGAGCGTTCAGGGTTGCCCGGTGGGGTGGCGGCTGACAACTCTCCCGGCCCGGCCGCAAACCCGCGGCTCTATTTCACCAACGGAAGCACGTCCATGAGCAAGAGCATGAATATCGCAGTGATTCACGGTGACGGCACCGGCCCCGAGGTCATGCGGGAGGGGCTCAAGGTTCTCCGCACGGCCTCCGACAAGTTTGGTCTGTCGTTGAATCTGACGGACTACGATCTGGGGGGGGAACGTTACCTCAAAACCGGAGATGTTTTGCCGGATTCAGTACTGGAAGAACTCAGGAAACAGGACGCAATTTATCTGTCCGCAATTGGTCATCCAGACGTGAAACCCGGTGTTCTTGAGAAGGGTATTCTCCTGAAGCTGCGGTTTGAGCTGGATCAATACATCAATCTCCGCCCTGTTCGGTTGTATCCCGGTGTGCAGACACCGCTGAAGGATAAAGGGCCGGAGCATATTGATTTCGTGGTTGTGCGTGAAAACACAGAGGGGCTGTATGCCGGTTCCGGTGGCTACCTCAAACAGGGAACACCGGATGAAATCGCGGTCCAGGAGTCGATTAACACGCGCAAGGGCGTGGATCGCTGCCTGCGCTATGCATTCAACCTGGCATCGTCCCGCTCACGAAAACAACTTCATCTGGTGGGTAAGACAAATGTCCTGACGTTCGCCTTCGACCTTTGGGAGAGAGCCTTTAACGAAATCGGCGCGGCGGACTTCACCTCGGTGGACCGCAGGTACCACCATGTTGACGCTTGCTGTATGTTCATGGTTTGGGCTCCGGAGCAGTACGACGTCATCGTAACGGACAATATGTTTGGTGATATCATTACCGATATCGGCGCAATGATTCAAGGTGGTCTTGGTATCTCGGCATCGGGAAATATTAACCCTGAGCCTGGCGGTGTTTCCATGTTCGAACCGGTCGGAGGCTCGGCTCCCCAGTTTACCGGAAAGAACGTGATCAACCCGCTGGCATGCATCGGCGCAGGTGCCATGATGTTGAAAGCGGCCGGACACCTCGAAGCCGCCGACTGTATCGAAGCCGCCGTCGCAAAAGTGGCAGGAGAATTGCCGGGCCTCGGTGTGGGCGAGATGGGTATTGGAACCGATGCCGTGGGCGACAAGGTGGCCGCACTCGTCGCAGGATAAGAGCGATGCCAAAGTACTATCCCATGATGATCGACCTTGAAGGCAGGCTGGCGCTTGTTGTGGGCGGTGGTCCCGTTGCCGCGCGAAAGGCCTCGCTGCTGGCGGAATATGGGGCCAGGGTGGTCATGGTGGCACGCGAAGTCTCGCCTGAGGCGAGGAAACTGGCACAGGAGGGTGAAGTTCGACTCGAAGAACGGCCTTTTGAGCAATCGGATCTGACGCGCCCGTTTATTGTGTTTGCTGCGACGAATGACCGTGCCCTCCACGAGGAAATCAAGGCGGAATGCGATGAACGGCGTATCCCGTGCAACATCGTGGATGTTCCTGATTTATGTGGATTTATCGTCCCTTCCATTATTCGAAATGGAGAATTGATGATTACGATTTCCACCGATGGGCTCTGCCCTTCATACTCGAAGTATCAACGTCGCCGGATGACGGAATGCTGCTTTGGGCAGGGGTGTGAATCACAGTTGCACGTCGTGGCCGCCGCGCGGAACGAGTTAAAAGGACTATTGGGGAGGGGGCTCGATGACGAGGAGAAGTTCCGATTGCTCGACTGTCTGATCCAGGAGGGAAACGCAGCCGATATCTGGACAACGGTGGAGTCGAAGCAGCAGGTGGAGTGGTCGGTTCGGAGAATCGAAGAACTCGCGACGGAATACCGTCAAACACTGAAAGTTCAAAAGGAGAACAGCGCATGAAGAGAATATTCACCATCTTTGCCGCGTGTCTTGCGGCACTTGTCCTGCCCGCATTCGCTCCGGCTCAAACGGCCGTCAGCGGCCCGGAGCTGGAATCGGACAAGGACTACTACGCGACTTTTGAAACGACCAAAGGGAAGATCGTTTTCAAGCTTTTTGCCGTGGACGCTCCTGAGACAGTTCAGAATTTCGTCAACCTGATCGAGGGAACCAAGCCCTGGAAGGACCCAAAGTCGGGTGAAACCGTAAAGAAGCCATTTTACGATAACCTGACGTTCCACCGTGTTATTCCGGGTTTCATGATTCAAGGTGGTTGTCCGCTGGGAACGGGAACCGGCAGCCCTGGCTATCGATTCAAGGATGAATTCCAGTCGGGCCGCAAGTTCAACGATCCTTATCTGCTGGCAATGGCGAACTCGGGCCCGAATACCAACGGCTCCCAGTTCTTTATCACGGACAAGGGCAGCTTTCCATCCCATCTGAACAACCGTCACACGATTTATGGTCAGGTGATCAAGGGACAGGACGTCGTCGACGCCATTGCGCACATCGCGCGCGGTGCCCGGGACAAGCCCAACACGCCGGTGGTGATTGAGAAAGCGACTGTTGTTCGTCTGTCAAAGGGGGCAAAGTGGGGTGACAGTCCGGCAAGCGCTCCCGGTGCCGCGAGCAAGACTCCCGCAAGCAAGCCGGCAACAACGCCGAAACCCGCTTCGAAACCGGCATCAAAGCCTGCCCGGTAAGTTCTGTTCCAATCCACTGCGGGCCGGGTATCCCGGCCCGTTTTCATTACTTCCATGCCTTCCAGCCAGCATCAGCGCTTTCCGCTTCCAGAACCCGGCCATCGTGATTGGTATGCCTGGGAAGCTTTGCGTGCCATGCCACGGCTGATCCTGATGGCGGACAAGAATCCCTTCAGCAAAACGTATGGGTCGTTTGACCGGTCGTTCTGGCACTATCGCACAATGGATTTTCCCTGCGGCATGAACCAGGAGTTTGTTCTGCCGCTGGCCCTTGCTTCAAAGCTGGACCTGCCGAACAGTCCCTATCGTGGAAGCGAACGTCTGCGGGAACTCGCACTGGCGGGAATTGATTTTGCCCGGAAGTCATCGTATCGCAACGGGACCTGCGACGACTATTTTCCTTTCGAGCGCGCCCTGGGAGCGCTTGTTTTTTCACTCTACGCGATGACGGAAAGCTGCATCGAACTCGATGTGCGTGAACCTCGTTTCCTTGAGTTTTTTACACGTCGTGGTGACTGGCTCTGCAGGAACAACGAAACAGGCCAGCTTGCAAATCATCAGGCGTTTGCAGCATTGGCATTATACAATGTCTATATCCTGACGGGGGAACGTCGATTTCGGGATGCATCCAATACCTTTCGTGATTTGACGCTGAGCTGGCAAAAGGATGAAGGCTGGTTTCAGGAATACGAAGGGGCCGATCCCGGCTATCATTCCTGCACGATCAGCTTTCTGGGCAAACTTTGGCAGAAGAGCAGCGACGAGTCGCTGCTGGAGCCGATGGGACGGGCAATTGACTTTGCATGGCATTTCATGCATCCGGATGGGTCCTACGCCGGTGAGTACGGCAGCCGAAACACGTTCCATTTTTATCCTCACGGCTTTGAAGTCTTCGCCTGGAGGTATCCAAAAGCGGGAGAGATCGCAGAGACTTATCTTCAACGTGCAATGCCGGAGCGGCGGCGTTACTTCAACGATGACGACCGCATGGCCGCGCACTACGTGTATGACTGGATGCAGGCGTGGCGCGACTGCTCCGGAGAGTCGCGGGCGATTATAGAGCTGCCACAAACCACGGAAACAACATGGTATAAAAACGCGGGTTTACTGGTCGTGCGAACTCCAAACTATCATGCCGTGACAAGTGCGACGAAGGGTGCCGTTTACAAGGCATTCACAGCGGAGGGCCCTGTCGCGAGCGATACGGGCCTCATCGGCGAACTGACGGATGAAACGATTGCGGTGACACACATCGTGGACCGAAACGCAACCATCAGTGTCAGCGAGGACCGGCGAGAGTTGACAGTCACGGGTACGTTTCAGAAACGTCCTGCCAATCTTCCTTCACCACTGAAACAGCTCATCTTTCGCGTCTTGCTGCTCACGATCGGTCGTTTCAACGCCAACCTGGTGAGATCGCTTCTGCAAAAGATCCTGATAACAGGGAAGAGACCCATTCCGATTCGTTTTCGGCGGCGCCTGCAGTTTGAAGACGATGCATTGACGGTAACGGATGAAGTCCTGATTTCGCCGGAAGAAAAACGTCGCTTTCGGCGTCTGGCAGCGGGATCGGACGCCACCTCCATCTACGTTGCCAATTCCAGCGTGTTTCAGGAGTCGGTACTTTTGCCATGGACCTGGTTCGACAAGGATGTGGAGCGTCTCAACAAAAGGCGACGGCTGCGCATGACACGAAAGATCGAAGCCAAATGAGAATTGTCCTGGCAATCCTGACTGGATTCATCCTTTCGGGCTGTGTCGGAACCCGGGTTCCGAAGACGTTAACAGCAGCGGTGGAGGTTCGTGTCCAGGTACCGGAGAATCCTGCTCCCATTATTGTTCCCGGCTGGGGAGAGTCGATTATCGTGGGCGAAGGAATGGTCGAACTTCCTGAACTTGGCGAAGGACAAACACCAGGACTTCAGGTTGCTGTTGCGGAACCCGCTGCCCACTCCGCCGCGGAACATGATCTCCGCGACAAAATTGATATTCTGCCGTTGCAGGACGGAACGCCGCTTTCTCGTTTGCTGGAAGACAATTCGGACTTTCAGCAAGTCGTCGATACGGAACTCACCGACGCAGTCATGGAAACAGTGTCATCCGTACCGGAGGGGATCGTCACGGTTCGGCTTGGTCTTTCCCTTGAGGAGATTGCCGAGGCAACACGCTCGGCAATGATAGCGGATCGCAATGCGAATCCGCCTCCGACGCGGGAAGAGTCCGATGCGACGGCGGAGGCACTGGCAAAGCGTGACGCGGCCATTCAGTTGCGTAATGCCTTCCTGGGTCAGCCCGTGACCTCCAGCGTCACAGTGGGGGATCAGATGCGGTGGGACGTGGAATTGGAGACGGAGGTCAATCGGGCCGTGAGATCTGCGAGGGTTCTGCGCAATCAGCGCACCATCAATGATACCTGGGTGGTTGAACTGGAAGCCGAAACAGCCGGTGTGATGACATTCGCCCGGCGGGAGAAATAACCGGATGACAACTCGTGTGATTCTCGCCTCCGGTTCACCTCGCAGGAGGGAATTGCTTGCCGCGATGGGAGTCAGCTTTGAGGTCAGGACTTCGGGCGTGGACGAATCGCGAATTCCCGCGGATCACCCGCGGACCTTCGCGAATCGGGCTGCCTGGTTGAAGGCTAAAGCCGTTGCGGAAAACGAAAGTGCGGAAACAGTCGTGATTGCCGCCGATACGATTGTAACCATCTCAGGTATGCTGTTGGGGAAGCCGGCGAACGAAGCGGAGGCGCGGCAGATGCTTCGGAGGCTGAGCGGAAACAGTCATGACGTTATCACGGCCGTAGCCGTGGCGAGAGGAGGAGAAAACCGGCTAATCGTTGATTCCGACACGACACGCGTTATTTTTAATGAACTTACCGCCGCTGAGATCGACCACTATATCAGGTCGGGCGGACCGATGGACAAGGCGGGGGCATACGGAATTCAGGAAATAGGGGATCGATTTATAGAGCGGATAGATGGTGACTGGTTTAATGTCATGGGCCTCCCTTGCAGCCTGCTGACCCGAATGCTGGAGGAGATGGCACCGGAATTGGGCGCATTGAGAATGCCACATAAAGAGAATCACGGTTCTTTGACTTCCTGACCGTTACAATACCTAACAATTCGGAAGCCAAATAAATGGCTTGACGAGATACCCCCTCGCCCTCACCAAAGCGATGCCATGAGCGACGCGTATCTCCACCAGGCCAGGGACCTTCACCGCCATATGCAGCGGTTGCGAAACTATGTGCTTAGTGGAAAATCGCCCCTTCAAGCCTGGTCCGATACAGAGCTGACCCTGCCGCAGGCCAAAGCGTTGCTGGTTCTACATACGGTGGGACCATGTACACTGAAGACCTTTGCTGCCCGTTCCGGTATATCGGGAGCTTCCGCCTCTCAGATGATCGACCGCCTGGTGGATCTCGGGTTTGTTGATCGTCACCAGGACCCCGAGGACCGGCGGCGCGTTGTGCTGGAGCTGACTGAGGAAGCGAAGACGCGAACGTGCGCCCATGAGGATGCCCTCCTCCAGCGTTTGGCGGAACTCATGGAAATGATCGGACCGGAGCACACGGCGAGGTGGCTGGGCGTTGCTGAAGAGATTTCACGGGTTTTGGAGCAGCAGTATGAGCACGGTGGACATGCCGCGGACAGACAAACAATCTGAGTCTGCACCTGGTAAACATCATGTGAGTGGAACGGAGCACCACCCGGTCTGGCTGCGGGCAGCCCTGTTTGGCGGGGTGGCGTTGGCCGGGATCCTTGCGATGAACGCGATTGCGGCTTTGCGCAAGGATCCGCCTGTCCGCGCTGAGGAGGAGCTTGTTCTTCGAGCCAGCGGCATGGTGGTTGAAAGAACAAACTTTCAAACGCGCCTGCGCGGCTACGGTACGGTGCAGTCCAGGAGGGAAACAGACATTCTGCCTCAAGTGAGCGGCCGCGTTGTCTGGACCCATCCAAACCTGAAAAACGGTGGCATTATACCGGAAGGTGAAGTTCTTCTGCGAATCGATGAGTCTGACTATCAAATCGCTGTTGAGCAGGCGGAAGCGGATGTTCTCGCGAGCGAAGCTGAAATTGAGCAGCTTAGACGGGAGAACGAGAGCAACGAGCGCCGTCTAACCATTTCAAAGCGAATGCTTAATGTGGCGAACCGGGATTTTGACCGAATGCGCGCGCTTGTGGAAGACGATGGGGTTGAAAGCGCATCCGCTCTCGACAGTGCTATCTCACGTGTTGCTCAGGAAGAGGACAAAGTCACAAACATCGAGATGGCCATCAGAATGTACCCGGCACGCCTGAGCGCCGCCGAGGCGAGGTTGAAAACATCGCAAGCCCGGCGGGAGCAGGCAAAACTGGATCTTGGGCGAACGGAAGTCAAAGCGCCCTTCAAGGCTCGAATCGTTTCAGAGTCCGTTGATCTTGGTCAGTATGTAACGCCCGCCTCGCGCGTTTTACGCGTCGCGGACGACACAATTCTGGAAATTCCCGTCTCCGTGGACAGCACGGAGGCTGCAAAGTGGTTGCGGTTTAGTGAGAATCGTCCATCTCAGGGATGGTTTTCAGCAGATGAAGATGCACTGGTACGCATCGAATGGACCGGTGTTCGGGAGGGAATCGTTTGTACCGGGAAGATTGCCCGCATCTCCGAGTATAATCGGGAAACACGAACGTTTCACCTGATCGTGGAAGTGACGGAGGAAAACGCGCGTGATAATTTGTCGGGCCTGACACTCACCGCGGGAATGTTCTGTAATATTGAAATCGAGGGACGTGTCGCGGAGGGTGTCATCGTGCTTCCACGTGAAGCGGTGGATTCTCAGGGGAACGTGCTTGTTTCCGATGAGGAGCGAATGAAAACCGTTCCTGTAAAAGTGGCACGGTACGAGCGCGACCTGGCACTGGTGTCCGAGGGACTGGAGCCAGGCGATATTGTCCTCACCACAAAGCCTGGCAAGGTAATCGACGGAGTGAAACTTGATGTCAAGCTGACCAACAGGGAAACGGCGGAGGTTGAAGGGTGAAGAACATCATCCGCGGTTTCGTTCGCAACTCCGTCTTTGCAAACCTCCTGATGGTCATGATCGTCTTCGCCGGGCTCGGCGGAGCGACTCAGATGATTCGTGAATTGCTGCCTTCCTTCGCGATCGAGTCCGTCATCGTTCGCGTGCCATACCCGGGTGCCGGGCCGGAGGAAGTGGAAGAAGGCATCACTCTGAAGATCGAGGATGCGATCGAGACAGTCCAGGGTATTAAGGAATATACGACCACCTCCGCCGAGGGAATGGCCACTGCGATCATCGATGTACGGCAGGGAGAGGATATTCAGATCATCAAGGATCGGATCTCTGACCAGATCGATTCGATTCAGGATTTTCCGGATGACTCGGAAAATCCGTCCGTGTCGGAACTGATCATTCGCCGCGATACAATGGCACTGGCGATCTCCGGAGAAATGCCGGAGCGTCAACTCAAGGAACTGGCGAAGGAAGTTAAGGACGAACTGATTGCCTTGCCGGACGTTTCGGACGTCGAGATACGAGGCGCACGAGATTATGAGATTTCCATCGAGATTTCTGAAGAGGCGCTTCGCAAGTATGGACTGACCTTCGCCGACGTTTCAAGAGCGGTGCGGGACAACAGCATGAACCTGCCGGCAGGTGGTCTCAAGTCGGATCGCGAAGAGATTACCATACGTACCCTGGGTCGGCGCTACACAGGCAATGAGTTTGCCGATATCGTTCTGGTGACCCAACCGGACGGGACCTCGCTGAGACTCGATCAGGTTGCAACGATTCGCGACGGCTTCGTGGAGAACGAATTGCGCAGCCGGTTCAACGGGATGCCGTCAGTTTCACTGACAGTCTATAACAGTGAGTCGGAAGACGCGCTCAACATCGCCGAAGCCGTGTACGACTATGTCGAGAAGAAGAATGCGGAACTGCCGGACAGTGTTGAACTGACAGTCTGGCTTGACGGAACTCAGTACATCACAGGCCGTATCGACCTGCTCCTGAGAAACGGTCGGACAGGGTTGCTGCTGGTGTTTCTGCTGTTGTGGCTTTTCCTGGATCTTCGACTGGCGTTCTGGGTGTCTCTGGGTATCCCGATCTCACTTTCAGGGGCGATGTTCCTGATGTATACGATCGGCGAATCGATCAACATGATCAGTCTTTTCGCCATGTTGATGGTGCTGGGCATCATCGTTGACGATGCCATTATTGTTGGCGAAGCGATCTACGTTCATCGAAGACGAGGCAAGCCGCCGCTGCAGGCGGCCATCGACGGCACAGCGGAAGTGGCACTTCCGGTCTTGGCGGCGGTAATGACATCAATCGTGGCTTTTACTCCATTGCTGTTTATCGACGGCATTATGGGAAAATTCATCAGGGTGATTCCCATCGTTGTTATCTGCGCACTTCTTGTTTCTTTACTGGAAGGCTTGATTGTACTTCCGGCACACCTCAATCACTTGCCGGACATCAAGAAGGAGAGAACGCCAAAACGAGGTTCCCTGGCATGGTATCTCGGTTTTCAGCGCTTTTTCAACCGCGGCTTTGAGTACATGGTGGATGCGTACTATCGTCCTTTTCTCCGGCTCGCGTTATCCTGGAGATATCTCACGCTTGGTGTTGTTTTCTTCGTCCTGTTTTCAACACTGGGCCTTGTGAGGGGTGGTTTCGTGGACTTCCTTTTCTTTCCGGACATCGACACGTCCTTTCTTGTGGGTGGCGTGGAGTTCCCGGAAGGTACGCCCATCGGCCGAACGGAAGAGGCCGTTATTCAAATCGAAGAAGCTCTCTGGCGGATCAACGATCGGATGGAGACGGTAAGCGGGAAGTCAATGGTGGTGGCCCTTGAGTCAAATATCGGCCATCGGATCGGCATGGACAACGGGGCATCGGAGGCTCAGGCACAGAATATCGGCGAATTGCGGGTGGAGTTGCTGGATTCGGAGGAACGAGGAATCGGGTTCAGGGAGGTTGTGCGAGAATGGGAAAAGGAAACGGGTGCGATTCCGGGAGCGCTTTCGGTCACCTTTCAGGGTGCAAGCGGAGGCCCTCCCGGTTTGCCCATTGAAATCTGGCTTTCCGGGAACGATCTGGAGGATTTGACGAATGCCGCGGAGGCGACAAAGGCGAAGCTGAGCGAGTTCGCCGGAGTTTTTCAAATCGAGGACGACTTTCGGCCCGGGGAGAAGGAAATCCGTGCAGACATCAAGCCGGAGGCTCGAAACCTGGGACTCACGCTGGGTGATCTTGCGAATCAGCTTCGCCGCGGATTCTATGGAGACGAAGTCATGCGCGTTCAGCGCGGCAAGGATGAAGTCAAAATATGGGTGCGCTACCCTGAAGATGAGCGCCGGTCCATGGCGGATGTCGATTCCATCAGAATTCGCACACCAACTGGCGAAGAGGTTCCTCTGGCCACGGTGGCGAACCTGCGAATGGATGAAGGATACACGACGATTACACGGCAGAATGGCAGACGCCGCATACGTGTTACTGCTGACGTCTTCACGGAGGTTACAACCCCCAACGATGTCCTTTCAAAAATGGATCCGTTTCTTGCATCAATTCCTGCCGACTACCATGGAGTGAGCGCCAGCGTGGAGGGGGAGCAGGCCGACAACGCGGAATCGATGAGCAGCCTGAAGGTCGGGTTTCCGCTCGCGATCCTTGGGATTTTCCTGATCATCGCCACAATCTTTCGCTCTTATCTGCAGCCGGTTGTCATTATGATTACGATCCCCTTTGGCATCATTGGCGCCATCTGGGGGCATCTGGTGATGGGCTACGCACTGACGATCATGAGCATGTTCGGGATGGTTGCCCTGACAGGCGTTGTTGTGAACGATGCAATCGTTACAATCGAGGCAATTAACGAACGACTGGCACGCGGACTTTCACTTGTGGACTCCATCGTCGACGGCGGAGCACGCCGCTTCCGGGCGATCTTCCTCACGACAGCGACGACTGTGGGAGGATTGACGCCGCTGCTTCTGGAAAAGAGCCTTCAGGCACAGTTCCTGATACCAATGGGACTGACCATTGCCGCCGGTGTCATGTTTGCAACGGCATTGACTCTGATTATGATCCCCTGTCTGATTTTCATTCTGAACGATGTGCGCCGCGGTTGGTGGTATCTTCGCAGGAGACAATGGCCAACACCGGAGCAGGTTGAACCCGCAACCCGGCGAAACGTGAATGATGAAGATTTTTTCACTGAACAGCCTCTACCGGCTCCGGCCGGCTGATCCCTCAAAGGAGTATTCACATGATTTCAAACAAAATGACCGGAGCACTGAACGAACAGATCGTTCACGAACTGCATTCGTCGAACGCATACATCGCACTGGCCGGTTATTTCGATTCGCTGGGCTTGAAGGCTCTTGCACGACGCTTCTTCATCCAATCGGACGAGGAGCGTGATCACGCAATGAAGTTCGTCAACTATCTCATGGACGTGGGTCAACAAGTGCAGGTTGCGGCGATTCCGGATACGAAGAGCGTGTTCGCGAGCGTCGAGGAAGGCGTGGCTGCTGCTCTGGAACAGGAAGAACGCGTCACCGCCCAGATCAACGACTTGATGGCGCTCGCTCATGATGAGAAAGACTATGCGACCGCGAGTTTTCTGCAGTGGTTCATTGATGAACAGGTTGAGGAAATCGCGACCGTTTCGGAGCTGCTTCAACTTGTTCGTCTGGCGGGCCCTGACCGGGTTCTCATGGTGGAGGAGCGACTGATGCGAATGGGTTTTGAACCTGTGCAAAAACCCACGGAATGAAGGCTGTTTTCTAGTCTTCGTTTTCAAGCGATGATGCGGGAACTTCAACACTCCCGTTCTCTCCTGTCAAAACGGTCTGACAGGATCTGACCATCCATGATTCCGATTCAGGAATTCTCAGAGTTCCTCCCTGGTAAATGATGGTGGCGCCAGCGATGCGAACGCTGCAGGTCTTGCAGGATCCCGTCCCTCCACAGTCCATGCGCAGAGGAACACCTCCGCGGCGAAGAGCCAGAGCCAGTGAATCACAGGCTCCCGCGGCGATTCTGAACTCTTCTCCCTGAAAAACGACTCGGATTTTCATCTTTTTCCTTCTTCCGGTGGCATTGTTACCGGTCTCGGGGGTCAATGTCCTTGGCAAACCCCGACGGGCGGGAGGATTTTCTGGCGATGAACCAGGAATTCGCACAATCCGGTTTTGATGAAGGATCTCCCGAGCAAAGCCTCAATGCCGCTCAGGAACGTATCCGGCAGTTGGAAGCGGAATGCGAGCGTCTTAATAAGGACGCGGGATTCCACACACTCTTTCGACGCATCGGAGAGCCCTGCGTTCTCCTCGGCAGCCTGGGAATTGTTGACTGCAATGTGGCCGCACTGCGGTCGCTACATGGCCGATCACTGGATGAATTGCGAAAACTCCGTTTCGAGGATATCTCCCCCCGGTACCAACCAGACGGCCGTCTTTCCACAGAGTGGATCATTGACCTGACGCTGACGGCGTATCGAGAAGGCGGTACTAGTTTTCGGTGGATCTTCAGAAGGCTGGACGGAAGCGATTTTCCCGCTCGTGTCTCCATCACGCCGATCATGTCTTCCGGCGAACCCACTCTCGCGGCATTCTGGCATGACCTGACGGATTCTGACGCCACAGCAAATGAGCTTCGCAGGCGTAGCGAGGCGATGCGGGCACTCAACGTCATCGCGGGCAGCACGAAGATGTCTATTCGAGACCAGATGACTCAGACGCTCAGACTGGGCCTTGAGCAGCTCAATCTCGAATTTGGAACGGTGGCGGCAGTAAAGGACAAGGTGCTGAAGCTTCTTCACTACGATGTGGTCTCTCACAAGGTGCGGGAAATTCAAACGGCTCGGGAGTTCGAGCTTTCCACAGACCTTGCCATCTATGTTCTCAAGGCGGGAGAGGTCGTGGCTTGTACAGTGGACGCTGCCGAGCCAAAGCCGTCGCTTCGCTCGCATATCGGATTGGAAGTTCAAAGTTTCATTGGTGTGCCCTGGCGAGTTAGAGGCGAGTTGGCGGGAGTCGTTTCGTTCGCAGCGCGTGAGTCGCGTGCAGTACGTTTTGACACTGCCGATCTGGAATTTGTCCGACTCATTGGCCGGTGGATCGGGTCGGAGCTTGAACGTGAGCAGGATCGTACGGACCTCATACGAGCGAAAGAGGAAGCACAGGCAGCCAGCGTCGCCAAAAGCAAGTTTCTGGCGGTCATGAGTCATGAAATCCGTACCCCGCTCAATGGTGCGCTGGGAATGCTGACGCTCCTGCAGGGAACCGAACTCGACGCGGAACAGAGAGACTATGTCCTGACTGCGCGCCGCTCGGGCGAAGCGCTGTTGGTCATTGTTAACGACATCCTCGACCTCTCCAAAATCGAGGCGGGTCGTTTTGAACTCGATAACATCGAATTTCCTTTGATTACCGCCATTGAAGATGTTGTCGAGTTGTTTGCTCCGCAGGCTCATCGCAAAGGAATCGAACTGACACTGGGCCTGAGTCCGGGTGTTCCGGCCCGTGTTCGAGGAGACATGGGACGAGTCCGTCAGGTTCTCGGCAACCTGGTTGCGAATGCAATCAAGTTCACTGAAGCGGGTGAAATTGCGGTGGACGTCAAGGCGTCTGGCTCTTCAGGGGATGCCGCACGAATCCGGATTGAAGTTCGTGACACGGGAGAGGGTGTTCCAAAGGAAAAGGAAAATCTTCTCTTTCAGACTTTCTCTCAAGTCGACACAGCGCCCGCACGTCGGTTTGAGGGGAGCGGACTCGGTCTTGCCATTTCGAAACAACTGGTTGAGATGATGGGCGGAGAGATCGGGTACAGAGCGAGAACTCACAAGGGCTCTTTGTTCTGGTTTGAAATTCCTCTCACCCTTGCAGCCGAAACCTCATTGTACGAGAGTACCCGACGCGGACTCCCGTTGCAGGGTCTGTCGGTCGAAGTTTCTCTGACAAACGAGCGATTGCAAAAAGGACTCATTTGGCTGCTTGAAGCGGGTGGCGCGAAAGTCAGAAGGAGATCAGCCGTCGTTGAGTCTGAGGATGATCCATTCAAGCCGGATCTCGTCGTTCTTGCGGCTCAGGATGATGTGACAGAGACTCTTGGCGATTGCCGCGCAGTTCGCCAGAGCCGCCCGGAGGCC
>JANQSL010000103.1 GCA_028284075.1 Candidatus Sumerlaeia bacterium | reverse complement strand
TGCCGGAGAACATGCCGGGCCTGGTTTTCATCGGCAAAACAAGAGTCCGGCGAAAGAACGTATTCGTCCGTCACTTCGCCAATGACATAGCCCTCCGCTTCTCCCCGTGGGTCCTCCACACTGACATCGAGTAGTGAATCGTCACGCTTGAAGGCAATGCGGGAGCGATTGAAGTGGAAATCCGTCAGGATGTTTCCGCCCGTGCAGATCATGGAGTTGTCGGCATCGCTGCGAACGAAGTAGGCCCCGCGAAGCTCTCTGCCACCTGAAACAGGCACACGAACGAAGAGCTTGTAAGACACGTGGTGGCAGGCAACCGCCAGAAACGGCGGGAGTCCGACCGGCCGAATGTCCTCAATCCGTGATATGCAGACTCCCCAGAAGGCGAATCCTTCGTGGGTCAACAGCTTGAACCCGCGCGGGATCATTCCGCGAACGCTGTCGCGGGGAACTCTGAAGGTGAGCTGAACACATTCAGCCAGATGACCTCTGATAGTGTAACGGAGCGGGCTCACGGGAGACTCCTCGTGTTCGCCATTTCCGGTGGATACACGGGTGGAGCCTCGCTTTGCGAAGGGCTCCTGCGTCCGGACCAGCCGGTTTGTGATGGAGGGGCGAGAAAACGGACAGTATCGGTGCGAGCCAAGGCCCGTGACGGCCGTCCGGAAGCCGTCCTGGTTCAAGCAAATCAGGTTTCTGTTGTCCGCGGAGCTCTGCGGAGATCAACTGCTTTTTATGTGTTCGAGATGCGAAAGACTCGAAACACACGACTTGGAGTCATGAATGCCGCAGCTCGTTTCTCTTCAGTTTTCAGACCGCGACATGCCTCTGCGGTATGATCCTGCAACACTAACGGATCTTAAGCCGAGTGACTTTGTCGTGGCCCGCCGGGCTGACCGCGAGGACGTCGGTCTGGTGTCAGCCGTCGAATGGGTTTCAAAGGAGCAGATTCGGCTCCGCGGCAAGCCACCGGAAAAAATCCTTCGGCGAGCGGACAGCTCGGAACGCGAAGAGTACTTCGCGCGCAAAGCTCTGGAGCGTCGCGCACTGAACATGTGCAAGACAAAGGCGGCCGAGATGAAGCTGCCGATGAAAATCAGCCATGCCCAGTTCATCGCGGCGGACAGCAAGATCGTTTTTCACTTCACAAGCGAACAACGAGTGGATTTCCGCCAGCTGGTGCGCGATTTATCAGCTGCGTTGAAGACGCGGGTCGAGCTGTGGCAGGTCGGCGTTCGAGATGAAGCGAAGCTGCTGGACGGATACGGTCTTTGTGGCTTGCGAACCTGCTGCTCGCAATGGCTGCCGGACTTCCGTCCCATCAATATTCGCATGGCGAAAACGCAGGATATCAATCTGCCGCCGAACAAACTTTCGGGTCAGTGTGGCCGGCTTCTGTGCTGCCTGTCTTATGAAGTCGATCAATACAAGGAGATGGCGAAAGAACTGCTCCCCAAAGGTGCGACGGTTCAGATCGATGGTCAGGACGGCATCATTATCGATCGAAACATTATCGTGCAAAAATACCACGTGCGGCTTGCGGACGCGAATCGAGTGCTTGTTGTCAAGTTGGAGGATCTCGAAGAGGTTCGTGTTCCGGACCAGATGAAGAAGATGGCCAGCGTGTTTCGAACCATCGCCCGCCCGGGAGGCGAGGGAGAACCGGAGCCCGAGCGCCGCAGCACGGATGCTCCCAGTGTGCTTGGCCCGAGACTCGATGCCGCGGCCCCCTCGACAACCGAGGCCCCAAAACAGGAACCAAAGGGAGAGGACGGCGAAGGCCGCAAGGGGCGGCGGCGCAGCCGGGGGCGCCGTGGTCGGCGAAAATCCGGAGGCGAGGGCGAGCAGCCGCGGAAACAACAGGTGGCTCGAAAAGACGAATCGCCAAAGCGGTCCAGGGCTCAAGGTTCCGAGCCGCAAGCCGGGAAACGTGCAAAACCAACGGGCGGCAATGAGGAAGCGGACGGACAGAAAAAACGCAGGCGCAGGCGGGGAGGGCGTCGGCACCGGCCGAAAAAAGGGCCGTCCGAAGGTTCTTCAGGAACCTGAGCAGTTAAGGGCTTGTCGAAAAAACACAGCGGCGGACCACAACGTCCTCTGCCTTTGAAACCGTATGTCGGATTTTGACAATTCAGAGGAGACGGCAATGTTTACGACCCGATTGATGGCATTTGCTCTGGTTTGCTCCACTCTCTTTGCAGCCGGATGTGCAAAGAAGGAATCGTTCAATATTCGGGACGTCGACCCCGGTCAGGCCGGAACGGTGCGTTCGCTGGGACCGGAAAGTCAGGATGTGGTGAGGCTTGCGGATCTCATGGTGCGATCTCTGTTGGAGTCGAACCCTGTCAGGAACGCGGAATACCCGCCGACGATCGCCATGCTTCCGATGGAAAACAACACGCGGTTCGCCTTCAACAAGGAGATCTTCACAACAAAGCTGAAGGCGGAGCTGAACAAGCAGTCGGACGGCCGCCTGAGGTTTATTGCACGGGATGTCATGGAGGACATCCAGGCGGAACGGGAAGCGAAGCGCGCGGGAGAGGTGGACTACGATCCCGATCGCCGCACCCTGACGGTTGCGGGAGCGGACTACTTCCTGGTGGGACGTGTGGATGGCCTGGGAACGGCCAGCCGCATGGGACAGTCGGAGTACGCGGTTTATGCCTTCAAACTCGTCGATACGGAAACGGGCATCGAACGCTGGGAAGATCTGTTCGACGTGAAGAAGGAAGGGCGCGACGACGTGGTTTATCGCTGACCGTGAACAGGAAAGCGTTAACCGGCCATGACTCGCGTCATTTTGATCGTTCTGATTTCGTGTACGGCAGTGCTGACGATCGGCTGCGCACGAGGCTCCAGGCCCGGCCTGCCGCCGGGCTTTGCGGCCAATGAACTGGGCGATTTTCTCAAACCTCTCGAGAACAAGCTTTATAATGAAGGCGAACGCAACTGGGTGCTGAACCTCAATGCGATCGCGATAGGTGCCCTGCGCCAGGGAGAGCGTACGGCCGCAAAGCGTGCGCTCGATGAGTCGATTCTCTTGATCGAGGCGATCTATGGTGACAGCGAACAGGCCCGCCGCGCCCGTTCACTGTGGTTCCGTGAAGAATCAAAGGTCTTCAAGGGCGATCCTTACGAACGCTCGATGACATACTTCTACCGTGGCGTTCTATACATGCAGGACCACGAATGGGACAACGCACGAGCCTGTTTTCGCAGCGTGCTGTTTCACGACTCCCTTGCGGAAGATCTGCAAAAACGCAGTGACTGGGTCCTCCCGCACTTCCTGATCGGGGTCTGCGAGACGCAGATGAATCGCCCTGATTTTGCGGAAGAATCGTTTTCACGAGCACAAACGACTTACCTGGAATTCGTGTCTTCCTATAGGGTGCTGGAGTCTTCGCGCGGCGTTTCTCCCCTGCCGTTTTCAGCATCATTGCCGATCTTCAATGAGACAATGAACGTGCTCGTGCTCACGCAACACGGGCGAGCGCCAATCAAACGGGCGGCAGGAACGTACGGAGAACTGCTTTCGTATGCTCCCGGAGGCGGATCGGGATCGGAAGCCACTGTCAGTATCGACAGCGTGGTGAGCACCGGGACCGAGTATGTGGACTCCGTTTATTATCAGGCCGCGACTCGGGGAGGTCGCGAAGTGGATGAAATTCTCAACCGCCAGGCATCCATCCGGGGCGGAGCGGAAGCGGCCGGCAATGTTGCCGTGATGGGTGGAGCCGTTGTTGCGGCGCACGGAATTTCAAATCGCGATGACACAACCGCTCTGGCGGGCGCGGGTGTGCTGGCGGCAGGAGCTTTGATGTATGGTCTGTCGACGCTTGTGCAACCGCAAGCCGATACGCGCGAATGGGCGTCACTGCCGGATGCACTGGGAGTGGCGGTGATCGCTGCGGAACCGGGGTCGCGATCGCTCACTGTATCCTATGCGGGAGAGGACGTGCGCCGTTCCGGCGGAAACACAAAGGCCAGTCACGTTGTCGAAATACCACAGCCGGGCAAAGGACTGGCCGTTGTTCTGGCATTTCCTCCCCCGGCGGTTTCACTGGTTACCGGAAGTCACCCGGAATCAATTATGGAGAATGAGTCATGAACCGAACAAACCGGATCAGCCGGACAATGGCGGGCGTTCTGCTTGCGGGAATCGTTGCGGCTTCAACATCCGCCTGCAGCAAGCGCTCGAAATCGCCGGACTTTGCTCGTGTCGACAAGGAAGCCATCGAAGCTTCCACAGCACCGGTGAACATTCTCGACCACGACCTGAGAAACCGTGTCGCCGCCGATCAGGCAACCAAGACTCGCATGGAGGACGGTCGGCTGGAAGTCCGTGTGAATCTTCGCAACTCGACACGCAAGGACCTGGATGTCCTTGCACGATGTGTGTTCAAGGATACACAGGGAATCTCTCTTGGAGACGAAACAGAGTGGGAACCGTTCTTTTTCGCGCCCCAGCAGATTCAGACGTACATCGCCCGGTCCAGGACGGCCGAAGCGAGCACCTTCTCGGTGGAGGTCAGACGGCCATGAGGATTCGACCCGCTTCGATTATGCTTCTTGCCGCCACTGTATGCTTTTGCGTTATCGCGAGTGGTTGCAGTCGAAAGACTTACCTCAAAACTCCGAATGAGAAGCGCGAGGACGTCAAGGAAGCCGAGGTCAAAACCGAAATCACCGACCGGCGCGAACCCTACGCGGTGGACCAGCGGGTTTCGACAGACCGGCATTAATTCCGGTTCCTTTTTTTGTCGACGGGGTGGCGGCGGCTTCCATGGAATGGCTTATGCATTGAGCCATGACAGGATGGGTTACTCCGGATGAGTGACGACCAGACAAAGCGCCGAATCATCAGCCGCCTGATGCGAGAGGCGGCCTCAATCTTCAGCGAAAGCAGTTCCACGGATCTCGCTCCCGCGCTGCCCAAGATGCGGGCGGCGGTGCTTCTGGCGGAGCAACTGGACGACAAGTCACCTCTGCTCATCTGCCAGGCGAACCTGGCGTGGATGAACGCGGTCTGCGGCCGCGCACACGATGCCATGAGCCACATCGAGCGGGCCATCGACGCCGCTGTTGAACACGACCTGCCGATTGCGGTGCGAAACTTTGCCTTCACCAAATTCGTGGAAATCTGTGTGCTGATGCAGCGCGACCCGGAGCGTACTCTGACGTACTCCAGGGCTCTCGTACAGTCCGCGCTGGATGAAGAGGGCAGTTACGAACAGTTCCTTGCCGGCCTGTTCAATCTCGCGGTCGTTTGCCAGGAACTGCTGCGAACGCCGGACTGGTCCGTCGCCATTCTCTCCTGGATTTCCGACGAAGGCCGTCCCGCCGACCATCCCGTTGTCGATCAGGCTCGCAAAGCCTACGCGCGCATCGCCAACAACCAGCCTCCGGAAAAACGCCACACCTGGCTGTCGGAAGTGGAAGCGAACCGCGATTTCCTGCTGTCGTCCGCAACCGACGGCTACCTTCCGAAGTACAGCCCCGACACCAACTGAGCGCCTGCTTAAAGCAAGAGCCGTAAAGGCTGCCCCCCCGGCTAACACTTGGTCGAGGTCAAGGGGATCTGGTCTTGACGACAAAATGTGAAGGCTTCAGGCATATTTTCATTCACACTCCGCACAAACGAGACTCCAGGAGGAGAGGGTCATGAGCCGTGACTTGTTGTTACACTATCGTTTTTCAGCTATGCGCGGCGCATCCGCCGCACTGATTGGCGCAGGTCTTCTGGTAGCCGCACCTGATGTCCTTCACGCCGAGGACATCGATCTTGCCGATCTGGGCACGACCCACCCCGGCTTTCGCATCGACGGTATCGATCCATCCGACCAATCCGGCCACAGTGTTTCGGGTGCGGGCGACGTCAATGGTGACGGTCTCGCCGATCTCATCATTGGAGCTCTTGGTGCAAATCCAGGAGGCAACAGCGGGGCCGGCGAATCCTATGTCGTATTCGGCAAAACCACCAACACCGCCATCGACCTCTCCGCCCTCGGCACCGGCGGCTTCCGCATCGACGGCATTGATGAGAGTGATCGGTCCGGCTTCAGCGTTTCGGGTGCAGGTGACGTTAACGGTGACGGCCTCGCCGACCTCATCGTTGGAGCTCCGTTCGCGCACCCCGGCGGCGACAGCAACGCCGGTGAGTCCTATGTCGTTTTCGGCAAGGCCACCAACACCGCCGTCGACCTCTCCGCACTCGGCACCGGCGGCTTCCGCATCGATGGTATCGATCTGAATGACCTCTCCGGTTCCAGCGTTTCGGGTGCGGGTGATGTCAACGGCGACGGTCTCTCCGACCTCATTGTCGGAGCCTATTTCGCAGACCCTGGAGGCGAGAACTCCGCCGGTGAGTCCTATGTCGTCTTCGGCAAGGCCACCACAACCACCGTCGACCTCTCTACCCTTGGCAGTGGCGGTTTTCGTATCGATGGCATCGATGCAAACGACCGGTCCGGTTATAGCGTTTCGGGTGTGGGTGACGTCAATGGTGACGGTCTCGCCGACCTCGTTGTCGGAGCACCCTTTACGAACCCCGGAGGCGACAGTCAGGCCGGTGAGTCCTACGTCGTCTTCGGCAAGGCCACCACAACCGCCGTCGACCTCTCTACCCTTGGCAGTGGTGGTTTTCGTATCGATGGCATCGATGCAAACGACCGGTCCGGTTCCAAGGTTTCGGGTGCGGGCGATGTCAATGGTGACGGTCTCGCCGACCTCGTTGTCGGAGCACTCTTCGCGAACCCCGGAGGCGATATCGATGCCGGCGAGTCCTACGTCGTATTCGGAAAAGCCACCACAACCGCCGTCGACCTCTCCGCCCTTGGCTCCGGCGGTTTTCGCATCGACGGTATTGATTCAAATGACCGGTCCGGCATCAGCGTTTCGGGTGCGGGCGATGTCAATGGCGACGGCCTTGCAGATCTCATTATTGGAGCAGAGGGGGCAGATCCTGGAGGCGAAAGCGAAGCCGGTGAGTCTTATGTCATCTTCGGCAAGACCACCAACACCGCCGTCGACCTCTCGGCCCTCGGCAGCGGCGGTTTTCGCATCGACGGCATCGATTTAGACG
>JANQSL010000094.1 GCA_028284075.1 Candidatus Sumerlaeia bacterium | reverse complement strand
GCTGCTGTCGATGTCGAGCACACCGGCCTTTTCAACGGGCTGATTCGCAATGACACCAACAGTGCGTCCGCAAACGCGTCCGAAGGCGATGACGATGTTCGGGGCGTAGTGGTCCTGAACCTCCAGGTACTCGCCGTCATCGACAACACGCTTGATGACCTCGCGGACGTCATAGCCGCGCCTGGGATCGTCCGGTATGATTGTGTTGAGAAAATCATCATAGGGCACGTTCAGCGGGCAGGCGAGAGCCGGAGGGTCCTCCAGGTTGTTGCTTGGGAGGTAGCCGAGCAGTTCCTTGCAAATACGGCATGCGTCCTGACCATCCTCGGCGATGAAGTGCACCACGCCGGAATAGTTCATCTGCACATCGGGACCACCCAGGCTTTCCGGCGTCACGTCTTCGCCCGTCACCTGCTTGATCACGGAGGGGCCGGTGATGAACATCTGAGCCTGGCGTGTCTGAATAATGAAGTCCGTCAGTGCGGGGCTGTACGCGGCCCCGCCGGCACAGGGTCCGCAAATCAGCGATATCTGAGGCACAACACCGGAGAGCAGTGTGTTGTTGTAGAAAACGCGGCCATAGCCGCTCAGGCTGTCGATGCCTTCCTGGATACGTGCGCCCCCGGAATCGTTGATGAAGACAAAGGGGCTGCCGGTTTTGAGGGCGCCCTGCATCATCTCCACGATCTTGTCGCAATGCACTTCTCCGGCGGCGCCTCCGGCAACCGTGAAGTCCTGACTCGCGAGGTAGATCGATCTGCCATCGACCCGTGCCGTTCCCGTCACGACGCCGTCAGCGGGAAGCTTCTTGCCGGCCATTCCAAAATTGGTGCACCGGTGTTCCGCGAAGAGGTACATCTCGCGGAAGCTGGAAGGGTCGACAAATGCGTCGATTCGCTCACGGGCCGTCAGCTTCCCGAGCTTGTGTTCGCGGTCGACGCGCTCGGTCCCGCCGCCCGCTTTTGCTTCGTCGCGTTTTTGACGGAGTTCCTCGATTTTTCCTGAAACGGTTTTGACTGAGTTGGGAGTGGACATCGTTGCCTCTGCGATCAGGTGTTGTGCCGTCCCCTGGCTGCCGGAGGCGGTCTAGGGGGAGTGAAGGGGGAGGCGCAAGACAAACAAGATAGATTTTATCCGAATTTAGGCGTTGCCCTCCCCGCCCGTTTCCCGGCAAGCCTGCGGCTAACCCGAGCACTTGTTGGAGTGACGCCATGAAAGCAAAATCCCAAGCCAGCGCCAAACCCGTCCGAATTACCGAGTTGTTGTTACGAGACGCCCACCAGTCTCTGCTGGCAACACGAATGCGCACGGAGGACATGCTGCCCATCTGTGAGAAACTGGACTCCACGGACTACTGGTCTCTGGAGGTCTGGGGTGGTGCGACGTTCGACAGTTGTCTGCGTTTTCTCGGTGAGGACCCGTGGGAGCGTTTGCGGCAGCTGCGCAAGGCGTTGCCGAATTCGAAACTGCAGATGCTTTTGCGCGGCCAGAACATTCTTGGTTATCGTCACTATGCGGACGATGTCCTCGATCGGTTTATCGACAAGTCGATCGAGAACGGCATGGATATCTTCCGCATCTTCGATGCCCTGAACGATATGCGAAATCTGGAGCGTGCGGTGAAGCGCGTTGTGGAAGGGGGAGCTCATGCACAGGGTGCGATCTGCTATACGTTCTCGCCCGTGCATACACTCGATATGTTCGTTCAGCAGGCAAAGGATCTTGAAAGCATGGGGTGTCAGTCCGTCGTGATCAAGGATATGGCGGCGCTGCTCTGTCCCGTGCCTGCGTATGAGCTTGTGAAAGCGTTGAAGGAGAACATTTCGGTCCCGGTGCATGTGCACACGCACTCAACAACAGGTGTGGCGCCGATGGTCCTGCTGCGGGCCATCGATGCGGGTGCGGACGGCGTGGATACGGCCATCAGCGCGCTTTCCGGCGGTTCCGGCCATGTTGCGACGGAGGCTCTTGTCGAATCCATCGCGGGAACGCCGCACGATTGCGGCCTGAAACAGGAAAGCTTCGCTCCCATTGCGGACTATGTGCGAAAGATTCGTCCGAAGTATAAAGAGTTCGAAACCAGTTTTGCCGGGTCGGACACGCGCATTTTCACGAGTCAGATTCCCGGCGGGATGATTTCGAATCTTGAAATGCAGCTGAAGCAGATGGACTGCATTGAAAGGATCGATGAGGTTTTGGAGGAAGTTCCAAAAGTTCGAAAGGAAATGGGCTACATTCCACTGGTCACTCCAACATCGCAGATTGTCGGCACCCAGGCTGTGATGAATGTGATTGTCGGCGAGCGTTACAAGTCGGTGCCAAAGGAAAGCCGGGGTCTTTTCGCGGGCCGCTATGGCCGGACTCCCGCTCCGGTGGATGAGACGATTCAGAAAAGCATACTGGGAGATGAAAAGGCGATCACCTGCCGGCCGGCGGACGACATTCCAAACGAATGGGATCGCATTAAAGGCGAGGTGGAGGGTAAGGCGAAGTCAGATGAAGACGTCTTGAGCTATGCCCTGTTTCCGAAGGTCTGGCAGGACTTCATTGAGAAGAAGAATCAGCCGCCGAAACCCGCGGAAGCTCCCGCAGCGGCCCCTTCACAGCCAGTGGAGGCAGCCTCACCGGTACCGGCACCTGCAGCCGCCGACGCGGGTTCGTCACGGCACATGCGTCTTGATATGAAGGTTGCGGGGAAACGGTACGACGTGGACGTGGAAATCCTGAGCTGAAAAACTGTCCCGGTTCAGGAGGGGCGGGGAGGGAATTCGCTCTCGACTTGGCATCCGTGACTATGGCACTTCCCCTGCTCCCCAGCGGGGCGGGGGTCGTGTGGTCCCCTGTGTACTCACAGCGAAAGGCTCGAAAACGATGGGCAAAAACCTCTACAACAAGGTCTTTGATCTGCACACGGTCAGGAGACTGCCGTCCGGACAATACCAGATCCTCATGGGCCTTCAGATGCTTCATGAGGTGACTTCGCCCCAGGCCTTTGCCGCGTTGCGGGAGCGGGATCTTGGAGTGATGCATCCGGACCGCAATTATGCGACCGCTGATCATATCATCCCGACAGCGAGCCAGGCCCGCCCTTTCGCCGACGGCCTTGCCGAGCAGATGATGCAGGAGCTTGAGAGGAACGTTAAGGACTTCGGTATTACGTACTTCTCGCCGGAATCCGGGACACAGGGAATTGTTCATATCGTGGGCCCCGAGGAGGGCCTGACTCAGCCCGGCATGACAATTTGCTGCGGTGACAGCCACACGTCGACTCACGGCGCGTTTGGTGCCATTGCCTTTGGAATAGGCACCAGTCAGGTACGGGATGTTCTGGCCACCCAGTGCATGTCCATGGGCCGCGCAAAAGTCCGCCGCATTGAAATCAACGGCAAGCTTCGTCCCGGCGTTTACGCAAAAGACGTGACTCTCTACATCATTCAGCAACTGGGTGTTAAGGGTGGTGTCGGGTATGCTTACGAGTATGCCGGTGATGTTTTTGAAAACATGACGATGGAAGAGCGGATGACGGTCTGCAATATGTCCATCGAGGGTGGTGCCCGGTGCGGCTATATCAATCCGGACCAGACAACCTACGATTATATCAAGGGACGCAAGTATGCTCCTTCGGACACGGCCTGGAACAAGGCGGTGGCTTACTGGGAGTCGGTGAAGAGCGATCCTGACGCGGAATACGATGACGTTGTCCGGTACAACGCCGAGGACATCGAGCCGATCGTCACCTGGGGAATCACGCCCGGGCAGTCCACTTCCGTCAGTGGCGCCATTCCGGCTCTCGGAGAATTCGATGCCACCGAGCAGGAACTGATCAAAGAGGCATACGAATACATGAGCTTCGAGCCCGGTCAGTCCATCAAGGGCACGAAGGTCGATGTGGCGTTTCTGGGGTCCTGCACGAACGGCCGCCTGAGCGATTTTGCTGAGGTGATTCAGCACATCAAGGGACGCGACTTCAAGGTTGCATCGAGTGTCCGGGCGATCGCCGTTCCGGGCAGCATAAAGGTGCGCGAAGAGATGATGAAGCGTGGCTGGGATCAGGTTCTGCGGGACGCGGGCTTCGAGTTCCGCGAGGCGGGCTGCTCGATGTGTCTGGCGATGAATCCGGACAAGTTGCAGGGACGGGAGGTTTGCGCGTCTTCCAGTAACCGCAACTTTAAGGGCCGCCAGGGATCGCCGACCGGCCGCACGCTTTTGATGTCTCCGGTGATGGTGGCTGCCGCCGCCTTTACGGGTGAAGTAACGGATGCTCGTGAGTTTTTTGAAATCGCCGCCGAACCGGTGGGAGTCTGAGAAAAGGGTCTTGCACAATGTCTGACGATTCAAAACGTATCAAGGTTTCCGGCAAAGCCATTCCCGTTCGCGGCAACGACATCGACACGGATCGCATCATTCCCGCGCGGTTCCTTCGCTGTGTGACGTTCGACGGTATTGGCGAGCATGCGTTTGAGGATGATCGCAAGCAGGTTGCGGAAAAAGGCGGTCAGCATCCTTTCGACAATCCGGCGTTTGCCGGTGCGGAAATTCTGCTGGCGAACAAGAACTTTGGATGCGGCTCCTCCCGTGAGCATGCCCCGCAGGCCATCATGCGGTGGGGCAGAGGTATCAAGGCGATCATTGGTGAGTCCTTTGCCGAGATCTTTTTTGGCAACTGCATTTCGCTGGGTATTCCGGCGGTGACGGTGGATGCCGGGACGGTGGGGAAAATCATGTCGGCTGTTGAGGCGGATTCATCCATCGAGGTCAGCGTCGATGTGGAAAACAAGACGGTGTCCTGGGGTGGAGAGAATGCCCCCTGCGAGATTGGTGACGGGCCTCGCATGCAGTTCCTGGAGGGCCGCTGGGACTCCACACTGGAGCTGCTTTCCGCAAAAGATGAAATCTCCGCGACAGCAGCCCGGCTGCCGTACTTCAATCAGTGGCAGTAGGGCCTGGCAGCGTCTTTCCCATCGCTGTTTCGGGAAGTCAGATTCCGGTCAATACCCTTTAGCGCGCGGGCAATTTCCGCGGGCGCTCTGTCACCTTTTAATTTCGCCTTTGTGGTGAAGCTGCGCAACCGCCGGACATGCATGGCGAGTTCGAAGAAGGGTGCAATGGTTTCGAACTCCTGTCCCGGGGGCAGGTTCTTTCTGAACTCGTAGTAGGTTTGCACGAAGTCGGCGACGTATTCCCCATTTCCTGATCGCACCAGGATTCCGAGAACATCGAACAGGTCCGGAGCAAAGTGTCCGTACTGCAGCGAGCCGCAGTCGAGAAAGACTGCATCGCCTCCTCCTGAGGGCAGGATCACGTCTGAAGGACCGATGCGATTATGCACCAGTGAATAAAAGGGGAGGGGGTGAAGGTCCGCGTGTGTGCTCCGCAGTGCTTCAACGATGGAATCGCGATTAAAGTGTGACTCTGATGGCAATTGGGAGATCACGACTTTGTCGATGTCTGAAATGGCTGTTTGCAGCAGGCGCGCGTGCACGTTCCGGCGACGAGGCTGGTCGGGCTGGCCGGCATTCGACCGCACTTCGCTGTGAAGCCGCGCAAGAGCCCGTGCGGTGCACATCACGACATCCCGGGTCATTTCCAGCTCAGCGAGAAGTCTTCCGTCGATGTACTCCTCGACAACAACTCCCTCTTTATGCCGCAGCAGACCCCGGAGCAGACCGGAACGCTCCAGGCAGTCCGGCACCGGAAGTCCCGCGCCTTGATATTTCCTGAGCCACGCACCGAGACGGCGCGCCTCGCGGAGGGTCTTGCTGACACGGACAACGGCTCGCAAACCATCGTCGAAATCGACGAGCCAGATTTCGGAATTCCGGCCGGTTTGTGGCCTGGAGGCGGAGACCGGCCGACGGTTTTTCAGCAGCCCGGGGCTGTGAAAGTGAAGGAGGCTTTCCAGCCTCGACATGGTTTGGCCCGATCCGACGAGCGAGAGCGTTTGGACATCATGGGAGGAAGCGGACATAGGGGAACCTTGCACATCATAAACTCACAAATCAGTAACAAAAACCACACATAATTGGAGCGACGGATACGCTGTCCAGCCGATTTTCCATAGGGAGGCGGTGAGGGTGTTTGCCGGTACCGGGATTCGGCGAAGAAAATCCTTGAATCGAAGGATGGGCCCAGGGCACACGTCACGAAACAAGGAGGGTAACCGGTTACATGATTCAGGATGAGCTTCTCCCCACACAGCAGGACATCAGGTTCTACCGGAAAAACGGCTACTGGCTGGGTCCGCGGATTCTCAGTGATGAGTTCCTGGAGCGCCTGCGTTCGGCAATGGATGATGTTTATGCGGGAAAATTTGAAACCGGGACTGAGCCCTGGCTGGGCTACTGGAAGGCCAACGGGAATTCCTCAGCGGTTCGGAAAACGGACAACGCCCACTGGGCCAACAACACTTTGAGGGAACTCGTCATGAACGAAACCATCGGAGCGATGGCGGCGTTGTTGAGCGGTTCGCGGGGAATCCGGCTGTGGCATGACCAGCTGCTCTACAAGCCGGGGCAGGGGAGAAAGGCGCAGGCGGGTGGAAACGTGGGCTGGCATCAGGATAACAATTACTGGCGGTGCGCTTCCGGCGAGTTGTTGACGGCGTGGGTGGCATTTGACGATGTGACTCTGAACAACGGCTGTATGCAGGTCGTTCCCGCCAGCCACAAGTGGGGGCTGATCGAAGGCGATTTTTTCAATCAGGACCTGGAGTCGATGAAATCGAAGCTGGAGGATTCGACCGGTCACAAGTTCAGAACAAAACCATGCACGTTGAAGGCGGGCTCCGTCAGTTTTCATCACTGCCTGACGATTCACGGCAGTGGTCCGAACTTCACGGACAAACCGCGACGGTCACTGGTTCTACACCTCATGCCGGACGATGCGGCATACATTGCGGATTCACCGAACGACAATCATATGAACGCGATTCTCATGCGCCGCCTGGGCCGCAGAAATGGCGATGTGTTTGAGGGGGACTTCTGGCCGCAGATGTATCCGCAGAATCAGATGTCAGGCGTTTAGTACAGGCTCCACAGAACCTTAATGGCTTCGGGGTCCGCCGCGATGACGAAGAAACCGAATGAATCCACGGTTGAGGAAACGCGGTTTCTGGCGGCATCGCGATCCGTATCGAGGATTGTCCACGGACCGTTGGGATTCGGCGATGTGTAGACAGACAGCGCACCTTCATCCGGATCACCGAATTCAGAGTCCAGATAGCGAAACGTCAGTTCAGCGCTGCTCCATTCCGTCCGCTCAGTCGTGACTTCCCACCGAACCGGAAGAGCGTCTTGCGGAAGTCCTGTGGTGCCCTTTGTTGAAAAAGACTCGCGCTTAACGGTCACGAGCGAAGCACTCGAAAGCCCTGTTCCTGATCCGTCAGCAAAGTCGATCCAGCAGCGCGAGTCCGGTGTGCTGTCGTTGCTGCCGTCGCCCGTGACACCAGGGGCAAGAGGTGGAGCATCGCCCTGCCTGGCAAATCCTTTCCATGTGGGAATGTCTGGTGGGGGAACGGGGCTGAAGACGACGTAGTTTTCCCCGGCACGGTACTCGCCGCCCCGTTCGGCGAATGTTGCTCCTACAAGTAGGTCGGCAAGACCGTCGCCGTTCACATCACCCGCTCCGGATACGGTCCGGCCGGAGTAGTCGAAAGCATCGCTCCCGTCGATGCGGAAACCTCCGTTTCCCAGCGCGGCGAGGTCAGCCCCAATAATGAGGTCAGCGAGGCCGTCGCCGTTGACATCTCCCGCCCCCGAGACGCTGGAGCCGGAGCGGTCCTCGACATCGATGCCATCGATGCGGAAGCCGTTGTTTCCCAGCGCGGCGAGGTCGATGGTGTTATTGTCCACCTTGCCGAAAACGACGTAGCTCTCTCCGGCACGTTCGTCGCCGCCCGGGTCGGCGGTCGGGGCTCCCACAATGAGGTCAGCGAGGCCGTCGCCGTTAACGTCGCCCGCGCTGGAGACGCTTCGGCCGGAGCGGTCCTCGGCATCGATGCCATCGATGCGGAAGCC
>JANQSL010000073.1 GCA_028284075.1 Candidatus Sumerlaeia bacterium | reverse complement strand
CGCCCAGTCTCTTGGCTGCCAGGTCATCTCAAACTACATTTGGGACGCGACACCCGGCAAACCCTCGCCACCCCCGCACGGCATATGGGCACAGCCAGGCGGAAACAAATCAGGTTCCGAAAAGGATATCTTCCGGCGGCTCCGAACTCTCGCACGGCTCTACACGACGGGCTGCAATATCCCGATCTTTGTTGCGGGCCATGAGAGAATCGTGGCGATCGATAAGCCGAACGAGGGCTTCAGGTGGCACAACTTCTACGATGAGGACGACGTACTCGGCTGGCCTCTGAAGCCGCTGAGCCCCTCGTATGAAAAGCTCGTGGAAGACATTGAGGTCAATGCAGGCGGGGGCGTTTTGGGAGCAATCATGAACTCATGGACCCCCTTCAGCCACGGCGAGTACTGGGAGGATGGAGAAGTCTTGAAGCATCTCGTAGGGACGATTGAGGAGCTTGCGTAGATATGCAAAGTGCGACGCTGCCGTGTGTGGCGGGGGTAGCCTTCCGATGCTGAATACAAAGCCGCATAGTGGCATTGTTGAGTGAAAAAATACGAGCACGCATGTGAGAAGATTCAGATGAGACCTGAGAAGTGTGAACCGTCCACCCTCGGTTCAACGAGGAACACTATAATAGGCTTCCGGAGTGAATTATTCGACAACGGAAACGCCAGCCGGAACGGAATCATTGTGTTGGTGTGCTCTGGTTTGGCGGGACTCATCGGCGTTGCACTCTATGCCCTTCATGAATTCAGCCTGGTCGTGTTATCCGGAGGTATTCTGATCTCAGGAACGGTTCTCCTGTTCGGAGCTTTTATCGGGCTCCTCTTCGGCTTTCCGCGTGTGTCAGAGAGCGATGAGCAAGCGGATCAGACCAGATACCTCGCCAATACGAACTTCGGACAGATATCTGGTTGGTTGACGAAGAAAATCGTCGATGTAGGTCTAACCCAGGTCGGGGAATTGCTCAGGAATCTGAAGGAGATCGCCAAGGGGATATCCTCCTTGTTGGGAGGTGTCGTCGACTCCTGCCTTCAACATGACCCAGCTCTGATCATTGCGGGCGACTTCAACCTCACAGAGGATGAGATCCAAGAGCTGGCCGACGATATTGGCATGGTGGTGATGGTACCACCCGGACAGGACAGCGTCGGGACAACCGCTGAGAATCGGTACGATCGTTTCCTTGTCTCCCGGGACATGATCGGTGAGGAGGCTGTTACGATGAAGATCATCGTCTCAAGCGACCCGGTTGCACTGAACGTCTCGGATCACCGAGTGGTCATGGGGTGGTTCAGGAACGATGCAAGGTTCAGGGATAGGGACTGATTCCATGAAAACCGGCAGGCCGCTCGCACACTTTGAATTCCACGTCGGTGGCAAAGACGTACTGTTGATTCTTGTAGCCTACGGTCTGGTCATTGCCGCCATCACGCATTTCTTGAGCTGGCAGTACCTGGCTCAACTCATACAGGTGTTTTCGGCAATTACAGCGCTAATTGCCAGTGTCGCAGCTGTAGTTAGCGCCATCGCGGCGGTCCAAACCGCTCGAGTGGCAAGGGAGGAGTTCATCGAGGAGCGAAAAATGAGAGAGCGATGGGTGGAGGCTGCGGAGGAAAGACTGAAACTTGAGCAATCTGAAAACCTGAAACGACAGAACCAAGAGATGGCGAAACGGGAGGAATATGTCGAGGGCATTCTAAAGCTGCAAGCCATTGTTGATAGGGTGTACACAGCGACCGTGAGGGAGTGGGAAGCAGGCCAGCTCAATCGCTATGGTGAAGTTAAGACGACGGGCCCACATTTCATTTGCGAGACATGGATAAGTGAGTTCTCGGAGTCTGAATGGAAAAGACACAGCGACTCACTTCGCGATCGCTTGCCCGTGAGTGTCTTCAACAAAATCAAAGACTTGTGGACTACATGTCGCGAAGACGGTCCCCAGTCAGACGAGGTCAAACATGTTTCCGACGCCCCCGAGTTGTTTGCGTTAAGGAATCAATTTCTGAACAGGGCTGCTACCATAGTCAGGGAGGCGGGTTACGAGTGGAAACAAATCGACATGGAGAGTGTATTCGATGCTGAATAAAGAGGACTTGCTGGGGTTCGCTTTGTACGAGAAGATTATCACTTTCTCCCTCGACACCTCGTGGCGGGGCGAACGTGACGGCGATAACGGATTAACGGGCAAACTTTCGGCCCAGTTCTACGATAGAATGTACTTCGACAGAGAGTGGGCGGAAGACAAGATTGAGGCTTCCATTCGAGGCAGTGATCAGGTTCTATCGATAGAAGGAATAGAGGGCTGCGGAAAGTCCACGACCACGAAGCGAGTTCTGGATTCACTGAAAGACGATTATCGATCGATCGTACTTGATTTTAATAAACTGGCATCGAGGGACGACTTCGTAAGTACCAGAGGGGACTATGCCGCCTTCAAGATTGCGATGGAGAAGGCGCTGAAGGACTCCCTCCTGGCGGAAGACATTCTCGAACCCGCGGATTTACCGCGGGGGGCGACTGAGGGTCGCGATGGTGACAGCCCGCAAGAGCGATCGGTCGAGGATCGCATGCAGGCGCTGCACGAGTACGCGCTCTTTTCACAGTCTGAATTGCCACGAAATGATTTCGCGCGTGCGCGATTGAGTCTTCTGAGTATGGCGAGAGGGGAAGTTGATATTTCAGATAGAGATGCCGTGTTGGGCTGGTTCAGAAACAATATGGGACGCGGAGAGATAAAACAGCTCGTCGAAAGAATTAATGATGAAATCCGCTACGTTCACATCATTGATGTCGCCCAGGAGCTTTTTCACACGGGTCTGGTCGTGGTACTTGATAATGTCGATCGCCTGCAACATGTCTGCCAACCGCTTTGTTATGATTTTGCACTCTCGTTCAACAATGAGGTTGAGGATAGGGCAAAGATTATCATCAACATCAGACCCGAGAATGCCCATACGCCGGAGGGCAGCATGGGACCGCGATCAGAGCATGTGGATACGGTCAAACTCGTTGCTATTGGACATCTGCAGTGCTACCTGGATTCGGATCATTTTCACGATATTCTGAACAAACGCCAGAGTATGTATATAGAGCACGTCGGTGGCACCACTCTTTCCAGTAAACTGCAGCTGATCGCGTCCGCACTCAAGGATCAGTATGCCGAGGTTGTGCTTATAGATTTGGCAAACCAGAGCATCCGATCCGCCTTAAAGTACCATTGTGATTTTCTACGTCACGTTCTTTCACATTGCCCGTTCGAGGCATTCATGGAGCTCCGTAAGAATGAGTCCCATAGATCGTTGCTGACATCGTTACTCCTTGGGTGGATTGCTGAGTGCGGACAGGTACTGAGCGAGCAGCACCTGAACCTCGCACATATAGTTCAGAAAGCCGAGAGCTCGGGATTCACGGAAAGGGGATGCGATCTGAGCTACTTGATTCTCGTTCGGCTCGAGAAACAGACCATCAGTCCGCACGGCGAAACAATTTACAGAGTACCGCTAAAGGCTCTCACGAATGATCTGGGGCTTCTGGGATTCGAACCGGAGGAAGTGAGGAATGAAGTATACCATCTCTTCTTTCTCAAGAACAGGGACTTTGGCCACATTATTAGCGTCTCTAACGATGAGGTCGTTCACAATGTCGAGAGCATATCTGAGGAGACGACAGTTGCGCTGAATTTCAGGGGAAAACGATTGGTTCAAAGCGTTAGTACAATGTTCTTCTTTGTGAACCGACTACATCACAACACCAAGGACACAGACATCCTGGAATTTGAAGGCGAGTTCGGATACTATAGCTACTCTCAGTATGGAGTCCACGCGAAGGCGAATGTCATCCTGTTTGCAAGAGTCGCACGACTCCATACCGTCGAACTAAGGAGAATTGCGGGCAGTATAGGTGGGATCGACTGGTATGATAAATACAAGAAGCGATTCACGATAGCAGGCAGGCTCCAACTCACTCGTGTACTACAGAGCAACATAGCGTTCTTGAACGCTTCTCGAAGGCACTTGTCCTCCGGGGTTGAACAAGAAGTCAAGAACCTGGTGGAGACCATGAACTTGCTGATCTCTTTCTATGAGAAACAAGTGGCGGAATTGAGTGGCAACACGAGTGAAATCTACGATTTCGTAAAAATCGTTGGATTCTGCGTGAAGAGAAAGGTCCCATCCAGAAGGGAGCTATTCGAAGACGATGACTTCAAAGTCGCTATCGATGAGTTCGCCTGATAGGTTCGAAGAATGAGTTCTGACAAGGGTCGAAGGGTCCGGAAAACTCACTCTCCAGGTGGGACACAATAAGGGGCAGCATCACAAGGCCATAAACCCAACATAGACAACGGTGTCATTCACGGACGCAGGTCACGAGGATACCGCCACTATCGAGTCGTCCGCCTATTGGGTTTCAAGGAGTGCCCTGAACAATCAGGTTTAGTCATAAGTCATTAATAATCAGTTGTTTATGATGCAATTCGCTTCCAATGTCTCTTGCTGAGAAACGCCGAAGCTCATGGCTCGTCCAGCGTGTTCCCATCTGTCTCGCTCAACATGGTACATGATTCCAACACAAAGACCATTATTAAATATTTTGTTTGGTATGCCAAAGTTTCATTGCCCTGCCCATCTCCAGTCGGCACAAGCCCGGCTGTTTTGACGTAAACCGTGTTTTCGTCTCAGCGGACTGGAGCTATCAGAATGGCATGGAAACAAGTATTTATCCTCTGTCTGGCAGGACCCGTGTTCCTTGGTCTGCTGTTCGGGTGCGGATCAGGCGGTGAAATGGTTCAGGCCTCGGCAGTCGGAGACGAGAGCATTGGGTCCGAGGTGCGCATTGTCACTCTTGGTGGTGATGTGACTGAGATTGTCTACGCTCTTGGAGCTGGTGATCTCGTTGTCGGCTCGGATCAAAGCAGTACCCATCCGCCTGAAGTGCTCGATCTTCCTCGTCTCAACTACCACCGCCAGCTTTCTTCCGAAAGTGTCCTTTCCCTGGAGCCGACTCACGTCCTTTTGACGGACGAAGCGGGTCCGCCACAAGCCATCGAGCAGATCGAAAGTGCGGGTGTGGAAGTTGTTCTGGTGTCCAGCGAGGAGACGGCGACCGGCGTCGTTTCGAAGATACGGGCCGTGGCTGCCGCAATCGACAGAGACGAAAACGGCGATGTACTGGCTGGCAAGTATGAGCAGGATCTTGCGAACGTGCGGGAGTATGTTTCCGGTTTCAACGAAAGTCCCGGGGTTCTGTTTCTCTATGCGCGCCAGGGAATGGGCGCCCCGATGGTGGGAGGGAAGGATTCCGGCGCGAACTCCATGATCGAACTGGCGGGAGGAAGCAACGCGGCGGCGGAGCTTGAGGGATACAAGGCCCTGACGCCTGAAGCATTATTGGAGTTTGAGCCTGTTTGCATTCTGATGATGACCAAGGGGTTCGAGGCCATCGGCGAGGAAGAAGGGCTGCTGAGCCTGCCGGGAATGAGTGACACACCGGCGGGACGTGACCGTAACATCGTCACCATACCGGATGATCTCCTTCTCACGTTTGGTCCGCGCACGCCGGACGCCATTCGGCAACTGGCACAGGCGATCCATGGACCGAGAAGGACCACACTGAAGTGAATGAGGCCACGCTGCCTGGAACAGTGGGGATGAAGGCCCACCCATCCACCGATACGGTCGGTTCATGGCTCCGTCAGCGGCGTCACCGGCGTATCATAACGTTGATAGTGCTGACCTTTGTTCTGGTCGGAGTTGCGACGCTGGGAATCTCGATGGGTGCTGTGAGCCTCAGTCTTGAGCAAACCTTTGCGATTCTTCTCGAACGAGTCGGCATCTCAACAGGTGTGGACTATACGCGATCTCAGGAAACGGTTCTGCTTTCCATTCGTCTGCCGCGTGTTCTTCTCGGCGTTCTTGTCGGTGCCACACTCTCCATCAGTGGTGCGGCGATTCAGGGTCTGTTTCGCAACCCTCTTGCAGAGCCTGGACTGATTGGCACCTCCGGTGGCGCGGCCATGGCGGCCGTATGGGCAATCATTCTGACAAAGGCCATTGCCGGTGAAGTCGGCAGTGACCTCATTCGCTGGATTGTTCCGTGCGCCGCGTTCCTTGGAAGCCTGTTGGTCACATGGTTTGTGTATCGCCTTTCCTGTAGTATGGGCCGTGTGCAGGTTGCAACGATGCTGCTCGCCGGGGTGGCAATCACCACGTTCTCGTTTGCCGTTATGGGGCTGGCGATGTTTGTGGCGGACGATTCACAGCTACGCACCATTACCTTCTGGACGCTTGGCAGTCTTGCCGGCGCCACATGGCAATCGCTTCTGATTGCGACACCGCTTATGCTGGCTGCCGTGATCGGTCTTCCGTTGCTTGCCCGTTCCATGGACGCACTGGCGCTTGGCGAAGCCGAAGCATTTCATCTTGGTGTTCCCGTTCAGCGGGTTCGAAACATGACGATCCTTTTGGTGGCCATGGCTGTCGGCGCTTCGGTCGCTCTGACGGGAATCATCGGATTCGTCGGGCTCATCGTTCCCCACATTTTGCGGCTCCTCATCGGGCCGGACAATCGGACACTGCTCCCCGCGGCGGCACTGCTTGGTGCCGCATTGCTGGCCGCCTCTGATTTGCTTGCGCGAACGATTGCAGAGCCCGCTGAGATGCCACTTGGTGTCGTGACGGCATTCATCGGTGCGCCGTACTTTCTCTGGATTCTTCTGAAAAACAGAGAGCGTGGAGGTCTTTTCTGATGACGCTCCAGGCGAAAAATCTCTCTTACCGGACACGCACTGGCGAAGTGCTCGTCGACAGCATCAATATGGAACTGAAGTCGGGTGAGGTTGTGGGGGTGCTGGGTCCCAACGGGGCGGGAAAGACCACCCTGTTGAAAATGCTCTCCGGTGAACTGGCTCCAACGAGCGGAGAGGTTCGAATCGCGGGTGAGCGGTTGCCGGAACTGGCTCATGCGGAACGAGCCCTCCATGTTGCGGTTCTTCCTCAGGCAGGAACACTGACATTTCCCTATCCTGTCATTGATATTGTTCTGCTGGGCCGCCTTCCTCATCGTCACCGGAGCAGCGCACGCACCGACCGGCGGATTGCATTCCGCTGTCTTGAGCAGGTCGAAGCGGAGCATCTTGCTGAAAGGTCGTATCCGACTCTTTCCGGAGGTGAGAAGCAGCGTGTCCAACTGGCAAGAATTCTCGCACAACTGGAATCGGCACACACCGAAAATCTGTCAGAGAAATATCTGCTGCTCGATGAGCCGACATCGGCACTCGACCTCTCTCATCAACATCAGGTTCTCGAATCCGCACGATCAATGGCGTCCCGCGGAGCGGGTGTTCTCGCGATTCTGCACGATCTGAATCTGGCATCTCAATACACCGATCGGCTTCTGGTTCTGCACGGTGGTAAAGCCGCCGCTGAAGGCCCTGCCGGTGTCATTCTCGAACCGGTCATGATCCAACGGGTCTACGGCGTGGAGGCTGTGATTAATAATCATCCGAGACTGGGGTGCCCGCTGGTTTCCACGACCGGAAAAAAGGAGGTGTTGTCCGAAAGGTAATTTTTTTGCCCGATATGTTTGGTATGCCAATATCATAAGTTATTAACCAAATCGAATCACCCCTATCCAAAGGAGAATTGGATATCATGAAGTTTCAAAAAATCATCAACGGCAGGTTCCTTGGCATGACCGTGCTCATGGCCATGGTCCTTGCGCCGATCAAAGCGACCGCTGTGGTCGACTTTGACTTTGAGACGGACGACCAGTTTGATGGAAACAGCGAAATCTCCGGTGATCTCGGATTCTGGGTCGAGAGCACCGACTACAACAGCACTGCCAGTGGAGCCCGATCCCTGAGATTCGATGGCAGTGTGAAGGAGGATTTTCGCTCCTTCACCTACGACGTCCCCATCAGTCTTGATGAAGGATCCATCAGTGTCTGGTTTTACGATACTGTGGGTGCGGGCACCGGCAGCAGTTTCGAATGGCGTATGTCCATTATTCTGGAGGATGCGGACAATCCTGCGGATCATGGCGCCGTTGAAATTGCCGATTTACCGTACGGTAGTCTGTCATACTATGGTTCCGAAGGCAGCGTGGACCGCCTTGTTGCACCGGATACCTTTGAATCCGGAACCTTCGGTGTCCGCTCCGTTGGATGGCATGAAGTCGTCTTCGATGTGACACCGACAGTCACAACCATTTCGGTCAACGGCAACACCGGTGTTCAGGTCGCGGCGCCAGGCAGTGACGTTGGTCCCCTTCGTCTGCGGTTCATGGCGGATTCCGCATCCGCCGGTGGTTTCGGAAACTGGACTGCCGCCGCCTCCGGATTTCCTGCAGAGCCCGAGCTTGTCTACATCGATGATGTTACTTTCACTGCAACCGCTCCGACTGCGGCAACGGACATTCTGGACTTTGAAGATTCCGATGTCAGCGGCCTCGGCAATGGTTCCGGAGATCCCGAATATGACACCGTCGCCGTTTTCATGGGACCGCCCGCCTATAATGAAACGAACATGCAGGGGTTCATCAATTCGTTCGACAAGAGCACTGCCCAGTCCCACTCCGGAACGAACTCCGCCGCATTCGTTAACGGCGATCCAACATTCAAAAGTATTGTCATTGATCTGTCCATGGCGTCACCCGGAACCATCACGATACCCTTCTATGACGCACTGGGACAAAATGAGGATTTCGACAAGATCGGCGCCGCATTCATCATTGAGGACGGATCCGATCCCTCAAATTTCATCGCGGCGGAAATCTGGAATGCCCCCTATCCCTTCTCGGAAACGGACAAGAACTATTATTTCTCGGCACGACCGATTCCCTTCGGCTCCGGATTCTACAGCCAGTACTTCGGAGACCGTTCCATCGGTTGGCAGACGCTCGAGATCGAGCTGACCAACACATACTCCCGCATGACCATCAATGCCGTTGGGGCAGACGCGGCCAACAGCAACACCGTGTATGACGGACCTGGCTTGAACACCAGCCCCAAACTGCGCATCATGGCGGACTCTCCCACGATGGGTGGTTTCAACAACTGGCAGGACAACACAGGGTGGACGGACTCGAGCACGCCGGAACTCGATGCTCTGTATTTCGACAAAGGTGCGTCGTACCTTTACCTGGATGACGTCAGCGTTCCTTTGCCCGCCGCCTCGGGTATTGAAGACTGGGCGATCTTCGAATGATTGTCGCCGCTCTCCCTGCCACCCCGGCCGCCTCCATGAGGCGGTCGGGATTTACCCTGATTGAATTACTGATTGTGGTCGCAATCATCGCAATCCTTGCGGCGATCGCCGTGCCGAACTTTCTCGAGGCACAGGTTCGCAGCAAGGTGGCGCGAACGGACGCGGACCTGCGATCTCTTGCCACTGCACTTGAAGCCTATCGCGTCGACTACAACGGGTATCCAGTGACGTTTCTGTTCACATCATTGCCGGAGCGTCTCGTTTCCATTACGACGCCAGTGGCCTACATCACGTCACTGCCTTTCGACCCGTTTTTCCAGAAGAGTCAGACAGGACTTGGTGGTTTCGACCCGGAGTATATCTACAGTTCCGGAAACATTTATTTCGGAAGCTCAAATCTTTATAACACGACCGAATACACGGCATCCGTTTATTCGCTCGGCGGCCGGGGCCCCGACGGCAACATCAGCGCGGCCGGATACTGCATGGCTCATCCCAATGCTTTCCAAAGCGATATCAATGTATTGGGACAATACGACCCGACGAATGGCACCATCAGCTCCGGTGACATTCTGCGCCTCAGTGCGGGAACTCTGGGAGGTTCATAATGTGTCAAAAACAGTGCCGGTGCGGTGGAAAGTGCAAACGGGCGGAGGAAAAACGGAAAGAGTTGCTCCTGTCCGCGACGCCAGACTCTGAACACCCCTCATCTCCAATTGACGGAGAGACCAGGAATCTTGAGCGACAGAACCTGAACAACTCCATAAACCACGCTGTGGAGAAGCAGCCGTCGTGAAGGTTTTGCGCACGCTGCCTCGTTGCCTGTACGCCGAACTGCGGATTCCCGGTGACATGCATCTTGGCCAGCAGAGGGAACTCACCGTTGTTGCGCCATGCCTTTGTCAACGAGCGGAGAAAAAGAAGGATTGTGTGTGCGAAAGAGCCTTCATCGGGAGCGTGTCGGGGGCACCTTCGACACTTGCTCAGGTGTGTGATGAGGACGACGCAAAGTGCTTCGTGGAATTTATCTCCTCTCCGCTTGCCCGATTCTGGTGGAATTCTCATCCGGCGCCACCGGCTACAGATCATCTGTGGCGGCTCTCCGAGGTGCTGGAGGGATTCGAGGTGGGAGGCTTCGTACGCACGAAATGGGAGCCGGACGGGTTCCTGATTTACGAGTTTTCACTCCTCTCGGAGAGCGAGGCATTCGAATCACTCTATGGAGAGGACTTCGGAGAAGATGCCAATGAATCCTCCTTCTGTTGAACTTCGTTCCACATCATCAAAGTCCGATATGAAGACCCTTGCATCGTTCCGCCTGAGCGCGAAGTCGGCATTTCCTTACTGGGACCGGCTCTGCGCATATCGACAGGTCTGTATCAACACCTGCGCGGGTCGTTGTATCCTGGGCCGCGTTACCGGCGTCTCACCGTTTCGTCGTGTTATTAATGTGAAGTGCGCCGACGGAACCATGGCAGGTGTTCCCTACCGGCATGATTACCTGCTCACCGTGGGAATTCGTCGCGACGGGGATCATGACAGCGTTGTGATCATTGCAAAGCCATCAGGCTCGGAAAATCGTGAGTTTGAAGTCCGATTTCCAGTCGAATCTGATGCGCAGGATCATCTTCGAGGGTTTCTGACACCTTGAGGGAGGTTTAGGGTCATGGTGAAAAACACCAACGACGGCCAACACCACCGTCCGGCAGGCTCCTGGAGTGAGCACGAAAAGGCTCTCGCGGGCGCGGTTGAAAGGCACCGGAAAAACGAACCGGTGTGGAAGCTCTTCGACCGGCGGGTCCGGTCACATCATGAAGCGGTACGCGGACTGCCGGTTGTTCCTGTGGCAAAGGGCGAACGGACACGACGAATTGCTCGCGCGCTGGATGGGCCCGAGTCAGCCCCTGCCCATGCCATCTACATTCACATTCCATTTTGTCACACGATTTGCAGCTTCTGTGCTTTTTTCCGTCAACCGAAGGGCGAAGCGGACCTCGACTCCTATGTCGATGCAGTATGCCATCAACTCGTCCGTTACGGGAGGAGCGCATGGGCAAACAGCAAACAAATCGACTCGGTTTACTTGGGAGGGGGCACACCGACAGTGCTTTCCCACAGACAACTTGGACGTATTCTCTCTATTGTCCGAGAGCACTTCCCTGTCGATGAGCAAACGGAAATCACCGTCGAAACACGATGCGGCGATCTGACAAAACCTTACTGGAAACGGCTTCGCGCACAAGGAGTCAACCGGGTCAGTCTCGGCGTTCAAACGTTCGATACCGGAACCAGACGCGCCGTCGGTCGCCGATCAAGCACAGACCAAATTCAGGAATCGATCGGATATATTCACGATGCGGGGATTTCCTCGATCAGTGTCGATCTGATCTACAATCTTCCCCACCAGAATATTCAGCTTTGGCGCAGTGATTTCGATGTCCTGCGTTCGCTGCCCGTATCCGGAGCGAGTGTTTATGCTCTGATCCCGTTTCCGCGCAGCACCCTCATGAGGAGAATCGCGGAAGGGAAAGAATCTCCTCTTGGTGGGGTTGAAGAGGAACACGAATACTTCAAGGTCGCCTGTGGTGAAGCTCTCCGGGTTCCACGGTGGAAACGTTTCAGCCCCTTTCATTTTGGAGATGCCTCGCGGGAGACGAACAAATACAATTCATCCCGTGCCGGGAATGCCGAGGTTCTGGGGGTTGGAACAGGCGCGGGAGGCAGTCTCGGCGGAATTTCCTTCATGAATATGTCTTCCGTCGAGGATTACTGTCAGGCACAAACGGAAGGCAGTGATGAAAACCTGATGGTTTTTGAAAGTCCCGGACTGTCCTCCGCTGAAAAGATGTTAAGATCACTTCCGGAAAGCCTCACTTGCAGGATGAGAGACTTGGCGATCGACTCCTCATCCTTGACCGCGGGCACCGTGGAATCGCTTCTCAATGCCGGTCTTCTGACGAGGAGCGATAAACACTTGAGAGTGACCAATTCCGGATGCTTCTGGACTTACAACCTTTCAGCACTTCTGACTGCATCCATTGCGGAAGACTTGCGTAACAGACAAAACTCGAAGAGGAACCCTTTATGAGCACTTCATCGGCAATAACCCACATGGAAAGAATCAAGGAAGGTATTTGGGATATCCATGAGGGTGTTACAAGCGGCGAGAAACAAACGGCCTCCAGTCAGGACAACATCATGGCCGGGACTTTGCCGAAGTACAAGTACGTTAACAACCTGAAGCAGCGGTATCTTCTGCAGCAAGCCTTCGAAAGGATTTTGCGTGAAAACGCCGGGAAGAGTGATTTCGTCCGGACTGTTGTGACAGAAGAGCAGTATCACGCCGACAAGGCATCTGAAGATCTCCGGTTTTTCGGTATTGATGCAAATCAGGTCCAGCCGCTTCCCGCGACGGAGGCAATGACCGCTTTCTTTGCGGAGACGGCCGGCCGCGATCCACGGCTTCTGCTGGCAATTCATTATATCATCGAGGGGAGCAACAATGGCGCGATGTTCATCGCCAAAGCCGTGAAAAAGGCCTACGGGCTTGAAGGCACGGAGGGAACCCGGCATCTGCAGCCCTACGGAACCGCCATCCGCGACAAATGGAAAGCTTTCGGAGAATCCTTCAACAGTCTCGATATCGACGAGAAACTGATGGAGGAAATGATTCGTACGGGTCGACAAACGTTTCATCATATGAACGCCGTTGGGGTGGCGTCCTATGCCTTGCCGGAGACTGATTCATGACAGAATCTCTAAATGATCTTCGTGAAAAGGTGGCTCGGAAACTCGAAGCCAACCCGGGAATCAAGACCGGCATGCTCGCCGACACGCTCGGCGTTGCCGAAGCGGATGTCCTTCGTGCCATGCCGGAAGGGCATGCGGCGGAACTCGTCGTGAAAGATCTCGAATCCCTCGTCAGAAATCTTGAAGCGCTCGGGACGGTCTACTTTATCATGCGAAATGGTGCATGTGTAACGGAGATCAAGGGACGCTTTGGAGAATTCAGCAAGTCCGGTCCGTTTTTCAATGTCAGCACTGAAACTCTCCATCTCCATCTGCGACTGGACCGAATTGAGTCCGTGTTTCATGTCAATCCGGCCATGCCGGAAGGCAGGGCTCCGATGCCGTCCCTTCAGTTTTTTCAGTCCGATGGAAGTGTTGCCTTCAGGGTTTTCCTCATCGAGAGTATACAACAAGATGCCGGCGATGACTTCACACAGTCCGTTGAAGCACTGAAAGAGCTGATCAGTCAGGCGGCGAACCACGTTACTTCATGAGTGATTCTCCGAAGTAACGTTTTCCCCATCGAGTTACTTGCGGACGGTGGGAACGATTTCCCTCTCGATTCGTTCTCCCGCTCTCAGAATCACAACAGGGACGGGTTCGTCGATTTTCACGCTCTCCAGAGCATACATGTAGTCATAGATGTTGGCGACGGTTTGTCCTGCAAACTCAACAATGATGTCATCCTCCTGCAAACCGGCGCGCTCGGCGGGGCCGTCCTTCATGACTCCACTGAGCATGAGCCCTTCGACCTCCGCCGTGTAGTCCGGAATGGTTCCAGTATACACACGTCCCATCGACCGGCCGGAACCCTCCTGAGTGGACCGCTCAACGGCGACATGAACGGGAGGAGTTTCAGCATTCAAGAGGTTGCCTGTGATTGCCGCGACAAGCGACGCGACCCGGTCCATCCCTTTGTAGTTCAGTTTCTCAGGTGTATCGGAAGGCTTGTGGTAGTGCTCGTGTGCCCCGGTGAAGAAACTGAGAATGGGAACGTCGTTTTGATAAAACACCATCGCATCCGTAGGCAGATAGGGATCATTGGCAAGTGTCAGGTCGAACCCGGGACGAATATTGGCTCTTTCAATCATCGATGGCCATTCGTTACTCGACCCGACACCCTGGATGGTGAGGGAGTTATCGGCAACGTAGCCGACCATATCGAGATTAAGGTATGCCGCCACGTTTTCGGAGGGAACCACCTCCTCGTCAGCAAAGGCCTGAGCTCCAATCAGGCCGAGTTCCTCGCCGGACCAGAATCCCAGTACAAGATGTCTGTCACGCTCTCTCCCGGCGAGAGAATCGATCATCTCCAGAATGACCGCAACACCGCTGGCGTTGTCATCTGCGCCTGGATGAACGGCTTTTCCTTCGTCCTGGCCCGCCAACGAGTTTCCTCCCGCTCCATAGCCGAGGTGATCGTAGTGAGCGCCGACAATCACGTATTCATCAGACACGCCATCTGTTGCCGGCAGCATGGCCACAACGTTGTTGCCGATCCGTTTCTCGCGTTCGATCTCAACACTGATCGTGGCCTTCTTTCCAGGGAGCTCGAATCCTGAGACATGCGGATTACCGTCATCGAGTTCATCCTGAATCTGCTGAAGCGATTTCTCATGACCGGCAAAGAGGCTTTCCCCAAAAGACGCGTCCGCACTCACGGCAACAATTCCTGAACCCGCGACCGACGTGTCGAAGCCCATGGGAACGGTTTTGCCGGCGTTTGGTGAATTCGGTCCGGTTACGACAATCAAACCCGCCGCCCCTGCCTCGCGCGCGTGCAGCGCTTTGAACCGAAGGCCTGAATAGCGGCTCAGCTCCCGCCGGAAATCGCCCGTTGTGTCTTCCGGAAAATAGCGAAGGATGACGGCAATTTTTCCCTCAAGATTCAGTCCGTGGTAGCTGTCGTACGGAGTCTCGGAGGAATCCGGCGTCTTGATGCCATACCCTGCAAAAACCACCGGTGCCGTTACGCTTCCATTGTTGGAGAACGAGAGTGCATTGACAGCCTCACCGGCAAACATCTGATTGCTCGTTCTGGCGAGAAGAGAGAGTGTGGATCCGGAGTCGCTCATTCCTCCCACAAAATCAAACGGCATGAGGTACGATTCATGACCCTGCAGAGGCATCAGTCCTTTTGCACGGAGCTGAGCGGACAGATATTCCGCGGCGATGCGCTCACCGGTGGTCCCTGTCAAGCGGCCCTCGAGATAAGGAGAAGCAAGAAATTCAACGTGCTCGCGAAGGCTCAGAGCGTCCGCCGGGATGCAGGTTGGAAGCACAAGACTCGTCAACGCACCGGCGAGGTGTTTCGTAAATCTCATCGAATGGTTTTCCTTGAATTGATTTGAAAAACTGTTGGTTCAGGTGTCCTGTTCCATTGATCCGGACCGGCGAGCGGGTGCCGCCTCGAGGGCTTCCAGTGCCGCCGCATGGTTCCATTCCGCGATAAAGAGCTGCGATGCACCCTTGCGATTTGTCGTCCAGACAAGCTGGGATCCATCCGGTGTAAAAACCGGCAGGCCGTCGAACCCGTCCGTATGCGTTACGCGGACAGGTTCTTTCATCCCCTCACGATCCACGAGATACAGCTCGAAGTTGCTGAACCCCTGTTTGTTGGAGGCGAAAATGATATACTCGTTGGTCGGATGCAGGAATGGCGCCCAGCTCATGGATTCAAAGCTCGTGATCCGCCTTTGGTTTTCACCTTCTGAATCGGCGATGAAAACATCCGCGGTAACGCCGTCCTCGGAAAACCGGCGCCAGACAATATATTGACCGTCGTAGGAAAAGAAAGGACCACCATCATACCCGGGTTCGTTTGTGATGCGGCGAACATTCGAGCCATCCGCGTTCATCAGATAAAGGTCGGCAAAGTACGCCGGATCCGCTTCCAGCAGCCTCTGCTCTTCCGCGGTCAGTTCCTCTGTATAGGCGCTGCGGTTGGAACTGAACACAATCATGCGGCCGTCCGCGGAGTATGCCCCCTCGGCGTCATAGCCTTTCGTGTCGGTGACTCGCGAGTACTCGCGGGTCTCACGATCGAAGACATAGATGTCGAAGTGCGGATCGTAGTCCCAGGAGTATCGCCGCTCTTTGCCGGAAGCGCGAAATTCCATCTCCTCCTTTTGCAGCTCAAGACTCCTCGGGTCATCATGTGTTGAAGCGAACAGCACGTATCGATCGTTTGCCTGGTTGATGTACGAGCAGGTCGTTTTGCCGTGCCCCGGCGAAATTCTCTCCGTCTCGCCGGTATCGAGGTCCATCATGTAAATCTGGTACCATGGATTATCCTCTTCACGCTCACTCTGGAACACGATGTGGCGGCCGTCCGCGGAGAAATAACCTTCACCGGTTCGTTTGCCTGCATAGGTTAACTGCCGCGTCCGCCCGAGAAAGTGCTCCTCCGTGACCCCGTTCGACTGGTTGGCGACCTGCAGGATGATCGGCTCCAGAAACGTCGGTCTCGTTTCCATGGAAAGATGAAAAGGACAGCCGTGAACCACGCCGCACCAGAGAAAAGCTGGCAGAAGAAGTTTCGTTGCCTTATACATGGTTGATTATTCTTGTGTTAGGATCGACTTGCAGTTCGCCTTGCGTCAATCGTGACGGGAGGAAGCGTATTTATAACGGCGTGGTGGTCAATCGTCAAATTTGGGTATTCCAAACTCTATTTGGTATAGCAAAATAAAGTGCCGGGCTGGATGGGTTCCCCGGATCACTCGGCACTTGGGCCAAACGGCGCCTTTGGCATGCCAAACAAGTCATTGACCCCGTCAACTGTCTTGGGCTGAATCACATCAGCTTTGATGAATTGCAGAACCTCAAACGAAAGTAGTGAATGTTGAACATCCATCCCTCCGGTTTTCTTGCTGAGCTTCATGTTCTTTCAGCGCCAACCTTGCAACAGTTCACATGCCACGCCGCTGAAAATGATTTCCATGATGCGGAGGAGGAAGAGTTGCTTCTTCCACATACTCTCCAGCAATTGGTAACCGATGGAGAGATTGCCAGTTCTCGCGCGTTTCTCGGCGCTTTGAGCATCACCGGCACCTCCATTGCTGCAATTCGCTGCGTTAGTGGCGAGGAAGCTATCGCACAGCTCAGGATATCATTGAACACTTTCGGGAAACCGGAATCAGCTGTCGCCGATTGCCTTCCCTGTTTACTGGAACTTTCAAACGATTTGAAAAAACTCGCCGACGATGGCGTTGTTGTGGTTCGTCCCGCCCTCTCCTCCGAGGGCCCGCTTCTTCAACGAGCCTGATCCGCTTTCAGTCCTTCTTATAAGTCAGACAGCTGATCTCGCCGTCACTCAGAGCAATGCGAACCTGAGGTGCCGTGCACATCAAATTGGAGTTGTGGGCACAGCTTGAGGCTTTGCACGCGCCCACATTCGCAACCTGAGTTTCCAATCCGCCGGATTCCCCGCCCGAACGAGCCTTGTAAGTTCCGCAGGTGGCAGGCGACGGTTCTTCAACGGTGATTGCCAGTGCGTGACAGGTGTTTCCGGAATTGTAAACACAATCAGCAACGGTACAGGAGTTGACAGTAGTTGCGACAGGCATGATCAGGCTCCTTTTCCCAAGTCACTTAATTCTAAGAGGTACCACGGCGTTGTCAATCTCTTTAGTATGGCAAAAGAAACTCCCATGACTAAATTGAGTTGCAAGCTTCCAAATGGATGCGCGCATCTGTAAATTAAGAACGTCACGTTCGAATTCCTGAGTGTCGTCCCGCACGGTAACTTGAGAGGGAAACACTCTGGGCTGATAATAACAACGAGTAATTCTTTTTTTGCAAACGCTGCGCTATCGCAACGGGGATCAAAAGATCGTTTAATCGCCCGTGAATCACGGAACAAACGAGCGCTCTGGCAAAAGCCGAAGGCGATTCGTTAGTACGAAACTCCGCGCATACGAAGGAAGCGATACTCTTGCCCGGTGAATTCGACGGGCAATGCCGCAACATAAGTAAATAAAAGATTACACTCTTTCGGCTTGCTGACAAAATGAAATATTAACCGATATAAAGTTTGGTATGCCAAAGTTTCGTTTGACTTGCACTCGGAACCCTCGGTACAGACCCGCCTCAAGATTACCAGGATTCCCCAAAGCATGTTTGGAAAGACGGCAAAGCCATACGCCTTCACGCTGATTGAGTTGTTGATTGTGGTGGCCATTATCGCGATTCTTGCCGCGATTGCGGTACCGAACTTCCTGGAAGCCCAGGTTCGCAGCAAGGTCAGCCGTGCACGCGCTGACATGAGAAGCCTGCGAACCGCTATCGAGACCTATTCGGTGGATGAGGGACGGTATCCGTATGGCAAGAGCCTGGCCGTCCCGTCTCCGTACCAGAAACTTCGCCAGTTAACGACTCCAATCGCATACATCTCATCAATTCCAGGAGATCCGTTCAATCGCGGTTTGGAACTGTTCACTCTCTTCTATCCGAACGAGCCAACCAATACATACCTGTATAACTCGGGAGCGGCAGAGTTCGGCAATGGCGTGGAGCAAACGGCTGAACGGTATCAGGGATGGTCTCTGACGAGCCCCGGGCCGGACGGCGAGCTCCAGTTCGCCTATTACGCCTTCTCTCCCTCTTTCATTGAAACCAAACGCTACGTCGTTTGGATTTACGATCCCACAAACGGAACCGTTAGCGCCGGGGAGCTGTTTGAGCGCGGCGGTTACAACTCAGGAAACACTCCCGAACTAGACGGGTAGAAAGCAAAGGAGGAAACTCAATGAATCGTATTATCCGCAAGCTTGCCGCCTGTGTTTCGGCGGGATTTGTACTATCGGCAGTGATTCCCGCCACAGCTGAAACAGACGCTACCGTAACGCTTTCGGTGGACCGGTGGTACTATCCCTTCAACGGAACGCCGGGTACAAGATCGACAGGCAGCATGTTCGCCTATGTGGCCCAGCCGGGAGATCCCGTGTATGGATTCAACTATCGCGACGGTTATGTCATTCTCAAGTTCGATGTCGAGCTTCCCCTGGAGTTTCAGGGGGGTGATCCATACGTCATCAAAAGCGCATCGCTTGAGTTCTGGGACCAGCCCTCTGCAAACTGGGACCCTCTTGCTGTTGATATCGAACTCTTCGCCGCGGGATTCGGACCGACATACTCGGAAGCGACATGGGCGGGCACGGAGGGTTTCGTCGGAGGTGGTCTGACTGCGCCTCCCGACCCGCGCGATCCCTATCCCCGCAACCTTGATGATGATTCGCACGCCGAGGACGATACGAATGCCGTTCCCTGGGCTCTCGGAGATCCGGACGACGTTTACACGGGTTCCGGAGGTCTCTCCGAGCCCTTCAAGGTTGTGTTCGATCTCGACGTAAATGACCCCACGATCGAAGCGGAGCTTCTTGCGGATATCGCAAGCGGCGTCAGTTCCTGGATCGTTTGCTCAAATCTTGAACTGGGCGGAATTGGTGGCACCGGATTTCCGATTATGTACATGAGCGAAAACGGCTCCATTCCCTCGCCGGCGACTCCTGCAAGTCTGCGGATTGTACTCGAGGCTGAAGACAACCAGGCTCCTGAGTCGGAGGTTGTATTGGCACCGTCGTC
>JANQSL010000061.1 GCA_028284075.1 Candidatus Sumerlaeia bacterium | reverse complement strand
TGTCTCCCTCGAACTCGACGGAGGCGGGAACTCTGGCGGCCGCTTGGTGCGACTACGATCTGGACGGCGATCTCGACCTTTACGTGGGCAATTGGGGAGACGCGACTGTTCTTCGGAACCAGCTCTTCCGGAATACGGCGCGCACGCTTGACGCCTCGTACTCACCGCCGAGGCCTGCCTTCGGAGCATCCTTCAACAACGCTCTGCGGCTGGAGCTCGTTGGAGCCATGACTGAAGACGCCTCATCGAAGGGAACCGCCGCCAATCGCGACGCCGTTGGCGCGCGCGTGTATGTCTATACCGACCTCGACCTTGACGGGTTCATCGATCCGCTCTCAGAGATCCAGACGCGCGAGGTGGTGCAAACCACGGAATCACGCAGCCAGCACTCCCGCGCGCTGCACTTTGGCCTCGGGCAGGTTCGCCGGATCGACCGCATTGAAATTCACTGGCCGACTCTTCAGCCTTCGACGCCGACGGTCATGGAGAACGTCATTGTTCCCGACAACGGTTTCCTGAAGTTGCGCATCCGGGAAAATCAGGAGGACACCGGCTTCTTCGTCGTCGACAATCTTGAAAACGGCACCGACGCGAACAGTGCCGATTTCGGCAGGGTTATTGTGGGCACCGCCTCAAAAAGCCTCGAACGCGGCGGCAGCCCCGTGCGGTTCGCCGTTCGCGACCAGAGCACTTACGACGAAACCGACGGCAACGGCCTGCCCTTCAGCTTCATTCCCTACAGTGTCGATGTCACTTCGCCGGAACCATTCCTGGTGGCGGCGGAGGCGAACGGGCCGTTCCGCGAAACCCTGACGCTCGATATGGTCGAGCAAAACCAGAATCACCAGATCTTTGTCGCCTTCGCGCCGGAAACGGAAAATGAATGGCTCAACGGAAACGTGACCATCGAGAGTTCTCAACTGGGCATCTTCGACAATCACTTCTTCCTCTCCGGAAAGGGTGTCGTCGATACCGATGGCGACGGCAGACCGGACGATGAGGACACCGACGACGATAACGACGGTCTGACCGATTCCTTCGAGAACCCCGACAACGATCATGAGGAAGGCCGCGACCGCACGCGTTCCGTCGATCTTGACGGTAACGGCATCGCCGACGCCGTCGAGGTGCTCATCAACCAGGAAGTCCGCTTCAACTTCCATGGTTCCAATGCACTCGCCGAGGGTGAAGCGCCCGCCGGATACATCTCCATTGCCGGAAACGAAGAAAGCATCGCGACAATCACGGGGGGAAGTGTTACGCCCTATAAAGAGCCCGAGGCGCCGGACGGCGCCTTTGCCGAGCGCATGGGAACGGGACTGACCCTCTTGCCCGACGACGGGAACTCCGGAGTCGCAATCGAGATTCCCGCTCCCGTGCTTCCCTCCGCGGCCGGTGCGGCGGGAGAACAGTGGGTGTATGTCCGCGCTCTTCTTTCCGCCGGTGGCGAGCCCAACAATCCGCTGGAACCCGCCGATACGATTCGTGGCCGGAACCTGTTCCTCGGATACGCGAAACCTCAATTCGCGCGGCTGGCAGGAACGACGGCGGACGACCGCGCTGTCTGGGAACACGCCGCCTGGACGATTACAAACGGCACGGAAGACTTTCCTCTGCTCGCAATCGAGGGCGAGGTCACCGTCCATGCCATCACCGTCAGCGAACCTGTCGTTCGTTCCGTCAATTTCCAACCCGGAATCGACACGGCTTCTGCTCCCTCGGGCTGGGAATACTCCACGAGCACCGAAGCCGTGCTTTACGGGAACGCCTCTCTGCTGGAAGCGCCGGCGCATGTTCCCTATGCGTGGTCGATCCACGAAGGCGAATCGGCTCTTGCGGGCGGTCACGATTCCTCCGGCGATCCGGATTCGCCTCAGACCACATGGGTGGAAATGACCGAGAAGGGCGACGCCTTGTTTGCCATTCGCCTTCCCGCCGGTGCCTACAGCGTCACCGCAACGGCGGCCAGGCGCTACAGCGGTGCAACCCAGACGATTCCCGCCGCGTCCCCCGACATGCCACTGGTTAGCCTGGGACAGCCCGGCGACAGCACCGGTGCTCCGGTCCTTCTCGCCGGCGAGTCCTTCCCCGTGGGCAACGAAGACTGGGGCACCATCGTGACCGGCACTCGAGCCTATCGCGTCGACGCCGGAGCGGGATCGACGGGAATCCTGTTCGTTTATCTCCGGGGCGGAGCGCGTCTCCACTCACTGCAAATCAGACCGGACATTGTCTACGCGCTGAACCTTCAGCCACAAACCTACACCGGCGAAAACGGCGAACAGACGGTTCTGCGTCCGCCATCAGGCATGACGGCACTCGACCGCTGCCAGCCCTGGGCCAACAACGGTTTCCTAGGTTGGGATGCCGACTACTGTGATGACGGGATGCAAACGTCCTCATGGCCTGTGATGGAATACATGTCGAGTCCTTTGGCGGGTCACCGCGCTCTTGAAACTCATGTGTCCATTCCCGCGGGTTCGAGCGTTTCTCTGCATGGACTGTTGCGGCGGGGCGATCATCGCGTGTGGGCGGGCTTTGGCCAGCCTTCCACAACCATCGCAAATCACGCAGCTTCCCTCAACCAGGTGACCCATGTCGACCCCTCTCCTTCACAACTGCCCTTCCTCGATCTCGCGTGGCGTCCAACGCAACGCGGCGACATCACCATCGAGGGCGTCACGGAGTCGGAACCCAACGGCGAGTTTGCTTTCGTTTCCGGCGACACGTCGGCCGATATTCCGCTGCAATGGCTCGTCATCGCCTTTAACGACGCCGACAGCGATGGCGATGGCCTGAGCGACGGGGATGAAACGACCCTTCACTTCACGAATCCGTACAGGACCGACACGGACGGCGACGGTGTCGACGATCTGACAGAGGTCACGCGCGTTTGGGAGACGGGCGGTACGACGTACAGACTGGATCCGCTGGACCGGGACAGCGATGACGACGCTCTTCCCGATGGCGAGGACGGCATCGAGGACAGCGACGGTGACGGCATTCCCAACGCTCTCGACACGGATTCCGACAACGACGGTCTGACGGACAGCCGTGAGGTCGGCGTCTATCGCACAGGCCCGGTGAACGGCTCCTACACCTACTATCGCTGGGGACAGCCCGACAAACTGAGGAACTCCTTCGGCACGGCATTCGAAGGTGTCACGGGCACGGACACGTCCGTACTCGAAGCGGCCGATCGCCGCGATCAGGCGGACTACGATCAGGACGAAACGTGCATCATTACTGACTGGAAGAGAAGAGACACGGATTCCGATGGATGGATGGACGGTGCGACGGTTTCGGTCTTCGGTGTTTCGCGACCAGGCGAGGATGTGGATGGCAATGGCGCCGTTGACGGCTCAGACACTGACCCGACTGATCCCTCCGATCCGGGAAGTCCACCTGTGTACGGAGACACGGACAATGATGGCCTCGACGATCAGTTCGAGCGCATTGCCTATCTCGATTACACACGAGCGGATACCGATCACGACGGCATTCTGGACACCGACGAGATCGATGTTTACGGTACGGACCCGTGCAATCCCGATACCGATGGTGACGGATTGCCGGACGGAGTCGAGTTGGGCCTCACATGGACCGGAGCGGGAATGCCGGCAGGTTCGGGAAAGAACAGCTACAATGAGACGTGGCACGATGAAATTGTCCAGTCACTTGTTTATCGCAGTACCGTCAAACGGCATAACGCGGGAACAGGTCTGAGCGAGCACGAAATTCTGAACGACATTCCGACGTTCATGGCGTTCGGCACCTCGCAGGCCGAGGCCGCGGCTCATGCTTCCAATCCATTCTATCCGGATTCGAACTTCGACGGTTACTGGGACCGTCAGGCTCATCCTCTCTTCCACGCCACGGAAGGACCAAGGGATGGTCTGGGGATACTCCTGGACGTTTACACGCAACGAGGCATCACGGACTCCGACACCGTGGGCATTCCCGTCGATTATAATCAGTTACTGATCTTCAAACTGACAACCGATGACCTGACCAGGGGTTATATCTGGCGGACAAGGTTTGTCGTGTCGCTGGGCGAGGAAAGCGATCCCGTCCGCCTGGAAATGACACCTTCGGCCGGCTTCATTCTAAGTGATGATCTGATCGAACCATCGGACCTCGACGAGAATGGGAAGGCGGTCGTCGAAGTCATCGGCTATCTTCCCCACGTTGCACCTCAGTTTCTCACTCTGAAAGACGAGTCGACTTCAACGGCCTTCCAGACCTTCGCGGCAGGAATACCCAACGGAGCGACCGGCGACTATCGAGACATCATTGCTGGTGTTTCGAGCGAAAAGGCCATAACAAAGGGCCTCGACCTTCCTGATGAAACATTTGTCGAAGGGGAAGAGGACGAGGATTTTTATGGCGACTACTTCGGAAAGGAATGGTATGAATCGCTGCTGGTGCAGGTAGCGGTGGAACTGCTTCCCGGCGGAGCGGCCCTGACCATTGGTTTTGCCGCAGGCAACTACATTATCGAGAAATTCTTCCACCTCGCGGGTAACTCGCTGGGCTACTGGCTCGAGATGATTTACGTGATGCGGTACGATCTGGGCATCTGGGCGCCTCAGGAATTCCAGCGGCTGACGCTCGATTTCTTCTTCAACGACATCGATGCGGCCGCGCTGGCGGCCGGTTTGGATGACGTCTGGAGGGAAAACGGATTCGACGTTATTCATCCGACACCACCGGAAGATCGAACGTACAATGTGGCGTCCGCGATTGGCGTCGGAGAGTACGAGCCGGAAACGGGAGCCAAGGGAGGAAAGAACGTTGGATCCGACGGAACGACGTTCGTGCTTTGCCGCGTCACCAACCCGTGGATCCTGGCACAGACACCGTCGAAGCACGCAGGGAAAACGTCGAATGTGGTTCTGAACCCGAGAGCCGAGGAGTTGGCGAGGTCGGGCTACAAGGCTTTCGAGGCGATGGTGGTCGGCGCGTACAAGTATGGAGCCGGACGTTTCCCGAAAGCGAGCAAGGTTCTGAAGACTTTCTACAACAAGGGCCGTTCGGGTGTCGATGGCATCGCATTTGTCGATGGGAAGGTTATTGCCATCGAGGCCAAGAGTTCACTGCGGGCGAAACTGGGCTGGAGTGCCTATGGACACGTCCAGGGCGGTCCGCTTTCCTTCCAGCGCTCCATGGCCCGTATGGCGAAAGAGCAGCCCGACAATTATGCTAAGTTTATCAGGAACATCCCGGGTGAATACACGGATTTCAAGAATCTCGCCGGGCAGATAAACGGCTTTGTGGCGGAAATATCCAACAAAGACTCGAAGTTTGTTCGTGATTACGCTAAAAGGGCGAAGGTCTCACCAACAAAGGCCAGGAATCAACTCCTGAATTTTGCTGCGGACGGAGATGCTTATCTTGAATTCGAGAAGTGGGTGAGGGGGCAGCCTGAGGGTGGTAAATTGGTCAAAAGCATCCAGTCCTTCTGGACGAAAGGATGGAGGACCGATATCGTCGCGGCCATCGATGACGTTGACCTGAAGACCGGTCAGCCATTGAATCTCAGCGGCCTGGGCAAGGAATATCCCGTGGATCTTCCTCCCGACGCGACGCCGGAGCAGATCGCAAAGGCCAACGAGCTCAATGCCAAGGCGAAAGCAAAGGCACCCCTTGGGATGTATCACACGGAGTGGGCCGACGGATACAAACCCAAGAGTTGGCAATGGTGGGCGAATTTTCGTGGGAAGCACACGCTCGAAGCGGAAATGAGGAATGTCATGCCGAGGCTTTCCGGTGGTGCTCTCAGTGCGGACGATTCCGCCAAGCTGCTTAGAATGAGACCTTGCATCGGCTCGAAGGAGTTCCGAGTCGTCAGAAGACTTCTTCCAGGATAACGATAATGACTACATTGCAGACAGAATGGAAATCAAGAGTACTCGAGCTTTATCGGCCGGATCTGGACCGGCTTCAGGGTCTCTTTGAGTCGGAAAAATACGAGAAGTTTCTTACAGAGTTCTCGAAGTGGAACAATCAGTACAAACGGACAAGGAAACCCTTTCCCGACCCTTGGTTTTCGTATGTCGCTGTCATCGAAGAGTTTGGTGTCGATTTATGTCGAATGATTCGATGGTTTGAATTCGACGACATTTTTTTAAGCCAAGAAGCTTTTGATCGGAGTATGGAAAGGCTTGCGGAAGATGGTATGAAAAAGAGCATGGCTCCTTCCGTATGGTTGGCCCTCAATGGTCAGGAAGAGAAATATCGTGCACTGTATCGTGAGTTGCTTGAAGGCTCGGATGAGGAGATTCGTCAGGAAGTTTATCAAGATTGGCAATCACCCCCCGCACGATTTGTGACAAACCCGCTTCAATCTGCCTTGGAGTTTGATCGACATGATCGCGCCAAACTTCTTGCGGATGCATACTGGCCGGTTGTCTCAAAAAGCTATCATGAAGACCTTGAAGGCTACGGCGAAAAGCACGTTTCATTCGAGCTGCAACCCTTCCACGCACATCGATGTGTTGTGGAAGGGACGATGTTATGGATAGAGGCTCGTAGCGCGAAGAGCCGTGACAAGGCGATACAGGCAGTTGACCGGTTCTTCGAGGCTCTTTATCACTACTGCGTTGCAAAGGAAAGTCATAGAGACAAGATACAGCTTGAGATGATCTGGCCGATGGCCATTGCGTGGGAATTCGATCTGATGCCGGATTTCGACTGGGATCTGTGGATCGCCTGTTTTCAGTACCATACCATGTGCTATGAGCCCTGGCGGCGGCTGATCCGGGAAAAGAATCTGACAATGCCTCCTTTGGACATCTCGATGCTGCCCCCCGAGGAGGAGCGCAACGCCCTCATCAGCAAGTATGTCCGGTAACGAAAAGGGAGTGAATCATGATTCACGGACCGTTCGATCCAGAAGATTGCGAAACATGCGTGGCGTGCGCGATTGCACCGGAAACGCCGGCGAGCTTTTTTGTGCGAGAGGTTCTGTCGCACCCGGCGGTCGCGAGTGTCTCGGCTGAATGGAATCTCACGGACAGAGGAGCGGAACGACTCGGCGAGGTTGGCATTGAGCCCTTAACGGAGGTCTCACCGGCACAGGCGGCAGTGTTGCTCGAAAAGCTTTGCGAGGTGCTTCCTCCCTTCGCACGTCTTGAATCCGACGGCGCCCGGGAGGTCATGGAGAACTATGGCGACATTCACGCCTGGCTGGCGGAACAGCAGTCGGCCAAAAACCTGGCGGGACTTGGCGATCTGACACTTGAGATTGGGTTCACGGACCTGAAGAATCTGAACGAGGATGAACAAGCGGAATTTACCAGGTTTGCCGAGCAATTGGAGTTTGAACTGGAGGAAGACGAAGATGATACGAGCGAGAGAGAATGCATCCTCGTTTACGACGTCGGCGATATGCACAAACTGGCAACAACGGCATACCTGCTTCAGGGTGAAGACATCAGTGAAACGCCGCTGACTCCCGGCTCGGCCATCCTCGACTTTCAGAATGTTTCACCGGCACTCCTTCCGCTCATCGCCTGGATTGTTCGCAAAGCCGGCGGCAAAGATGCATTTCTCTTTATGCCGGAAGCGGGATAACACCTCTCATCGCATTAGGATCTGGCGGATGGCGACGGTAGGCCGGAACCGTTCCTGACGACGATCAATTCGTGGATCGCGGAAACGGATATGGTCACAGCAGCGAATCCGTGGTTTCCCGGCAGCGACTTCGACGGGATCCGGATGACGCGCGCATCTTCTTCGCTCCAGAAATCGGCGAGTTTCTCTTTGGGATACAGCATGTCACCGTCACGGATGAGGAATCGGGGTTCGACACCGATGTCCTCCAACCACATGGAGACGTTGCGGGACTGCTGCATGACCCAGTTGTGAGTGGGGGAGAGAGTCGACGCGGAAGCATAAACTCTGCGCGATCCAGGGTGAATGAAGACAAGAACGTACGCCCTTGCTCGTCCGCGCCATGTCCAAACGTCCTTCATCAGAAAGTCGCAGGCAATCATGCTT
>JANQSL010000059.1 GCA_028284075.1 Candidatus Sumerlaeia bacterium | reverse complement strand
CTGGTGGGCCAGAACACCCAGCCGAATAATCCGAACGACGCTCCTGGCGGCGGCGGCGCAGGCGGCACGGTCGTCGTCAAAGCGAACAGTCTTTCCGGCATCAGTATCGAAGCCGACGGCGGCCGCGGCGGTATTCAGCCCTACACGCGAACAAGCAATGAGGCGGAAGGCGGCGGCGGTGGTGGCGGTGGTGGCTACATCGCCGTGGACGGCGGCACTGTTACCCGAAGTGCGGCGGGTGGCCTCTATGGCTTCTCGACATCACAATCCGTCGACGACTTTCAGCCGAACGGCGGAACGACCGGTGCGGACGGTCAACCGAATGAATCCGCAACCACGATTCAGTTCTGCAGCTCCTGGATTACCGGTGTTGTTTTCGACGATTTGAACGGCGACGGCATTCGTCAGCCGGGAGAACCCGGTATCCCGAATATTACGGTGACAGTCGAGCGTATAAACAACGGCATCAAAGTTCTGAGCGATCTGATTCTTGAAACGGACGCCGATGGCGTCTACTATGCGGCGATTATCGAGGGAACTGATCTGACCGCAACGGTCGACGGAACTGATCCGGATCTGGGTGCAAATCCGGTTCTGACCACCGCCAACGATGTTCAAACAGGAATGGCTGACGCGAGTGTCGGCTTCAATGCCGCACCGGTCGGTTACACCGGACGGGGAGCAATCAGCGGCAATGTGTTCTCCGATGGAAACCAGGACGGCACACTGGATCCGGGCGAGTCAGGCTACAGCTCCGTAACCGTCACAATTCAGGGCGCCGGGCCGGACGGCATCTTTGGAAACGGCGACGATCCTTCTCCGGTTGTTAGCGACACGAATGGAAACGGAGACTACTCGGCAACAGGCCTGCCGTCCGGTCTTTACCGTATTACGGTGGATGAAGCCGATCTTCCGGCGGGCGCGGGAACGTTGACGGCCGGAGCAAATCCGCGAACCGTCACGGTCTCCGCCGGGAGCCAGGGCACGGAGAACTTCGGCTACTCGGCAGGTGCCCTGTCGATCACAAAGTCCTCGAATGCGGGTGCCGCACTGTTGCCCGGAAACACCGTCGATTACACGGTTGTTTTGACCAATACAAGCGGTGCGACAATCAACGGCGTCACATTGACTGACCCACTTCCCACCGGAACGACCTATGTGTCGAATTCACTGAACGTGAATGCTCCTACCGGCTCCGGCTCGTCGACGGAAACCTATCGCGACGAGTTCAGCACCGCTTCCTCCTATGCCGGCACCAACGGTTCCATTAACTGGGCACCGACCCCCTGGATCGAAACAAATGACGACGGCTCCGCCGGCGGTGGCAATACCGTCGTCACGGGTGGAGTGCTGGATATTACCGGCAACGATATTGTGACACGTACGGCGGACCTCTCGGATGCGGGTATTACAGCCGTCACGTTCACGTTCGCTCTCAACAACACGGGCTTTGAGACCAACGGTTTTGGTACGGACACCATGACGGTCCAGGCCCGTCCGAATAATTCAGCGGCCTGGATTACCCTGGTAACCTATACCTCAAACGGAGCCGGCGGGACGACGGCTCTGCCGGTCGGCAACACCGCGACACCGTCCTTCGATCTTCTCGCGGCATTCTCTCCGGCGTCTCCGACCGCCACGGCACAGGTCCGATTCGTGTCCGGTTTCACGTCTTCCACATTCGATGATGCGCAGATCGACAATGTGCAAATCCAGCTCGCGACAGCGGGCCGCGCCAATGTCGACGTGGCCGGCGGCAGCCCGCCCGACCTGACGGCACAGTTCATATCAACCAACGGTGCGATCGATCTTCTCGCCGGCGAAACCATCACGGCGACATATCGGGTCACCGTGAATGCAAGCCCGGGCGTCAATACCATCGACAATACGGCGACGGGCTCGGGAACGGGTGTGGCAAGTGTTTCCGGCGGAGTCAGCGATCCACTGGGTGGCACCATTACCGGCCATGTTTTTGACGACACGGACGGTGACGGAGTCCAGGACCCGGGCGAACCGGATTTGGCAAACATCGACGTGAATATCGTCAATGCCGACGGCACGGTCGTAACGGTGAGCACGGATGGAAACGGCGACTATTCAGCTGTGGTGCGCACCGGCACCAATACGGTGACCGTTGATGAGTCTGATCCACAGGTCCCCTTCGGGTCGGTGGTCACGACAAGCAACAACCCGCAGGTGGTCACGGTCTCGGCGGGAAACACCACGGCGACAACGGACGTCGGCCTCACGCAGTCGGCCAATATCGTTGGCCGTGTTTTCCAGGACTTGAACGGTGACGGTATTCAGACCCCCGGCGAACCCTTTGTCCCGTTCATCGATGTCGTGCTGACACTTTCAAACGGCCAAACGGTCACGGTGCAGTCATTCCCGGACGGCTCGTTCCGTCTGCCGGTGCCTCTCGGAGTCACCATCGCGAACGTGAACGAAAACGATCCGATCCTGCCGCCTGGCGGAGCAACGGTCACGACCTTCAACGACCCGCAGAACACCACCGCCGCAGCAGGCGCCGTGACAGCCTTCACTCCTTTTGGCCTCTTCTTCTCGGGCCCGCTGCTCGTGGAGTTGGATTACCTGAAAGCCGGCCTCGACGATTATGGTATCGTGACAGTCGAATGGGCAACAAACCTGGAAGACTCCAACGCGGGCTTCCATATCCTGCGCTCGGTCGGTATTGAACCGACGGAACGCATCACGAGCACCATTATCCCCGGTCTTGGCGACTCCCTCGTCGGCGGTGAGTATTCATGGTCCGATCCGGAGCCAATGAAGTCCAATGAGGTCCGCTACTACTTCCTGATGGATATCGACCTGAACGGCACCGAAACACTGCACGGTCCCGTCAGCGTCGAGGCGTCGGAAATCCTGAATTCAGCGGTCGGTGACTGGATGAGTTACTAAGCACCGACAAAACCAACGGCTGCCCGGGCGGGGCGGGTTTTCGGACCCGCCCCGTTTTCTTTTGCGCGCGGACCGCGACAACCGGCAGGGTCCGCCCATGAGGCGTTTCGGTCTGATTTCAGACACTCATGGTCATCTGCATCCGGATGTCTTCTCACTGTTCGAGGGAGTGGAAGCAATCTGGCATGCGGGCGATGTCGTCGGGGAACACCTGCTGGATGAACTGGAGGTCATCGCCCCGACACTGGCAGTACAGGGAAACTGCGACATGCAGAGCCCCCGGCTCCCCCTGCTGCGAGAGATCGATGCACCCTTCGGCCGCATGATTCTTACCCACAGTCATGCGGTGACGGACGGCGTCGGCCCGCCATCGAGGCTTGCCAGACATTTCTCAAGACAGTCGCCGGGGTTGATTCTGTTCGGACACACACACAAGCAGTACTGCGAGCGACATGACGGTGCCCTCGTCGTGAATCCGGGAGCGGCCGGCAAGCCGCGCTTTCAGGATCAATCCTCCGTCGCCGTTCTTTCCTGGAACGAGAGTGCCGGCGAGCTTCTGGTGGAACACAAACCACTCACATGGCGGAAGGCAACCCGATGAATCCACGTGGTACCCGCCGTCCCCCCATCATGTTGACGCTGTTCGTCCTCTTCACGGCAGTCACGCTGATTGAACTGTGGTTAATCGTCCAAATGGCCCGTTTGATCACGTGGCCGGTAACTATTCTTCTCGCGATCGTCTCAGGCATCATCGGTTCCGCCATGGTGAAACGTGAAGGGCTGAGCGTTCTCCGCAAGGGACAAACGGAACTGGCTTCGGGACGCTTTCCCGCGGGGCCGATTGCTGAAGGAGTCGTGCTGCTGGTGGGCGGAGCGTTTTTGATCACACCGGGGCTACTGACGGATGTCGTCGGACTGTCCACTCTCATGCCACCCTGCCGAAGAGTGTATGCAAAGTGGCTCGTGGCCTGGGCGCGGCGAAATGTGAAGATCATCAATCCGAGTGCTCCCTTTCAACAGCCTCGAGGCGGAAACGTCTTCGATGCGGAACAGGGAAGCTACAGTTCACCGAAAACTCACCGACATCAAACGAACAGTGACGATACAGTCGACGTGGAATTTCGCAGAGTCGATTGATTCCCTCTTTTCACGGTTGCGGGCATATCTGAAGGGAGAGAAGTGTACACCGTCTTGAGCAACTTGAGTGTCGGAAGGACTCGGCGACGATGACCGAATCCACCGGTCTCCCCGAGGAGACCACGTCACGACTGGGACCCATTCAGGCCTCCATCGATGATGCAGCCCTGCGCTGCTTCGGCCGCCTTGGCGCCTGGGATCAGGCGGAGGAAGCCACAGGCGAAACCTACCTCAACGTGCTGCGCGCAATTGCGGGAAAAACCGAACTTACGGACAAGGAACTCAAAGACTGGATTCTCCAGCTTTGCGATGCTGTCACCCTGGATGTCTTGCGGCGCCGGGGTGCACGATCCGACCAGGGGGTCTTTGACAGCTCAAGAGTGGAACGGCGCAGCGAGGGCAAAGTGCCGTATCCGCATACCGAGCGCCGAGGTGGCGGATCCGTCGAGGCCGGGCTAACAGAGGGAAGCTTGGTTGAAAGGCTCAGGGAACCGCACAAGTCCATTCTTAAGATGAGAGCATGGTGTGGACTCGAGTGGGCCGATGTTGCGGAAACACTCGGGCTTAATCAGGATGCTGTCCGCCAGGGATTTGCGGGAGCACTCAAATCACTGGGAGACGAGCAACTGGCGGAACGGTGCCGCAATGAGGCGGAACTGGAAAAACTCCTTTCCATGTCGCCGGAGAATCTATGCACCGACGTCAAACAACTTACGCTTCCAGAGCAAATGCTGGAGCCGCGCAAGCGCTCGGCAATTCTGGAACGGGCGCTGAGCATAGCCCGGCAGCCGGTCGGAGATCTGGAATTCGTTAACGGACCTTTGGATATCTTTCCGGCAGATGTTTCCGTCGGCGGGAAAATCAGGATGGGCGGACACACCCGGGTTCGACATGGGAAAGGCGATCGCGTCTATGCGGGCGAACTGCTCCTTACCGGCCCCAAAACCACCGTCGCCCTCAGATTGACAACGGGCCGCCTGACAATCGTCGCACCCGCCAGTGCCTTGATGTTCGGAATGCACGGTAGCAACGGCAGCGGCGACTTGCTCACGATGCTGGGAGGCAAGCTTCTCTCTCTTGAGGCGGATGAACGAAAATCGGGACAAAGTATTCTGTGCCTCGGCCGCCGACACCATATCGAACACGGCGACTTCGGGGTCGTGATGCGTGGTCAGTCCGTGAGTGCCGTTGAAGTGCTTGGCGGCCGTGCCGCCCGGTTCGACAAGAACGGGAACAAATCGGCGAGTCAAAAGCCTTACGAAGGCTGGATCGCAATCGAGTATCAGGTTGCCCGCCATACGGAGTCGGATCGGGAAATCAAGGTTCCGGATTCGGCAAAGTGGCTCGCGCCACTTGTGGAAAAGAGCGAACTCCCGAAAGACGTTTGTCAGCAGATACGGCGCGTTGCAAAAAAGGAAGGTCGCTCGACAGCGGACACGGCGGTGGAGGACGGTACTCCAAGGCCCAATGTCATTCCGCCGGACGAGAAACCCTCGCCTCGCGAGAAACAGAATCGCGAGTTGCGGGAGTTCCTCGATACACAGGCGGAAGAAGACGAGGTTGTTGCAAGGAAACGCGGCAAAAAGAAGAAGCCCGTTGCTGCCATTGTTGTCGGTCTTGTTGTCGTCGCGGCGGCCGCGGTGGCGGCGGCGGTTCTGCTGCGTTGATCTAGGGAATCAGCCACGATTGCTCTGAGGGTGCAAACCTGGCGCGGTAGTTTCCTTCCTTGCGCAGTATCAAACAGTCGAGCGATTCGACTCGGGTTTCAACAACAACAAAATTGGCAAATCCGGATTCGGTGTTCTCAACGGTTGCACTGTTCACAAGAGCATCTGCCATACCGGTTGACGGAACTGATACCAGGGTGTCCGGCGCGGGCTCGGTACAATAGTTCCGGCGGTTGCCTGGTTGGAGTTTGTCCCATACGGCACGACTGCGATCATTGCCGGAATGCAGGGTGGCAACAGATGCCGCGCGAACCTGTAGTTTGCGTTTCGGGTTCCAAAAGAGCCATTCCACATATGGAAATGCCGCGAGTTGTCTGATTTTCGCGGAACGCGAGTCAGTATGGAAAGCGAGCATTCTGTCGTCATGGATCCATTGCCGCAGGATCACTGTTCGACAGCAGGGGTGCCCGTTTGCATCAACTGTACTAATGGCGGGAAAATGAAACGGATGTTTGGCGTCAGGTACGGCACGCCGAAACTCGTCGAGAACAAGTTTGAGGAAATGATCGAGGGATTCGGGTATGGAGAGAATGGGAATGCCTTGAATCAGGGATTTTTGTACAATTCGTGCGCTCAGCGCCAAAACCGGAGCATGTGGCCGACCACGCAAGCAAGGTTATACAAGACCAGCGGGTTCGATTGATCGAAGAATACTCAGAATAATTCTCACAGAGCGATTCTTCGAAGGAGTTCTCATGAAATCTTCCATTTTGAGATGCGGATTACTGACAGCTGCGGTGACACTGGCCGCAAACACGAGCGAGGCGGTTGTTATCAATGAGTTGTATACCAGCACCCTCGACGGAGCCAATGACAACCCCTGGTATGTGGAGCTTCACGGCCTGCCGCTCGAATCGTTGAGCGGCTTGTCGCTGGTCATCGTCGATCAAACCACGGGAGATGAAGGCGCGGTATTGGCCTCGGTCGATCTGGACACCTTGTCTCTTGGTTTCAACGGCAAGTTGCTTGTGGGCAACACGGCGGTTTCGGAGGCGACTCAGAGCACGGAAGCTGTTTTCTCCGTCACCGTGGATGCCGTTCAGGCAGCGGTGACACACCAGGATCTGAGCAACGCCTCCGCGACTCTTCTTGTGCAGACATCCACAATTCCCGGTGCGGGAACCGGACCGCTGACGGGTTCGGAAACTGTTGTCGACGGTTTGGATATCAACGTCACAACCACGGATTTCGGCACGGAGCCCCGCTCCGGAACACCGGTCACGTGGACTGACGTGCCACTCTTCACCACAACGGACGGCGGCTTTGCCTTTGGCGGCTACTACCGGACGGTTGAGGGAACTGACACGAACGCCGAGGGAGACTGGTCGACACTGCCCTTTGTCTTTGGTTCCGTGCTCACTGCGGGCGACTGCACTGACTGCAGTCCGACGGCGGCGAGTGCCTCGCCGAGTGTCGTTGTGAACGAGATGTACACCAGCACCCTCGACGGAACAGACGACAATCCGTGGTACGTCGAATTGTTCGGTGCACCGAGCGCTTCTCTGGACGGGCTGACTCTGGCAGTGATCGATCAAACGACGAGCGATGAGGGTGCGGTTCTTGCCGCGGTGGACCTGGCGGGCCAGGCACTTGGAGCAAACGGATACTATCTCATTGGCAACACCTCGGCCACGGAAGCGACACAGAGCACGGAAGCGGTATTCGGCGTGACGGTCGATCTCGCGCAGGAATCAGTGGTTCACCAGGATCTCAGCAACGCATCGGCAGTCATTCTGATTCCCACCGCGGCGATCCCCAACTCCGGTGCCGGTCCTCTTGCAGGAACAGAGGGCATTGTCGACGGTCTTGATATCAATGTCACAACCACGGATTTCGGCACGGAGCCTCGCTCTGTATCGCCGGTTGCATTGATGGATGTTCCGCTGTTTACAACAACCGATGGCGGATTCGCTTTCGGAGGATACTCTCGCACGACTGACGGAGTGGATACCGATGCAGAGGGGGACTGGTCGACATTGCCGTTTGTGTTCGGTTCCACGATCACGGCAGGCGATTGCGCGAGTTGCTCCCCGACTTCATCCACGGCGGGAGCGGCGGTCCGCGACTGGGCCATTCTTGACTAGGGAGCAGGCTGCAGATCATCTGAACTTGTGGGGCGCCCGTTCTCGGGCGCCCCATTTGTAAAGCCACACCTCCCCCGACGCATCCACGATTTGTCCGGTTGCCCCGGGCAAGGGCAGGCGGATGGCCTCTGCCCGTGAACAACGCCCTCTTCCGGAGCGATCAGTCATCATGCTGAAAAAACAGTATCCCTACTATCTCGCAAACGAAGCCATTCAGGCCAACAAGGATCTGGAGGTTACGGACAAGTACACCGGCAAGGTGGCCACAAAGGTTGCCATGGCGGATGCCTCAGTCATTGACAAGGCAATCGGCGCCGCCGTGAAAGCCGCCGAACCGATGGCGGAAATGAAGGCTTATGAGCGCCAGGCGGTTCTGATGCACTGCGTGGCGCGTTTTCAGGAGCGTGCCGATGAACTGTCGGACGCGCTCTGCATTGAGGCAGGCAAGCCGATCAAGGATTCAAAGGGCGAAGTCAGCCGTCTGGTCGACACCTTCCGCATCGCGGCGGAGGAAAGCGTCCGCATTTACGGAGAAGTGATGCCCCTGGACATCAGTCCTCGTGCAGCCGCATACCGCGGATACTGGAAACGGGTTCCGATCGGTCCGTGCTCGTTTATTTCACCCTTCAACTTTCCATTGAACCTTGCAGCGCATAAAGTGGCACCCGCTCTCGCGGTCGGATGCCCGTTCATTCTAAAGCCCGCCAGTCTGACTCCCCTTGGAGCGATTATCATCGGGGAGGTTCTTGCAGAAACGGACCTGCCAAAGGGAGCATTCTCCATTCTCCCCTGCCGCCGTGACGGAGCGGACCTGTTCACGACGGATGAACGCCTCAAGCTCCTCAGCTTCACCGGTTCACCGGAGGTCGGCTGGGATCTGAAGGCACGTGCCGGGAAGAAAAAGGTCGTGCTGGAGCTTGGTGGAAACGCGGCATGTATTGTCGACGAGGACGCGGATATCAACGATGCCGTATCGCGCATTATCATCGGTGCATTTTACCAAAGCGGTCAGTCCTGCATCGGTGTTCAACGCATCATCGTGCACGAGTCGATTTACGACAAGTTCAAACGCAAGCTGGTGTCGGAAACGAAGAAGTTGAAAGCGGGTGATCCGAAGAACCCTGACACTTTTATCGGACCGATGATTAGCGAAAAAGAAGCAGAGCGTCTTCACAACTGGATCCTCGCCGCAAAGAAAGGTGGAGCCAGGGTTCTCTGTGGAGGCAAACGCGATGGAGCAATGCTACAGGCCACGCTGATGGAAGGCGCGGGCCGCAAGACAGACGTTTATTGCAAGGAAGCCTTTGGCCCGGTGGCATTGCTGTCCTCCTTCAAAAAGTTCGACCAGGCGCTCAAGGAAGTGAACGATTCCACTTTCGGCCTTCAGGCGGGCATTTTCACGCGCGACCTCTATAAAACACAAAAGGCATGGGACAAACTCGACGTTGGCGGGGTTGTCATCGGTGATGTGCCCAGCTGGCGCGTCGATCATATGCCCTACGGTGGTGTGAAGGATTCGGGCCTGGGCCGCGAAGGTATTCGATGGGCGGTGGAGGACATGACGGAAGTGCGCCTGTTGGTGGTAAGAACGCCTCCAAAAGGATGACCACCCCTTTGACGGGGAGAGGGGCCCGTTTTGGTCCTCTCCCGGTCGGGGTTCTTATTTTATTTACGGTTCATTGGCGCCGAGGCCTTGTAGATGACCTTGTCTTTTCCGAGGGGCCGCCACGGCGTCAGCAGCGTTCTTGCCTCCTCACCCCGTTCCTCTCCCTCCGCACGTTTGATCCACCACTCACCGGGATAGTTGTAACACCAGTTCATGGCTTCGCTGCCCATGTTGCGCATGGCCGCAAAGAGAAACGAAACCCCCGCAAACAGAAGAATCACCAGAAGTGCCAGAGCTCCGAAGGATAAAAAGCCGATTACAAGGCCGAGCCCCGTTGCGCCGGTTTTCTTCATCACATGAGAAATCAGACTCAACACTCCCGCCAACAATCCGCAGCTAAGCAGAAACATTGCCACGACGATTCCGGTATCGAGTAACATGCGCAGGCAGGCTGTCAGCGGCTGACGAATACAAAGGTGTGCACGCATGGCAATGGAGCCGCCAATCTCAATGGCAACACTAAGATAGTACCACCTCACAATAGCCACGATTGTTCCGATAACAAGCGCCGACTGTCCGATCCCGCCGGAGATTGCATAATCGGCAGCAAGAGCGAAGATGGCACTGGCCAGTGACCAGTAGAGAATTGAGGCGGACTGCACGGCAATGGGGCGAATCGACAAGCCCTGAACGATATCGATGTGATTCAGACGAGTCAGCAGCATCTCTTCGAGCGGCAGGTTCCTCATGGTCCTCCTCAGATGCATCGCCGTGACGGTTGCGGACCAGAGAAGAGCAACGACCCCTGCGACCACGAATTCCGCCAGACCGAGAGAAAAAATCTGACTGTAGCTTTTTGCAAAGGCGAACATAAACCAGAAGTCGAACAGCACCCAGAGTGCCCAGGGTGCCACTCCCAGTAGATCCTCCGAGGCGCGGCCACGCTGGCGTCCGGTAAAATAAGCCATGACCGGGTTGGTGACGGCATCGCGGGGCCAAAGGTCACCGGAGAGCAGCCGGGCTCCCAGCCACCGCCAGCCATGCATGGGGTTGTCGGAGGGAGGAACAATGGCCTCGGGTTTGACACGAACCTGGGGAG